>JAQGHQ010000329.1 GCA_028288765.1 Gemmataceae bacterium | reverse complement strand
CCGGCGGAAGATGCGATGACCAGGCGGCCGAGCCGCCAAAGACGGACGAATTCGGGTACTCGTAGGTGCCCCCGTACCGGGCTGCGCCGAGCCAACCCAAAACTCACGGAAGTGCCATTCCACCCGGCGTGACTGTCTCATTTTGCGGTCTTCCGCTTGGGTCGCCCCGCGATGATGCTTTTGACCTTGTGGCGGACGGTCTGGAAGTAGCTCAGGCTGGCCCGGAGTGAGGTCTTCAGGTCGGCCAGGGTGTCGAACAGCCGGTTGTGCGTTGCCCGCCGCCGCCGCTTCTTCCAGAACCGCTCGATCGGGTTGAGATGCGGGCTGTAGCTGGGTAATCGCTCGAACTCCAGGTGCGGGTTGTCGGCCATCGCCGCGTCGATCGGCTTCCCCCGGTACCGCGGGGCGTTGTCGATCAGGATCACCACCCGCCGGTGCTTCTCCCGGGAGCACATCCGGCCGACGTGACGGAGGTGATCGGCGAACGCCGCCTGCATCCGACGGGTCTTGCCCAGCCCGGTCCGCTTCTTCGCGTCTTTCGGGCTTTCCAGCGTGTTGGCGTGAACCGCCGCACTGACCAGGTTGACGACCGCGAACACGTACAGCAGGTCCTTGCAATCGCGGGTCCCGACCGTCGGCCGGTGCCCCTTGACCCCGAGGGTGGCGGTCAGGGTCGGGACCATCGGGAACCGGGCCTCGTCCTGACTCAGCAGGGCGAGTTCACCGGCCGCCGCCCGTTTCCCAACGCGGCCAGTTCCTCCCTGGCCCGGGCCTGCTTCTGGGGGTCGCCCCGCAGGTAGCGGTACGTCGGCCGGTATAGCCGGATGTCGATGGCCGAGCAGAACCGCTGGACGGCACTCCGGGACGTCCGGATGCCATTGGCCTTGAGCAGGTGGTCGGCCAGTTCCTCGTGGGTCCAGTTGGCCCGGTCGAGGCCCTGCTCCGCCGGCCCGCCGATCACCCACCGGCGGACCTCGTCGGCCAGCGACGCCGGGATCTTGCCGGGTCGGCCCGGGGGCTTGCGGGGCCGCAGCCCGTCGAGACCGTCGGCGAGGTAGGCGTTGGCCCACCGGGTGACGGTCTTGCGGTGGACGCCGAGATCGGTGGCGATGTCCTGGCGGGGACGCCCCCGGTGGGCCATCAGCACGATCTGGAGGCGGTCCCGGAGTTTCCGGTCGTTGGTCGAGCGGAAGAGGGCGTCGAGGCGTTCGGCCTCGGCCGCGGGCAACTGGACGCGGATCATGGCGGTGTCCTGCAACGGAGGGGTGAACTCCTCTTGGAGGATGGGACACCGTCAGCGGGTTCATGTATCAGGCGACCCGGCTAATGGAAACTGCGGGTGATGTGACCGAAGAGCGCAGCGCTCGCCTGATCGGTACCTGCCCCGCGACCTGGGGATCGGCGGGGACTGCGTACACTTCGCTTACTGCCTCGACTGCGGCCAGATCCAGGGCCGCTTCCCCCTCCCCCCGACCGGGATCGAGGCGGGACGGGACGGAGCGGGCCTTCCCCCCAGGGGAGCGACGCTGGCGTGACCGAGGCTGCGTGGTGCAAGACGTGATGGGGTGGCGCAGGTGGGCGGCAGGACACCCCAGGCTCCGCCGACTACTCCCAGAGGGCTCGTAGCGGTTTGCCTTCGGTCAGGGTCTGCACCCGCCCGAGCCGGTCGGCAACGGGCATCCCCGGGTCGATCCCGAGGGCGTGGTAGACGGTGGCCGTCAGGTCGGCCGGGGGCACAGGGTTCTCGGCCGGGTACGCCCCGATCCGGTCACTGGAGCCGTAGACGGCCCCGCCCCGGATCCCGCCCCCGGCCAGGACGGCCGAGTAGCACTGCGGCCAGTGCTGCCGGCCGCCGTTCTCGACCCGCGGCGTCCGCCCGAACTCCCCCACCCACACGACCAGCGTGTCCCCGAGCCGGCCGCGGGCGTCCAGGTCGTCGAGCAGGGCGGCGAACCCCTGGTCGGCCGGCGGCATCAGGCGATTTTTCAGTGAGGGGAAGTTGTTCCCGTGCGTGTCCCAGAAGCTCTGCTTGTCGTCCGGCCAGTTGACCGTCACCAGCCGGGAGCCCGCCTCGACCAGCCGGCGGGCGAGCAGGCAGCACTGGCCGTGGGTGTGGCGGCCGTACCGGTCACGGACGGAGACGGGTTCCCGCGACAGGTCGAACGCGGTGGCGACGGCCGGGGAGGACAGGAGATCGAAGGCGTGCAACCGGAGCCCGCCGGACCCGTCGGTCGGCCTGCCTGCCGCCTCCAGCTCGCGGAGTAGATCCGCCCGCCCGGCCAGCCGGTCGGCGGGCACGCCCGCCGGTCCGGTCAGCCCGGCCACCCGGAACGTCGGGGCGTTCGGGTCGCCGGTCACGAGGAAGGGGTCGAACCCCGCCCCCAGCCACCCGGCGTTCTGCCCGGGAGCGACGCCGCCCGGGGCGGACGGGTGGGACACGGCCCACGGGAGCGTCACGGCCGTCGGCATTGGACCGGCCCCGGCCGCCACCTTCCCGACGACCGCGCCGATGCAGGGAGAATCCGCCCGGCTCGCCCCGTCCGCGTCCGAGTTTGGCTTCGCCGCCACCCGGCCGGTGAACAGGTGGTGGACCGGCGACAGGTGGGCCGGGTCGGTGTGCGTCATCGACCGCACGACTGCGTACTTGGTCGCCCGTGTCGCCAGCCGGGGGAAGTGCTCGGAGATGCGGAGGCCAGGGACGGTGGTCTGGACGGCCCGGAACAGTCCGCGCACCTCGGCCGCGGCGTCCGGCTTCGGGTCCCAGGTGTCGAGGTGGCTCGGCCCGCCCCACATGAAGAGCACGATGACCGACTTCGCCGATGGCTTCTGCGCGCCAGCGGCAGACGGGACGAGGCTCCCGAGCAGGCCGAACGCCCCGGCACGGACGATGTCGCGGCGGGACGGGTAAAGGCCAAGGCGGAAGGGCTTACGCCCCGGAAAAGAACCCGGCGACATGACACGACCTCGGCGGGATCGAACCAGGCGGGGCGGACGCACGGCGGGATGCTCCTGGCGGTCGGGCTCCGGTCGCACCGGATCGACCGCTCCACGCCCCCATGCCACCGGACGGGCGAACCCGGCCATAGAGACCGGCCGACGGGGAGCGTGTATCGAATAAGTTGATTGGAATTCGCCGCCCACCGGGATGCAAGAACTTTTCGAATACGCGATCCGCGAATCCGCGACTCCCGGCTGCCTTCCCGTCTGACCCTTACTCCAGCGCGACGGTCTTCACCGTCTTCGGGTCGAGCCGCAAGACGTGGAGCTGACTGTACTGCCCCACCGCCCAGACCAGCCTGCGGGCCGGGTCGTACATCAGGCCCATCGAGTTGTTGAACGCCCCCGCCTTCCCGATCGGATCATCCCCACCGAGTCCGAGTCCGACCCAGGCGTTCGCCTGACAATCGTAGGCCAGCCACCGCCAGCCGCCCGCCTCGCCCGTCACCCGGCCGCCGATCAGCACCAGATCCGCCTCCGGCAGGTAGACCGTCTCCCGGCAGTGGACGAGCGCCTTGTCCGCCCCCGCCGGATCGAGCCACGTCGCCTCGCCGGTCTTCGGGTCATAAGCGGCGCCGTTCCCCTTCCTCGGACCGTTGTCGCTGAACAGCAGGAGCCGATCCCGTTTGGCGTCGTAGGTCATTCCGTGGCGGTCAGGGGACTTCGCCGGCAGTTCGCCCTTCAGCGGCAGCGCCGTCCACGCCCGGGCTTCGGCATCCAGCCGCCACAGCCCGGCCTTACCACCGTCCCGCGCGTCGGCCCACACCACCGCCCCCGACGGGGTCGCACAGACGGTGACGTTGTAGAAGTCCGGGCGGTACGGGTTCTTCCCCGGCGAGCGCGACCACTTCCCCGCTCCCGGGTCGAAGTAGTACGTGTATTCGTGGGGGGCGAAGACGAGCGCCTTCAGGTTCGGGTCGTAGCCGGTGGACTTGTAGGTGTGGCCGGTCATCCACGGGTTGCCCCGGAAGCTCCACTCCCCGCGGACCTGATCGTTGCTGTACACGTACTCCAGCGGGTACTCGGGGGCGAAGGGCAGCGTGTACCGGTCGGTCTTCACGTCGTACACCACCGGGGCCGTGCCGCTGTAGGCCGAGTGGCCGCCAGAGAACCGCACGATCCGGTCGCCGTGGGGGTCGAACACGGCCGAGCCCCAGTCCATGTTCATGCCCGGCTTCTTCGGGGTCGGGCGAACGACCCACCGGTTCGCGGGCAGCTCCTTCAGCTCGGCCGCGACCTTCGCCGGGTCGGCCGGGGGAACGCCCTCGTCGTACCACGCCGGGTCGTGCGAACCCGTCCGCCGGGTGACCGCCCCCGGCCTCACCCCGAACTTCTCGGCGCCCCCGGCGTCCGGCTTCGATACGTCGAACCGACAGGTCCAGGCCCGGTTCTGGGCGTCGAGTACCAGCACGGTGTCGGAGTCGTCAACCGCGGCCGAGAGGAAGACGTTGGCCGGGCCGGTCGGTACGTCGGCGGGTTTCTCCCACCGGCCGACCAGGTCCCACCTTCCCGCTGCGGTGTCGAATGTCCACGCCTCCAGCGGTAGCGGCCGGTAGAGCGATGCGACGTAGTCGGTGGTCGAGGTGTACGTGTAGCCGCCGACGAGCAGGAGCTTCTTCGCCTTCGGCAGCCAGAGCAGTGCGTGCCCGCCGCGGGGCGAGGGTGAGACGGCCGGCTTCCGCTCCTCCCAGGTTCCCCTGGCCGTGTCGAACACCCACGTGTCGGCGAGCAGCTGGTCGAGCCGGTCGCCACCGAAAAGCACCACCTTGTGGGCGACGAGGTCGTAGGAGAGCCGCGCGTTGGCGCGCGCCGGCGGCCGGGGGTCGGTCTGGACCTGCTCCCAGCGATTCCCCGCGGGCGAGTACGTCCAGGTGCCGGGGTCGCCGCGCTCGCCCGGGATGTTCCCGCCGCCGAACAGGACGAACTTCTTCGCCGAGCGGTCGTAGCACATCGACGACCAGAGGAGGGTGCCGCCGAGTGCCTTCTGCGGGCTCGTCTCCGGGGCGAGGTCCTTCCACTCACGCTTCGCCGGGTCGTAGCGGAACGTGCTGCCGCCGGCGTAGAAGTAGAACGCCCCGGTGTCGGGGTCGTAGTCGTACTTCTGGCCGAGGGAGAAGGTGCCGTACACCGTCCAGTTCGGGCGGGTGATGCCGGCCGTGTCGGTGAAGCCCCAGTATTCGCTTTTCCACCCCGGGGCGGTGACGGCCCCGAACTCCGGTCCCCAGTCGGTGCCGGCGGGGAGTTCGTTCCGCCACTTCCCGGCGGGGTCGAGGTACAGCACGTCGTAGGGGCGCGGCTTCTTGTACTCCCCGAGGGAGGTGCGGCCGCCGAGAACGAGGAACCGCTTCGCGGCCGGGTCGTACCCGAGGGGCACGTCCCGGCGCCGGCCCTCGATCACGGCGTCGGACTTCACCCAGGTGTTCGGTACCGGCTCCGCGGCCGCCGCCCCGGTCGGCACTGCCCCGAGCGCGAGCGACACGAGGAGCGATGGGGAATACCGCACGTTCGATCCTCCCGGTCTTGCACCTCGTCGTCTCGCACCGCGGCGTCAGCTTCGTGAGGGCGGCTGGTCGGGCCAGGACGTCGGTGGTGAGGCGGCCGTGGACATCAATTCTATGCGGCACGCGGCCGACTCGGCGGGTATGCTCGGTGGGACGGCCGACGCGCCGTGACCTGGCCGATTGCCACAGGTTCCGTCATGCGATTCCTCCCCGTTGCTCTCGCCCTGCTCGCCCTCCCGGCCGCGTCCCGGGCCGCCGACCCCGACGCCCGACCCGCCATCGAACGGGCCGTGCAATTCCTGGCGGAAGAATCCACCGAGTGGCGGGAGGGCCGCGAGTGCGCCTCCTGCCACACCGTCCCGATGACCCTCTGGGCACACAACGAGGCGAAGAAACAGGGCTACAAGGCCGATGACAAGGCCGCGGCGGCACTCACCGGGTGGGTGTTCGCCAAGGACGACCCGGCCAAGGTGAACCCCAAGCAGCCGGAGCGGAAGGGGGTGACGGTCAACCAGACCCCGCTCATGCTCGCCCTCGCGCTCGAGGCGGGCGACGCGACCGATGCGACCACCCGAGACCGGCTGAAGGCGATGCTCGACCTGGTCCTCGCCGGGCAGGACGAGGACGGGGCGTGGCGGCTGATGTACGTGTGGGAGCCGCACGGGTCGACGGCGGACGTCATGACCACCCTGGCCCTCCTCGCGCTGACCGCGCCGAACGCCCCGGACCTGGGTCCGGGGGGGAAGGCCGCGCGGGAGAAGGGGCTGAAGTGGCTGGGGGCCGCCGCCCCGTCCGACACCCCGCAGGCGGACGCCCTCCGGCTCCTCCTCTGGAAGCAGCTCGGCCGCCCGCCGGCGGACACCGAACCGCTGGTGAAGCGGCTCGCCGGCCGGCAGAGCGCGGACGGCGGGTGGGGGCAGACGCGGGACGCGGCGAGCGACGCCTTCGCGACCGGCCAGGCAGTCTACGCCCTGGCGACGGTGAGGCCCGCGGAGCCGGCGGTGGCAACGGGCCGGGCGTACCTGCTGAAGACACAGGAGAAGGACGGGTCGTGGGCGATGGCATCGCGTCCGGGGGGGCCGGGCGGGAAGGCTGCCAAGAACGTCGCCCCGATCACGCACGCCGGGACCACCTGGGCGGTGATGGGGCTGATCCGGTCGTCGCCACCCCCCGGGCGGTGAGTCGGAAAACGCGGATCGCGGAGATCCGGTGCCGACACGCCGGGCGGGACGAAGACCGGGTGGAGATCGATCTGCTCGGGCGCCTGACGGTAGTAGGGCTCCGGCAGACCACCGAGCCGGTCCCCACGGCGGACTTCGCCAGCTGCGGCGGACAGCGGGACGTGGCCGGAGCCCGGACGGTGACGTAGACAGCCGGCGGGTCAGGTGAGTGCCGGCCGTGGCGGTGATCGGGCTGGTCCGGGAGTCGCGCTCCAAGGCTGCCAGCAGCTTCGGCGAGCGAGCCTGGTGGAGAAGTGTTCCTCCCGGACACCCGCACTCGTTCGCGCGTATGGCCTCCCTCGCTGTCCCTCGGACCGTGGTGACGACCGGGGCCACGTGTCCATTGCGGAGACACCACGGTTGTGGGAGGATTAACATCCACACGCCATCGATCTTCGTCGAGACTCCTGTCCGTCATCGAGGCATCCGTTGAGATCCGGACCTTCGCTCGGCTTCGGCCTGGCGGTTTTTCTCGTCCTGTCCAGGTTGCCCGCGCAGCCGGCGCCGCCGAACGCAGGCGACGAGTTTTTCGAGAAGGACGTCCGACCCCTCCTCGTCGAGAAGTGCGCGAAGTGCCACGGCGATGTGAAGCCCAGGGGCGGGCTGAGACTCACCTCGCGGGCCGAGGTCCTCACGGGTGGCGACAACGGGCCCGCCGTCGTGCCCGGCAAGGCCGATGAGAGCCTGTTGCTGAAGGCGGTGCGGTATCAGGGCGAACCCCGGATGCCGCCGCAGGGGAAACTCACCGATCGGCAGATCGAGGTCTTCGAGCGCTGGGTGAAGCAGGGCGCACCGTGGCCGGGGGCGAAGGACGCACCGGCCGCGAAAGACGGCCCGTTCACCATCACCGACCAACACCGACGGTTCTGGGCCTTTGAGCCGATCAAGGCCGGCCCGCTGCCGGCCGTCCGCGACACGCCCTGGCCCCGATCCGCCCCCGACCACTTCATCCTGGCGAAACTGGAAGCGAACGGACTCGCTCCCGCCGCGCCGGCCGACAAGCGGACGCTCCTCCGCGGGGCGACCGTCGATCTGATCGGCCTGCCGCCGACGCCCGCGGAAATCGAGGCGTTCCTCGCGGACGGTTCCCCCCAGGCCTTCGCCCGCGTCGTGGACCGCCTGCTCGCCTCGCCGCTGTATGGCGAACGCTGGGGCCGGCACTGGCTCGACGTCGTCCGCTACGCCGACGCCCGCGACCTGCTCCAGTTGCCGCCGGAGAGCGACTTCCGCGAGGCGTGGCGCTACCGCGACTGGGTCGTCGAGTCGTTCAACCGCGACCTGCCGTACACGGATTTCATCCGCTACCAGGTCGCCGGCGACCTGCTGCCGCCGTCCCAACCCAGCGGCATCAACACGAACGGGCTCGCCGCCACGGGCCTGCTGGCCATCGCCGACTTCGTGCCGGGCGACGTGGACAAGAACCAGATGATCGCCGACTACGTCAACGACCAGGTCGACGTCGTCAGCCGCTCGTTCCTGGGGCTGTCGGTCGCCTGTGCCCGCTGTCACGACCACAAGTTCGACCCGATCTCCACCGAGGACTACTACGCGCTGGCCGGGATCTTCTTCAGCACCCGGATCATTCCCGGCCCCGTGCCCGGCAACACGCCGCTGGTCCGCGTCCCGCTGATCCCGCCGGCGGAGATCGCGCAACTCAAGGCCCAGGCCGCCGCGGACGCACGCCGGCGGGCGGAACTGGAACAGACGGTGTCCCAGGGGATCGACCGCGAATACCGCGCCTACCTGACCGGCATCCTCACCGGGCAGTCGGCCCGCCACCTCGTGGCCGCGTGCGAGTGCCGCAACTCGTCTCCGGCGGCGGTCGCGAAACGGCACGGGCTGCACGAGGGCTTGCTGGCCGAGTGGGTGGCATTCCTCGACGGGATCGAGAAGCAGCCCCCGCCGGATTGCCCTCCAACTCTCCGCGACATCGCGGCGGGCAAGCTCTCCGGTCCCGCGCTGCTGAAGGCCGCCGGCGCACTCCAGGAATCGTTCGCGGCCCGCGCCAGGCTGCCGGAAAAGCAGACCGCACTCCATCACTTCCGGGCCGACGACCCGCGACTCGTGACCGACGCCGGTGGCAAGGTCACGCGGTGGCCGAACCGGGGCGATCTCTCCGGGGACGCCGTTCCGCCGATCCCGAAGGATGCCCCGGTCCGAACGACCGCGAAGATCGGCGACCACACGAATGCGGTGCTGCGGTTCGACGGCAAGTCGCTGCTGACCGTCGGCGGTTCGGTGCCTCCGATCGGGAGCTTGTTCATCGTTTACCAGCCCGGCACCACAGCCCGACCCGGCGAACGGTTACTCGGGTGGGAAGATGCCGACGCCGGCCAACACGGGTTGGGCCTGATGACCGACCCAAACGGGCGGCTTCACGCGATCCTTCGGCAGAATGGGAAGTCCGGCGACATCGTGGACCGCAGCAGTCCGAAGGGGTTCGAGACGGTCTGCCTCTCGTGGGGGCCGGGCGGAACGACGATGCGCCGTAACGGCGTCGAGACCGCCGGCCCGAAGGGGATCGACGGCCTCTCGGCCGATCCGAAGATCACGGCGCTGAAGATCGGCGGGCCGGGGTCCGGCGGCAGCCCGCGGTTCACCGGCGACATCGCCGAGATGCGCGTTTACGACCGGCAACTGGACGAGGCCGAACGCAGCCAGGTGGAAGCCGAGTTGCGCGAGACGTGGGTCCGGCCCGACGATCCGAAGAAGCCACCGCGCGACCCGCTCGCCGAGTTGTACGACGAACTACGGTCCGGGCGCGGTCCGTTCTGGGCGACGCCGGACGAACGCACCAAACGGCTGGCACCCGAGGTGCGATCCAAGCTGGCGGTTCTCGACGCCGAGTTGAAAGCCCTGCGGAGCAAGCCCGCGGTGAAGGTCGAGATTCCCCAGGCGGTCGTGGCGCAGGACGGCGGCCCCAAGGGCACGCGGCACGAGGGCTTCAAGGACTCGCCGGTCTTCATCCGCGGCGATCACAAACGGCTCGGGAAGACGGTGCCGCGCGGCTTCCCGAAGGTTCTGACCGGCAACCACGAGGTGAAGATCGCCGAGGGCAGCGGCCGGCTCCAACTGGCCGACTGGCTGACCCGGCCCGACAACCCGCTGCCGGCCCGCGTGATGGTCAACCGGATCTGGCAGCACCACTTCGGCGAGGGGTTGGTCCGCACTCCCAACGACTTCGGCGAGCGCGGTGAGCGGCCGACGCACCCCGAGTTGCTCGACTACCTCGCCGCGAAGTTCGTCGAATCGGGCTGGTCGGTGAAGGCAATGCACCGGCTCATCATGCTCTCGGCCGCGTACCAGCAGGGCAGCCGTGGCAGTGCCGCCGCTCTGGCCCGCGACCCGGACAACCGCCTGCTCGGGCACATGAACCGCCGGCGTCTGGACGCCGAGGCCATCCGCGACGGCCTGCTATCAGTGTCCGGCCGCCTGGACGCGGCGCGGGGCGGGCCGGCGTTCACGGACCTGAACGTGCCCCGGCGAACGCTTTATCTGATGTCGGCACGCACCGGGGCGAACACGTCCGACTTCGGCCGTCTATTCAACCGCGCCGACCCGAGTCTGATCGTCGCCCGCCGCGACCAGTCCGTGGTCGCCCCGCAGGCTCTCTTCTTCCTGAACGACCCGTTCGTCGGCGGATCGGCGAAGGCACTGGCCGCACGGGTGGTGCGCGAAGCGCCGGCGAACGTGGAGGATCAGATCCGCCACCTATATTTGCTCACGCTGGGTCGTCCACCCACGAAGGCCGAAATCGAACTCGGCAAGGAGTTGCTGGTCCCGGCACCCGGCCCCGACCCGTGGGAACGCTACTGCCACCTGATTCTCTGCACGAACGAGTTCCTGTACGTGGAGTGAGTTCTTGCACGCGGCGGGTCGATCATGATGGTGAGGGCGAAACGATGGAGCTGGCGTTTCGAGCGGGCGACTTGGTAGTCAAGAACCCGGCGACCTGGCGACCGAACGACTTCGACTCTTGGGGACGTGGGCAAGGCATCGGGGTGGTTGTCGAGCCGCCATACCCACTTGATTCGACCGAGGTGGATGTTCGCTGGCCCGGTGGTCGGTGTTTCGAGGCGACGAGCGGATTGATGGCGGCACCACGGGACCCGATGACGTAGCCTCCTACATCCCCGAATTCCGTTACCCCGCGAGTTCTCCCCGTGAGCGTCCCACCCCCGAACCGCCGTCAACTCCTGCAGCGCACCGGTGCCGGCTTCGGCTCGCTGGCCCTCACGGCGCTGCTCGGCGACGAAGCCCGCGCCGCGTCTCCGGTCGTCAGCACGCTCGCGCCGCGGGAGCCGCATTTCAAGCCGCGGGCCAGGCGGGTGATCTTCCTGTTCATGCCCGGCGGGCCGTCGCAGGTGGACACGTTCGACCCCAAGCCCGAACTCACGAAGCAGCACGGCAAGCCGTCGCCGAAACTCTACCTCGGCCAGAAACGCAACCTGCTCGCCTCACCGTGGAGGTTCCAGAAGTACGGCCAGTCCGGCCTCGAAGTCAGCGAGCTGTTTCCGCACGTCGCCGGGTGCGTCGATCAACTCTGCGTGCTGCGCGGGATGGTGGCCGACGACGTGAACCACCCCGGCGGCTGCCTCCAAATGAACACCGGCGAGCGCGTCGCCACGCGGCCGAGCCTCGGTTCGTGGGTGACGTACGGCCTCGGCACCGAGAACCAGAACCTGCCGGGGTTCATCGCCATCGGCCCCGGCCCGCTCATCGAGGGCGGCCGGCAGTACGGCGCCGCGTTCCTGCCGGCCGCCCATCAGGGGACGTTCGTGTCCGACCTGACGAACCCGATCCGCAACCTGAAGAACGACCAGGTCGGGCCGGACCGCCAGCGCCGGGAACTCGCCGCACTGCGGCGCCTCAACGAGATGCACGGCGCGGATCGGCCCGAGGACAGCGCCCTGTCCGCCCGCATCGAGTCCTTCGAGTTGGCCTACCGGATGCAGGTTCAGGCGCCCGACGCCTTCGACCTGACCCGCGAGCCGGACCGCGTGCAGAGCCTCTACGGCATCGACCGGAAGGAGACCGCCACGTTCGGCCGGCAGTGCCTGCTGGCCCGGCGGCTCGTGGAACGCGGCGTGCGGTTCGTGCAGCTGTACCACACCACCGGCGGGTTCCAGCCGTGGGACCAGCACAGCGACCTCAAGGGCGGCCACACCAAGAACGCCCTCGCCACCGACCGCCCCATCGCCGGCCTGCTGCACGACCTCCGGGCCCGCGGGCTGCTGGAAGACACGCTGGTGATCTGGGGCGGCGAGTTCGGCCGCACCCCGGCGGCCGAGGGGACTAACGGGCGGGATCACCACCCCTACGGGTTCACGATGTGGCTGGCCGGCGGCGGGGTGCGTGGCGGCCTGGCCCACGGCGAGACCGACGAGTTCGGCTGGGACGCCGTGCAGGGCCGGGTTCACGTCCACGACCTGCACGCCACCATCCTGCACCTGCTGGGGCTCGACCACGAGAAGCTGACGTACCGGCACAGCGGCCGTGACTTCCGCCTCACGGACGTGGGCGGGGTCGTGGTGAAGTCGATCCTCACCTGATGACCGGGGCTCGCGCCATGACCCGAATCCTGTTCGCCCTCCTCACCCTGGTGGTCCTCGTCCGGCCCTCGGCCGGCCTGGAACCGATCCCCGACAGGCTCGTGGTGCTGACGTTCGACGACGCCAGCAAGTCGCACTTCACGACCGCCCGGCCGGTCCTGCTGAAGCACAAGTTCGGGGCGACGTTCTTCGTCACCGAGGGGTGGGACTTCGCCACCAACAAGAAGGACTACATGAGCTGGGAGGAGATCGCCCAGCTCCACACGGACGGGTTCGAGATCGGCAACCACACCCGCGACCACCAGGCCGTCACCGACAAGACCGTCCGCGACTTGTCCGCCCAGCTCCGCGGGATCGACGCCCGGTGCAAGGAGTACGGCATCCCCCAACCGGTCAGCTTCGCCTACCCCGGGAACACGATCACGAAGGACGCCCTTCCCATCCTCAAAGAGCAGGGGATCAAGTTCGCCCGCCGGGGCGGCAGCCCGGAGTACCCGTACAAGGACGGCCGCGGGTTCGCCTACGAGCCCGGGCTGGACCACCCGCTGCTCGTCCCGAGCGCCGGGGACGCCCGCCCGCACTGGACACTGCACGACTTCAAGGCGGCCGTCTCCCAGGCGCGGCACGGCAAGGTCGCCGTCCTCCAGTTCCACGGCGTCCCGGACACCGCGCACGACTGGGTGAACTCGACGAAGGACCAGTTCGAGGGCTACATGAAGTACCTGGCCGACGCGGGGTACACCGTGATCGCGCTGCGTGACCTGGCGAAGTACGTCGATCCGGACGTCGTGCCCACCGACCCGTTCGGTGTGATGGAGGACCGGAAGAAGCTGGTCGAAGCGAAGCGGGAGGGGGGCAACAGTCGCCCGGCGAAGGACGACGAGGACTTGAAGTACTGGCTGGAAAATGCACTGGTCCACCACCGGTTCACCCCGGCCGAGGCCGGTGCGGCACTGGGGCTGCCGGCCGACGAGGTCACTGCGGCGGCGAAGCGGCTCGGCATCGACCCGGACCGGCGACCGGAGCGGAAGGCCGGCGACCCGCTGACGGTCCTCCCGTACCCGGGCGGCCGGCACCCGAGAGTCGGGTTCCGGGACGGGGCGATCCGCCCGCAACGGGAGACCAAGGTGAGCGTGTTCGCCCCGTGGGTTGATGGCGGGTACGCGGTGGCCGACGTGCCCGAGGCGGTGTGGTTCGAGCCGGCTGCCAGGCCCGAGTTGCTCTACCTCGCCCACACCCACGTCCCGACCGTGTGGGACAAGCAGAAGGTGACCCTCGACGCGCTGGAATGGACCCGGCACAAGGACCGCTCACTCTCCCTCACCCGCACCCTGCCGAACAAGGTCACTCTCGCCTCGAAGGTGGTGCCGGGCAAGGACGGAGTACGGATGGAGTTCCGGGTCACCAACGGCACCGACGAGCGGCTGACCGGGCTGCGGGTGCAGATGTGCGTGGTGCTCGCCGGCCTGACCGGGTTCGAGAAGCCGACGAACGAGAACAAGGTGTTCGCGGCCCCGTTCGCCGCGTGCACGGACGCGACCGGGAGGCGGTGGGTCGTCACCGGCTGGGAGCGGTGCGGGCGGGCGTGGGGGAACCCGCCGTGCCCGTGCCTGCACGCCGACCCGGTGGTCGAGGACTGCCCGCCCGGGCAGTCGAAAGTCGTCCGCGGCTGGCTCTCCTTCTACGAGGGGAATGACATCGACGCCGAACTGAGGCGGCTCAAGACGATCGCGTTCGAGGAGCAACGGCCGTGAGGTGGATCTGACGGACGTCTTCGTGACAGCCAGGGTTGTCGGGGCGAAGGTCGTCTCCGGGGTAGAGGAGATAGCGACTCCGCAGTCTGCTGGCGGAGCGGCCGGGGGTGGGAAAAGGATGGCCCCCGGTCACAACACGCCATCAGTCCCTGTCGTCGGGAGAAACGATCGTGGCCCCCAACCCGCCTCCCCACCCGATTGGGCGGCGCGAGTTGCTCCGCACGGGAGGTCTGGCACCCGCCGGACTGGGGCTCACCGATGCGATCGCGTCCCGAGCGGCGGACGGAACCGGTGCCAGACCCCACGGGGTGTGAATTGCCCACCTCGCTGCCGCTCTGGTTCAGGGAACGCTGGTGAGGTCGGGCGGCCGGTCCCTGCCAAACTGACCGACCAACGAGTCACCCTTTTCGAGTGCATGCGGCATGAGTTCACCAGCCACGCGGCGACAGTTCCTGGGCACGGCCGGTGCCGCCCTGGCCCTGTCCGGGATGTCCTTGCCGGCCGGCGAGCCCACGAAACGACCGCGGGTGGCTGCGGTCTTCACCGAGTTCACCTACCGCTCGCACGCGCACGTCATCCTGGAGAACTTCCTCGAACCGTACCTGTTCAACGGCAAGCGGACCGACCCCGGCGTCGAGGTCGTCTCGTTCTTCGCCGACCAGACGCCTAGGGGCGACCTGGCACAGGACGTGGCCCGGGAGTACAAGATCCCGATCTTCAAGACCGTCGACGAGGCCCTCTGCCTCGGCGGCAAGGAGCTGGCCGTCGACGCGGTCCTCTCGATCGGCGAACACGGGCAATACCCCAGGAACAATCTCGGGCAGGTCGAGTACCCCCGCAAGCGCTTTTTCGACGAGATCGTTGCCGTGATGCGCCGCTCCAAACGATTCGTTCCCCTCTTCAACGACAAGCACCTCTCCTACCGCTGGGACTGGGCGAAGGAGATGGCGGAGACCGCGAGGACACTGGGCATCCCCTTCATGGCGGGAAGTTCCGTTCCGCTGGCGCAGCACATTCCGCCCTTCGAGCTGCCGGCCGACGCGACCATCACCGAGGCGGTCTGTATCCACGGCGGCGGGATCGAGTCCTACGACTTTCACGCCCTGGAAGTGTTGCAGTCGTTCGTCGAGTTCCGCAAAGGCGGTGAGACGGGCATCGCATCCGTCGAGTTTCTCACCGGGGATGCGCTGTGGAAGGCGGCCGAGGACGGCCGCTGGTCGCTCCCGCTGGCGGAAGCCGCGATGGCGGCGGAGCTGGGCATGAAACCCCTCACCCTGAAACGGGTCGAAGGCGAGGAGGAAGCCGAGTCACACGGCATCTTGTTGACGTACAAGGACGGCTTGCGGGCTTGCGTGCTCAAGGTCGGCCGGAGCAGCACCCGCTGGGACTTCGCCTGCACACTCCGGGGCGACCCGAAGCCGCATGCCACGCGGTTCCACGTCGGCCCGTGGGTCAACCGGAACCTCTTCAAGGCGCTGGCCCACGCGATCCAGCACCACTTCCGTACCGGGACGCCACCGTACCCCGTGGAACGCACGCTCCTCGTCAGCGGCGTACTCGACGCGAGCATGCACTCGCGGGCCAAGGCCGCAGGGGCCGTGAAGACCCCGCACCTGGAGTTCGCCTACGCGGCCCGTGACTTCACCGCGATGCGCGAGACGGGCCAGAGCTGGAAGATCGTGACCGAGGCGACCCCGCAACCCACCGGCATCGACCGGACGGGACGAACGCCGCAGAAGGACTAGGGGCGCACGACCACCCGGCCGGTCCCCTCGATCCACTTCTCCGTGGCCGCGGTGTACGTCCCGGCCGGCTTCGCCACCCCGCCGACGCTCAACGATTTCACGGTCAACCCGCCGGCGGTCCCGGTGGCCGAGTCGGTTAGAACCCTGTTGTTCGCCGTCATGGTGAGGCTGGCGGCGGTCTCCTGACACCCGTTGAGGTGCAGGTAGGCCGCGCCGCTGTTGCCGGCGTCGAGGAGCGTGATGTTGACCGTGTCCTTGAGCTGGTGGCTGGTCTTCCAGAACAGGCAGTCGTTGAAGCCCTGGCCGCCCACGATCACGTCACCGGAGATCGCGTCCACGCCCTCGGGCTTCTCCAGCTGAACGCGGCCCTTCTTCACGAAGAACTTCCCCGACGTCGTGTTCGGTTTCGTGCCGTTCAACACCATCGGGGCATCTCGGAACCCCGTGCGCGACGGCCCCATGAAGAACTCGACGTTCCCCGTGCCCGTGACACTGCCGGAGTAGGCGAACGCATTGCCGTCGCCACTATCCAGTGTCAGCGTGAAGCCGTTGGTGACGATGTCGTAGTCGCCCCCGCCCGACGGGTAGCCGATCTTCGTGTTACCCGTCAGGTTCCCGATGTTGCCCGGACCGATCACCACCTCCGGTGAACCGATGACATCCCGGACGTCCACGCGCGCGTCCACCGTGACGGTGCCCGTGCCTTCCAGCCACGGCTGCGGGGCGCGGTAGGTGGCGTCCGGCAGCCGTTTGCCGTCCACGAACAGTTGCTTGACCCGGAGTGCCCCGCCGGCGCCTGTCCGGATCACCGCGACCCTCGACAGCAGGAGCTTGCCGAACGCGCCCCTGTGCCCGTTCAGGTCCAGGACCGAAGCCTGACTGCCCTGGAGCGTCACCACCGCGGACGCCGAGACCTGACCGTCGGCTTCCCAGACGACGACATCCCCCTTGTTCTCCGCCGCCGATCCGCCGATCACCAGGTCGCCCGGAATCGCGACGGCACCGGCCGGCTTGCCGAGCTTTAGGACGCCGCGCACGAGCGTCGTCGGACCCTTGAAGGAGTTGCTCGGCTCGCCGACGATTTCCAGCTGCCGGTCGCCGGTCGCCTCGACGCGCAGCGCGCCGTTGCCCGTCACGAACCCGTTGAAGCGGACCTTGCCGCCGCCGGACACCAGCGTCAGCGGAAAGTCGCTGGTCAAGGCAGCGACCGAGCACTCGCCATCGGGGAGTTTGAAGACGGTGGCGGACTTGAGTACGGCGATGTTGCCCGCGCCGACCGTCCGTGTCGGGTCATCGACGACGCCCGAGACCTCGACGCGCTTGACGTCACCGACGACCACGTAGCCGCTTCCCCCGACCCAACCGCTCGACGACGTGTAGATGCCGCTGGGGAGACTCCTGCCCCCGACCGTGATTTCCCGCACCGTCAGCACCCCGCCGCCCCGCGGACCGCCGGTCAGTACGCGGGTGCCGGTGGCCAGCGTCAGCCGGGCGATCGTGTCGCTGTGACCATTCAGGTCGAAGGACGCGCCGCCCCTGTCGGAGCCGAGCAATTCAACAGCGGCGTCGTCGTTGATCTGGTTGCTCGCTCCGAGGACGAGCGAGTCGTGATCGCTCGCTCCCCCGACGATGATCGTGCCGCCCATCGCGTCCGCACCGGGTTCCTTCGCGAGGACGACGTGACCCGCCTTGACCACCCACTTGCCCCGCATGGTGTTGGCGCCCTTGCCGTCGAGGACCAGCAGCGCACCGGGGCCGCCGGCGTGGATCTCCACCGTGCCCGATCCGGAGACGGGGCCGCTGAAGGTGCAGGAGTTGCCGCCGTTGTTCAACTTCAACGTGAAGTCCCGGTTGATGACGGGGAACGCACCCGCACCGACCGGGTACGCGAACTCCGTGTCACCCGTGAGTCCAGCCACATTCCCCGCGCCGACGACCGCACCCGGGTCCTTCACGACGCCGGACACCTCGACGAGAAGACGCAGGTTGATCGAGCGAATCACGAGAGGTTCCGCCTGATCGGCGACGGCCCGAAGCCGAACCGACCGGACGCGGTTGTCCTTCAGGATCACCCGGGCCGTGCCCTTGTCGAGCGTGGCGACGGTCGTGAACGTCTTGCCGTCGCCGGAGACCTGCACCTCGCCGCCGGTCAGTTGGCCCCGGCCGTTGACGCCCGTGAGTACCTCGACCGCGTACACCTGCCGGGCCTGCGGGAAGGTCATCGTGAAGTGGTCGTCCTTCCTCGGCGGAACCTCCGACTGGTAGAACGTCGCGTCGTTGCCGTCGAAGGCGAACACGGGGTCGAGGAAGTCGCCGGTGCCCGCCGATGTCGAGAATGTCGCCTCCAGCTGAGGCTTCGGCGGCAGGTCGATCAGCCGGCCGGCCACGGCGTCCAGTGGCTGGAACCGCGCGGCGAATCCCTCCACCGTGACCGCGTTGTCCGGTCCCCAGGTCCGCTCCTGGCGGCTCGGCAGGTTGCGGAGGTTGGTGATGTGCGTCAGTGGCGGCTGCTCCCACGCGACCAGCATCGCGCCCAGCACCGAGTCGCCCTTCTTGAGGTGGCTCCCGTTGCAGACGTACATGCTCCACTGTTCCCACGGAACGGCCAGGGTCCACGGGACGGTGATCGTCGTGTAGCCGCGGGCCTGCACGTCCGACGCCACGGTGCTGTTCAGCTCCCAGCCCATGATGATCACGTCCCTGGTGGCGGTGTTCGACAGCCCCTCCCACTTGATCGCCTTCTTGCCGTGCTTCTTGACCATCGCGCACACCGAGGCGACGAAGTGGTCGGCCAACTGGTGGTCGTCCTTCAGGCCGTGCTTCGCCAGAAATGCCTTGTACCCGGGGTGCAGCGACAGCCGGCCGGTAGTGACTTCGTCGCTGCCGATGTGGAAGTACGGCGAGGAGCGGAACACGTCGCACATCTCGCCGATGAGCGTGTCGAGCGCGGGGTAGAGTTCCTCGTTCGACATGTTCATACACCCCATGCCGACGGGCTGCTTCGACTGCGGGTTGATTGCGTCGAAGAGTTCGGGCATCGCGCGCGCGGCCGCCCCGGAGTGGCCGGGCATCTCGAACTCGGGCACGAGCGTCACGCCGCGGGCGTCGGCGTAGGCGACCAGCGCCTTCAGTTCGTCGAGCTTGTAGACGCGCGGCGCGACGCCGCCGTGGGCGCCGTAGTTCCGGGTGCCGAGCTTCGGGTACTTGGTCGAGGGGAACGTCCAGCCCTGATCGTCGGTGAGGTGCAACTGCAAGTAGCGGGCCTTGTAGAGCCGGCAGAGCTGCACCACCTTCTTGATGGCGTCGATCGGGTGGTCCTGCCGCGCCACATCGAGCATGACGCCGCAGTAGTCCGCGTGCGGCCAGTCCTTGATCGTCACCCTGGGAAGCCGGAACCCCTGCCCGGTCTTACCGAGAAGTTGCAGGATCGTGGAGGTGCCTTCGGCCGTCGCCCGGTAGTCGAAGCCCTCCACGACCGCGAGCTGGTCGATGGTGACGGTGTGGGCGCCGTCGGTGGTCCGCACGGGCTCGCGGTTCCGCAGCACCAGGATCGGCTCGTCGGCCCGGATCGCCTTGCTGATCTTCAGGACAATGTCGCCGGGCCGGGCGGAGCCCGTCGTCATGCCGAGCTTCAGCCCGGTCAGCTTCTCGATCTCCTCCGCGAGTACCCCGGCCAGCGGCTTGAGTGGCTCCTCGTTGACCACAATTCGGCTCTCGGCGGTGATCGGCAGGTGCCCGGTGCCCGGCCTCAGCGACTTGGGCCACGGGATCAGGTGCAAATCGGGATACCGATCGGCCGGATCGGCCGCGGCCAGCGCCGGGCAGGAGGAACCCAGCGCGAACACCAGGGCGGCCAGCGGCAGGCGGAACGCGCTCATCGGCATCTCCCAAACCCGACAGTCTTCCTTCAACAGAGGACAGCCGGCTCACGACGGCGTGCCGTGTAGTCGTCCGCCGTCGGCTCAGCTCTGCACGGGTTGTGAAGAGTATACGCGGCGGGGCGCGACGCCACCACTGCCGGGGTGGAGACCGATGACCCGAAGCGGTCGGTGGCTTCTCAGAACATGCGGACACCCCCGTTGGGATTCGCTCGTGCAATGCCGAAGTGGCCGGCCCAGTGTGGGTGGCGGCTATCGCCCGCGCCGCGCCGGCGGTACACTCGTGCTGCACCCGCCGACCGGAGCCGCCGATGAACCGCACCTCGGGACTGCTACCGCTCGCCCTATGTCTGCTCCCGGCCGTGTCCCCCGCGGCGATCGGGGCCGATCGGCCACGCCTCGTCGTCCTGACCGACATCGGTGGCGACCCGGACGACCAGCAGTCCATGATCCGGCTGATGCACTACGCCAACGAGTTCGAGATCGACGGACTGATCGCGTCCGCGGCCGGCATCCCGGGCGAGCTGAAGAAGGACACCGTCCGCCCCGAGCTGATCCGCGAGATCGTCGAGGCGTATGCGAAGGTCCGCCCGAACCTGTTGCTCCACCACCCCGACTACCCCGACGCGAAGTTGCTCCTCGAACGGATCAAGTCGGGGAATCCCGTGCGCGGCGTCAAGAGCCTCGGCGCGGAGCACGACACGGAGGGCTCGCGGTGGATCACGTCCGTCGTGGACCGCGACGACCCGCGGCCGGTGAACGTCGTGATCTGGGGCGGCCCGACCGAGCTGGCACAGGCACTGTGGCGGGCGCGCAACGACCGCACCCCGGAACGGTTCAAGGCGTTCCTCGGCAAACTCCGGGTGTATTCGATCGGCCATCAGGACGATACCGGCCCGTGGATCAACGAGAACTTCCCGGACCTGTTCTACGTGCTGGCTAAGTCGAGCGCCGGGCAGGACATGCGGACGGGTGCCTACCGCGGCATGTACCTCGGCGGCGATGAGTCGCTCACCTCCCGGGCCTGGGTCGATGCGAACGTCGGCAAGGACCGCGGGCCGCTCGGGGCGCTCTACCCGGCGGCCACCTGGACCGCCCCGAACCCGCACGCGACGCTCAAGGAGGGCGACACCCCCTCGTGGTTCTACTTCCTGCCGACCGGCCTCGGCGACCCGGCCCACCCGGAGTGGGGGTGCTGGGGCGGGCGGTTCCGCGGGGAGAAGGGCGGCCTGTACCGCGACGCCCGGGACACGGTCGGCGAGGTGACTGACGCGCGGGCGACCGTGTGGCGGTGGCGGCCGGCCTTCCAGGCCGACTTCGCGGCGCGGGCGCAGTGGTGCGTGAAGCGGGTGAAGGAGGCGAACCACCCGCCCGTGCCGGTGCTCAACGGCGACCGCTCGCTCGCGGCGGTGGACCTGAAGGTGCGGCCCGGCGCGGTGGTGAAGCTGTCGGCCGCGGGCTCGTCCGACCCCGACGGTGACCGGCTGACGTACCGCTGGTTCGTCTACCCCGAGGCCGGGACGTACGGGAAGGCCGTGCGGCTCACCGATTCCGAGACCGAGACTGCGTCGCTGACCGTGCCGAGCGACGCCACCGGTAAGACGATCCACGTCATCCTCGAACTGACCGACCGCGGGAGCCCGGGGCTGACCCGCCACCGCCGGGCCGTGCTGTCCGTCGGCGAGTGAGCCCGACCGGCACCGGGATACCACAGACACCGGAGAGGAAGCGATGGATCTCGGGATCGGAGGCAGAACCGCTGTTGTCTGCGCCTCCAGCCGGGGGCTGGGCCGGGCGTGCGCGCTCGAGCTCGCGCGGGCCGGGTGTCGGGTCGTCGTCACCGGGCGTGACAAACCCGTACTCGAGGAAACGGCCCGCGCGATCCGCGTCGAGACGGGTGCGGAGGTCATCCCGCTCGCCGCCGACGTCGGGACGGCCGAGGGCCAGGAGACTCTGATCGGCGCGGTTTCACGGGTCGATATCCTCGTGACCAATAACGGCGGTCCACCGTTCCGGGATTTCCGCCAGGTTGATCGTGCGGCCCTGATGGAGGGCATCGTGGCCAACATGGCCGCGCCGATCGAGCTGGTCCAGCGGGTGATCGACGGCATGACCGAGCGGCGATTCGGACGGATCGTGAACGTCACCTCCGGATCGGTGAAGATGCCGCTGGCCGGGCTGGACCTGTCGAGCGGCGCCCGGGCGGGACTGACCGGGTTCTTGGCCGGAGTCGCCCGATCCGTTGCTCATGCCAACGTGACGATCAACTTCCTGCTTCCGGGGTCGTTCGAGACTGACCGCCTGCGGTCCTCGTTCGAGGCCGCCGCCCGGCGCACGGGGGCTGAGCCAGAGGCGATCCGGTCCACAAGACGCGAGGCGATCCCGGCCAGACGATTCGGCGATCCAGCGGAGTTCGGTGCCGCCTGCGCCTTCTTGTGTTCGGCTCAGGCGGGTTACATCACCGGCCAGAGCATACTCATCGACGGCGGCGCCTTCCCGGGCGTGCTGTGAGCGGCGAGGAGCTACCCCCGCCCGCCGGCCGGTCAACGACTTCGGTTACTTCCCCATCGGCCAGAGCCAGACCAGTGACTCGGGTCCGCCGCTGCCGCTCGCCAAGGTGGCGCCGTCGGGCGAGAAGGCCAGTGATTCGAGCCGCGTTCCGGATCCGGTAAGCGTCTTGCGTAACGCCCCGGTCTGCGGATCCCAGAGTTTGATGGACTTGTCCTTGCACCCGCTCGCCACGGTCTTGCCGTCCGGTGAGAAGGCCACCGAGTCGATTTCGCCCTCGTGGCCCTTGAGCGTGTGTAGCACCTTCCCCGTTTCCGCGTCCCAGAGTCGGACCGTGCTGTCCTGGCTACTGGTGGCCACTAACCCGCCGTCGGGGGAGAAGGCGATGCACTCCAGGCCGCCCACGTGCCCCTCCAGCACGACCTTCGCCTTGCCCGTCCGCACGTCCCACAGGCGGGCGGTTTTATCCGAACTGGCGCTCGCCAGCGTCGTCCCGTCGGGCGAGAACACGACGATCATCACCCGCGCCGTATGCCCCTCCAGTACCGCCTTCGCCTTGCCCGTCTGCACGTCCCATAGGCGCACAGTCTTGTCCACCCCACCACTGACCAGCGTCTTCTGGTCGGGTGAGAAGTTGACCGACCGGACAATGTCGGTGTGCCCCTCAAGGGTCCGGATCACCCTACCGGTCTGCGGATCCCACAGCCGCACAGACTTGTCCGCGCTACCGCTGGCCAGCAGATCCCCCTTCGGGGAGAACACCACGCCGTAGACGTCCGCGGTGTGTTCGGTCAGGGTCCGTTCGAGGTTGCCGGTCCGTGGCTCCCACAGCCTGATGGTCTTGTCCCGGCTGGCGCTGGCCAGGAGTCGCCCGTCCGGCGAGAAGGCGACCGACAACACCGAGCCGCGATGCCCCTCCAGTTTCCGCGGTTCAGGATCGGCACCCAGCAGGAGTGCCGGGCCGAGGATTGTGAGCGTGAGTGTTCCCATCAGGCCGGCGCGGTTCATGGCTGCTCCCTTGATGCTTGCGGCCGGAGGCTGACTTCCAGAGTATGATCTCCGCACGGTGTTACACCCCACAGGGAGAATCCCATGACGACATGCCGCGCACGGGTAGTTTGCGGCGCGGCCTTGCTGGCCTGCTCGATCGGCGGGTGGGCCGTGGCCGAGGAGCGGACCGAGCGGTTCGACAAGGACCCCGGGTGGGAGGGCCGGAACAACCGCGCCACGTCCCCGGAGAAGCGAACCGTCCGGCAAGACTTCGGCTACAGCGGGACCGCGAATGCCGGCAGTAAGCCCGGCGAGGTCGGCGGGTTCATTAGCCCGGCCGCTGAGACGGCTTACTATGCCCGGAAGTTGGAAACGAAGACGTTCGACACGCCCCTCTCCGCGTCCGGCACGCTCCAGTGCAAGGGCCGGGCGTTCCACGCCCTGATCGCCTTCTTCAACGCCGGCACGGTCAACGAGTGGCGGACCCCGAACACCATCGCCCTGCGGCTGCTCGGCCGCGGGGACGTGTTCTACGCCTACGTCGAGTACTGCACCGGCAAGTGGCGGGCCGGCGGGGACAGCCCGGGCGGGTTCGCCACCGTCAAGAACACGGCCACGGGTCGGGTCGAACTGCGCGGGTTCAAGACCGGCGTTCCCCACCAGTGGTCGATCAAGTACGACCCGGCCGGCAACAAGGGCGGCGGGGTGGTGACCGTCACCCTGGGCGGGGAGACAGCCGTCTGCCACCTGGACGCGGGACACCGGGCGGACGGGGCGACGTTCGACCGGTTCGGCCTGCTGCCGGTCCTCAAGAGCGCCGACGGCGGCGGCGAGGTCTGGCTCGACGACGTGACGGTCAATGGCGAGGCGGACGACTTCACGAAGGACCCGAGGTGGGAGGGCGTCGGGAACCGGCGCGAATACCAGACGGCGGACGTGCGGCCGCGGTTCGACTTCGGGTCCAGCCCCACCAACCACGCCGGCGGGAAGGCGGCCGGGGAGCTGGGCGGGCTCGTCTTCCGCGGCGACTGCCGCTACGCAGACCGGCTCGCGGCCTACGGCGACCGGCTCGGGGCGCTCGCGCTCGACAAGCCGTTGAGGGCATCAGGGAAGGTGGCCCTGCGGCGGGGGGTGAGCGACAGCACGACCCTGCTCGGGTTCTACCACTCGGAGGACAGCCTAGCCGTGAACCCGTCGCAGAGTTCGGGGTTCCCGCGGAGCTTCCTCGGGGTGGCGGTGGAGGGGCCGAGCCGCGAGGGGTTCCTGTTCTATCCGGCGTACCGGGTCCGCGGGGACGGGCAGGGGTACGCCGCCAGCCCGGACCGCCCGCACATCCTCCCGGACGGCAAGTCGCACGACTGGTCGCTCGCCTACGACCCCGCGGGGGCCGCCGGGCGGGGACGCGTGGTGGTCTCGTTCGACGAGAAGTCGGTCGCGCTCGATCTTGGAGACGGTGACCGGAAGGCAGGGGCGCGGTTCGACCGGTTCGGTCTCATCACCACCTGGATCGACGGCAACGCCCAGCGGGTCTACTTCGATGACCTCTCGTACACCTGCGGGCAGTGAGACCGGGGCGGAGTCGGTCAACCGAGGTCGAGGGCGTAGGCCCGGTCCGCCCGACCCGGTCCCGCCGACCAGTGGTCCGGCACGAACGGCCGGAACCCGAACGACTCGTACAGCTCGATCGCCACCCGCAACACCCCCACCGTCTCCAGTTCGACCCGCCGGAACCCGAGCCCGCACGCCCGGTCCAGCGCGTGCCGCAGTAGCCGCTTGCCGAGCCCCCGGCCGCGGCACGCCGCGGCGAGGTACATCTTCCGCAACTCGCACCGGCCGTCTCCGAGCGGGAACAGCCCGACCGTCCCGACCACCTCGCCCGCCGGGCCGGTGAGAACCTCGAACGCGCCCCCAGTGCGGAGGTAGGACGCCTCCACGACGGCGAGGTCGGCGTCCGTCCCGGCGGGGTCTGGTGTGAACCCGAACTCCCCGAGTACCGCCCACACGACGCGGCGGATCGCCTCGCCGTCCGCGTTGGTAGCGGCACGCAGCGTGAACCCGTCATCCCGGTCCGCGCGGCTGATCCCCTCGAACACGAGGCTCATACAGGTCAGCCCGGACTCCGCCTTGTGCAACTCCGACACGTCGAGCGTGACCACCCGGTGCCCGAGACCCCGGACGAGGTCCGCCGTCCCGGGGTGCGCGGTGCTTACGAGGACCGCCCCGGGCAGGCGGAGGACGTTCGCCCCGAACGGCTCCGCGGCGGGGACGTCCGCCTGCCGGAGCCCCGAGAAGGGACCGACCTCCACCCACCCGCGGTTGATCAGGACCGTCGCGTCGTCCACCGCGCAGGCCGCGCTCTTGAGGTGCAGGCACCCGGTCACGCGGACCGGCACGACGGCGTACCCCAGCGGGCGGACGATGCCGTCCAGCGCCCGGAGCCCGGCCTCCCCCGTCCGGGCAGACAGCCCGACGTACAGGGTCCGGCCGACCCGCAGCACGTCCCCGCCTTCCAGGAATGCGTCCGGCGGGAGTCGGACTATCCGCCGGAACGGGGCGAGCGCGACCCCGACCGCGCCCCGCTCCGCCCGCCGCGAGGGCGGGGTCGGCGAGGTGATGACGGCCAGCTCGTCGAGGACCACCGCCGCGTCCTCGACGAACACCCCGTCCGGGAGCGCGGGGTCGGCGGGGAGTCCGATCACGCGGGCGCCCGCGTCCCGCAGCGCGGCCTGATAGGCCCGGTGCTGGGCCAGAGCCCGGTCGGTATCGATCGGCCGGCGCGGGAGGTGGGTGAGCTGGCACCGGCCCAGTTCGCGGCCGGGGGAACGGGTGACGGCGGTCAACATCGGCGGAGTTCCTTGCGCGTGCCCCAACTGTTCCGGCGGTCGTCGCCCGCGCCTTCGGCGCCAGCCCGGGTCACCCGAAGTGGGAGGTGACGGGGACGGCCGGCTCCTCGGCGGCGTGGAACCAGATGTGGACGTGGGGGAAGCCCCGGAAGTACCACACGAACGCCGGCCCCTCGACCCGCCAGTTGTCCCACTCGCCGTCCTTCCCGAGCGTCCGCTCCCGGTAGAAGATCAGGTGGCACTTGTCGAGCCCGCCCTGCTTCTCCAGGCACCGCGCCACGTCGTCGCGGTACGGCTCGCGGTACGGCCCGAGCATCGCGGTGAGCACCTTCCCCATCGCCTCCTTCTGGTCGCGGGCCAGTTCCGTGATCGGGAGGCCGGGCAACTCCGCCTTCGGGCCTCTGAGCCGGACGTCCGGTTCCATCGGCCGGTCGAACTGGCTCCCGGGCAGGACCGGGGTGCGGTCGATCTTCCCGTCGAACTCATAGTACGGCATCCCGTTCGCCAGCACCGCCTTCGCCTGCTGCTTGCCGTCGAGGAGCCGGTAGAGCTTGTGCGCCTCCCGGGCCTGGTACCAGAAGATGTTGCCGGGGTGGCCGGGCTTCTCGTGGAACCCGCCCGGCTGGTGGCCGTGGTAGATCGCCCCTCCGAAGGCTGCGGTCGCGTCCTTCGGGCGGCCGGCCCGGAACGTCAGGTGGAAGCCGGAGATCACGCACTGACAGGTGCCGGTCCCGGGGGTGCCGAAGATGGCGACCTTCCGGTCCTCGGTCCACGGCTTGCCCGTGTCGTCCTTCGCCTGCGCCGCCAGCTTCTCGGTCCACCCCTCGGCGAGCACGCTCTTGAACACCTCCTCGACCAGCGCCTGCTGGTCGGCCGTGAAGTCGCCGACCCGGATGGGCGAGACGGCCCAGTTGTTCGTGACGTGCAGCCGCAGCGGGAGTCCGCCGTAGCCCTTCCTGTCCCAGTCGAAGCACATCGCCGTCCGCTGGGCGTCCGTGAGCGAGTCGTGGAGCGCCTTCACGGCCCGGTCGGCCGCGTCGTCCCCGGCACCGGCGGCGGGAGAAGCGGTCAGCGTGTAAGCCGAACCGCCGGCGACCGCGGCGGCCGCGCGGAGGAATTCCCCGCGGTGTCAGGGCGTCTCGCTGCGGGGCACTCATGCGGACTCCTCGGCTGGCGTGGGGTTCCTTCAGGGCAGCACCTGCATCACGAGTCGCGAGGGCAACTCCCGGGAGCGACGGAGCCGTTGCGTGGCGGTCCGGGAGTCGGACTCCTTCGCGGTCGCGATGTCCACGTACGACTGCGGGTTGCGGTCCACGAGCGGGAACCAGCTGCTCTGGACCTGCACCATGATCCGGTGGCCGCTCCGGAAGGTGTGGCAGACGTCGGGCAGCTGGAGCCGCACCGCGGTCGGCTTCCCGGGGGTGAACGGCTCGGGCTTCTCTAAACTGTCGCGGAACTTGCCGCGCATCACCTCGCCGCGGACGAGCTGCTGATAGCCGCCCATCCGCACCCCGGCGGGGTTCGGGCTCGGGTCCGGCGTGTCGTTCGGATAGACGTCGACGAGCTTCACCACCCAGTCCGCATCCGTCCCGCTGGTGGAGACGTGTAAGTCGGCGAGGATCGGCCCGGCGAGGGTGATGTCCCGGTCCAGGGGCTCCGTCTCGTAGACGAGCACGTCCGGCCGCCGGGCGGCGAACCGCTGGTCGGCGACCATGTACTCGGGCAGCATCCGGATGCCGATCTTGTCGGTGTATGGCACCGGCTTCGCCGGGTCGCTGAGGTACTCGTCGAAGGGAGTGTGACCGACCGCGTCGCCGGGCGGCTGCGGGGCCAGGCGGCCCGCGGGATGAAAGTGGAGCGCCAGCAGCTTCGTGTCCCGCGGCGGCCAGCTCGCGTACTCCCGCCACCGGTTCGTCCCGGTCTCGAACACCCGCGCCTCCGGCGGGTTGAACTCGCCCTTCCCCTTCAGGTGGAACTCGAAGAAGGGCAGCTCCAGTTGCTCGCGGTAGAAGTCTGCGGTTTTCGAGTGGAAGGACACGTGCCCGAGGGACGAGCCGTCGGCCTGCCCGCCGTTCCAGCCGCCGTGCAGCCACGGACCCATGACGAGCACGCTGTTCGCGCCGGGGCTCGTGGCCTCGATCCGCCGGTACGCCTCCAGGGCACCGAACAGGTTCTCGGCGTCGAACCACCCGCCCACGGTCATGACGGCCGGTTTGATGTTCCGCAGGTGGGGCCGGAGGTCGCGGGCCTTCCAGTAGTCGTCGTAGGTGCCGTGCCGGAGCACCTCGTTCCAGAACGGCACCTCGCCCTTGAAGTGCCGGGCGTCGGCGTTGGCCAGCGGGCCCATGCGGAGGTAGAAGTCGTAGGCGTCCGGGGTGCCGAAGTCGAAGAGGGCGGGCGGCTTCATCGTCGGGGCGGGCCGGAGCTTGCCCTGGAGGGGCATGTAGAAGAAGGCGTGGGCGAGGAACAAGGCCCCGTTGTGGTGCCAGTCGTCGCCGACGAACCAGTCCATGATCGGCGCCCCCGGGACCGCTGCCTTCACGGCCGTGTGGGCGTCGATCAGTCCGGCCGCCACGAGGAAGCCCCGGTACGACGTCCCGTAGAGGCCTACCTTGCCGTTGTGGTTGGGGACCTTCTTCAGCAGCCAGTCGATGGTGTCGTAGGCGTCGCTGCTCTCATCGACGTCCTGCGGCGTCTTCTTGGCGGGGTCGTGCGGCCGCATGTTCACGAACGACCCCTCGGACATCCAGCGGCCCCGGATGTCCTGGTAGACGAAAATGTACCCCGCCTTGCCGAACAGCGGCGACGGGCCGAGGTCGTTCGGGTACTGGTCGGCGCCGTAGGGCCGCACGCCGGACTGCGTGCGGAGCAGGAGCAGGGGGTACGTCTGCGCCGTGTCCCTGGGCACGTACACCGCCGTGAAGAGGCGCCCCCCGTCCCGCATCGGGATCTGGTGCTCGAACTTGGTGTAGTGGGTCTTGACGTACCCGTTCCCCTGAGCCCGCAGCGTGTGTGGCGACAGGAGGAGCAACAGGACGGCGGCGATCGACGTGGAACGGCTGGGGCCGCGATGTCGCCTCATGAGCGGGTTCTCGGTTCGAGGAGCATCCGGCACACCGCCGCGACGGCGTCCTCGCTCAGGTTCAAGTGCAGCCGGGAGAAGTACGGGGCAGTGGTCCAGGTGTTCGTCAGCCGCCCCTGTGGAATCTCGGCGATCAGCTCGGCCACCTGCACCCGGCCCAGACGATCTACACGTTCTGGGAATACACCCGCGGGGCGTGTGGTCGCGACGCTGGCCTGCGAATCGACCACCTGCTCCTGAATCCGGTCGCCGTCCGCCGGCTCGCCGCGGCCGGGGTAGACCGCTCCGTCCGCGGGTGGGAGAAGACGAGCGACCATGCCCCCGTCTGGGTCGAGCTTCGCGAGGTGTGACCCGGGTTCGGGCGACGACCTCGCGATCGTCTGCCGAAGTCATATCCTCGGACATGAACTGGGTGACTCACTCTTCGTCGGTCGCGGCTCTGTCGTGGTGCAGGACGGAATGGATCCGATCGAGAGGGGCCGGCGGCGGGCGATCAGGACGTCGGGCTCGGTCATGCGGGTGTGTTGTTGCTGATCCACTCGTCGATATACTCGCGGCACTGCTCCCCCATCTCGGAGTCGTCGAAGTCGCCGGAGTGAATCTCGGGATGAGCGGCGGCGATGACGGCCCAAAAAGCGGTGAGAGCATGCTGCAGCACCCGGCAGTCGTCACAACGCCAGTCGTTCGCGGTCAGTGCCCCGCACTCGTTGCAGGGGCGGGTCTTTAAAGATGGTGGAGTGTCCATCGGAATCAGGGGGAAGTGATGACCCAAGGGTACACCTTCCGCCGGCGTAGAAGCAAAGTCTTTGGCTTGGCGCAGCGCAAAACGATGTCGTTGCGCCGACGGCATCGTTTTGCGCCAGGCTCCACCAGAAGGGAAGAGGAGCGCTCGCGGAAGTTCTCTGCTATAGTGCGGCCGATGTCGTCGAACCCCGCTCTCCAACGGCTCCCCGCCGCCATCCAGGCCATCTGCCGCGCCCATCCGGTCGTACTCGCCTACCTGTTTGGCTCCCATGCCCGCGGCACGGCGGACAGCGAGAGCGATGTCGACATCGCCGTCCTCGCCGACGAATCCCTCACGCCTCTCGCACGGAGCGAGTTGCGGTTTCGCCTGATGCGGACTCTCGCGGAAAACCTCGCCCTTCCCCTCGAACAGATCGACTTGATCCTTCTCCAGGATGTGCCCTCACTCCTGCAACGCAACGTGATCCGCGGCGGCTCCGTACTCTTCGCGCGAGATACGAGGGCACGCCGCGAGTTCGAGCTGTTCGTCGATCGCCGCTACGAGGATGAGTCGCCCGACCTGGAACGGGAAGCAACCATCACCGTCGAACGCATCCTTTCCCACGCCGTGTGACGCCCGCCGACCGCCAGACCTTGGCCCGGAAGCTCGAGTAGCTCCGCAAGCAGCTCGAAGCACTCGAACCCTACCGCTCGCTTCCGAAGGACTCCATCCTCTCCAACCCGGAGAAGCGACTCGCCGTGGAGCGACTCTTGGAACTCTGCCTCCAGTCGGTCATCGACATCGGCCGCCTCCTCGTGACGCTTGAAGACTGGCGGCGGATGCGCGATGAGCGGGACGCTTTCCTCATCCTTGCCGATCAGAACGTGATTCCTGCTGACCCGGCAGACCGCATGCTACAGGCCAAAGGATTCCGCAACGTCCTCGTTCATGAGTACGTCGAGATCGACCCTGCCTTGCTCATTGCCCATCTGATGGAAGATGTGGGCGATCTATGGGCCTTCGCGAAATGCGTCGCGCAGCGACTGTAAGACCTCGCTTGTTCCTGCGGCCAAGCCAACCGCCCGGCGTGAGCTGTTGCGTCACCGGCCCCACAACTGGACCGTTTTTTTCGCTGCTCCCGGTCGCCAGCACACTGCCCGACGAATAGGCGACCGACAGGACCCAGTTCCCGTGCCCGCCGAGCGTCGCGGTGCGCGTGCCCTCTGCCGCTCCCCACACCTGGACGTCACGCCGCCGCAGCCGAGAACCGCGGCGATGGTCACCGACTTTCTTCACGGTCAGGACGGTACGGAGGAAAAGAGCATGACCAGCCCTTCGGCGACGGTCGGGTGCGTCAGGACGGCGTCGCGCAGGGCAGTGTACGGCAGAGCCGCCGCCATCGCGACCTGCACGACAGCCATCACCTCCCCGGCCTCCGCCCCGAACGCCGTGAACCCGAGGATTCGGTCGTCGCTCCCGATCAGCGCCTTCAGGAAGCCGCGCGTCTCGGAGAGCGTCCGGGCCCGCAGCACCGCCGCCATCGGGATCCTCGCCAGTCGGTAGGGGATGCCTCGCTCCGTCGCCTCCCGCTCACTCAGCCCGACCCGCGCGAGTTCCGGGTCGGTGAACAGGCAGGACGGCACCAGCCGACCCGTCGTCACCCGGCTGACCCCGGTGAGGTTGTCCCGGACGACCCGGAAGTCGTCGAACCCGATGTGGGTGAACTGCGGGCTGCCCGCCCAGTCGCCGACCGCCCACACGCCCGCCGCCGTCGTCCGGAGGCGCTCGTCCACCGTCACGTACCCGCGAGCGTCCAGTGCCACGCCGGCGACATCCAGCCCGACCCCTCCCGTGTTCGGAGTGCGGCCCGCCGCGACGAGCAGGTGGCTGCCCTCGATCACCGCCCCGGCCCCGCCGCGGGTGCCGTGCAGCTGCACGGCCCGGCCCGACGTGCCCGTGACGCGGTCGAGCGCCGTGTCGGTGGACACGGCGATCCCCTCGTCCGCGAACAGTTGGCCCATCGCCGCGGACACGTCCGAGTCCTCGCGGTGGATCAGAGTCGGGTTGCGCTCGACCACCGTGACCTGTGACCCGAACCGGCGGAAGGTCTGGGCCAGTTCCAGGCCGACGTAGCCGCCGCCGAGGACGACGAGGTGGTCGGGCACGTGGTCCAGTTCGAGGGCCTCGACGTGGGTCAGCGGCCCGGCGTCTCGAAGGCCGGGGGTGGGATCGACCGTCGCCCGCGACCCCGTGTTGATGACGACGTTCTCCCCCCGCAGCACCCGCTCCCCGCCGTCCCGGAGGGCCACCTCAACCGTCCGCGGGGCGACGAACCGGCCCTCCCCCATGATCAGCTCGGCCCCGCTCGCCTTGAACCTGGCGAGGTGCACCTCGACCAGGCCGGCGACCATCTTTCGCTTGCGGTCGCGGACGGCGGCCATGTCGATGGACCACTCCCCGGCGGCGACCCCGAACTGCGCGCCCCGCCGGACGTAGGACGCGACCTTGGCGGAGCGGATGACATTCTTGCTCGGCAGGCACGCGATGTTCGGGCACGACCCGCCCACGTACCTCCGCTCGACGACGGCGACCCGCCTTCCCTCCGCGGCCAGGGTCCACGCCAGGTACTTGCCCGGCTCCCCGCTGCCGAGGATGACGAGGTCGTACTCCTCCGGGTTCGACATGGTGCCCTCGACGGTGGAAGGTAGAGCGGCCGATACCGGCTACGCCTCGAGGAACGCGAGGAGGTCCGCGTTGACTTCGTCCTTGTGGGTCGAGCACAGGCCGTGCGGCGCGCCCGGGTAGACCTTCAGCCGCGCGCCCTTGACCAGTTTGGACGAGAGCAGGGCCGACGCACCGATCGGGACTATCTGGTCGTCGTCGCCGTGCAAGATGAGGGTCGGCACGTCGAACTTCTTCAGGTCGTCGGTGAAGTCCGTCTCCGAGAAGGCCTTGATGCAGTCGAGCACGCCTGTAAACCCGGCCTGCATCCCCTGGAGCCAGAACGAGTCCCGCAGGCCCTGCGAGACCGCGTTGCCCGCCCGGTTGGCCCCGTAGAACGGCGCGCTCAAGTCCTTGAAGAACTGCGAGCGGTCGGCGAGGACGCCGGCCCGGATGCCGTCGAACGTCTCGATCGGCACGCCGCCGGGGTTCGCGGCCGTCTTGAGCATGAGGGGCGGCACCGCGCCGATCAGCACGGCCTTCGCCACCCGCTTGGTGCCGTGCCGGCCGACGTACCGGGCGACCTCCCCGCCGCCGGTGGAGTGGCCGACGTGGACCGCGCCCGTCAGGTCGAGTGCCTCGGTGAGCGCCGCCAGGTCGTCGGCGTAGGAGTCCATCTCGTTGCCGGTCCACGGCTGGTCCGACCGGCCGTGCCCGCGGCGGTCGTGGGCGACGCAGCGGAACCCGCGCGACGCCAGGAACACCATCTGGTCCTCCCACGCGTCCGCGGAGAGCGGCCAGCCGTGGCTGAAGACGACCGGACGGCCCGTACCCCAGTCCTTGTAGAAGATCCGCGTCCCGTCCTTCGTGGCGATCGTACTCATCGGTTCCTCCCGTTACCACGATGCGTGTTCCCGTGTTGCGGTCCTGGCCTTTTGGACGGCATTAGACCTGGGCAGCCCCGCCGTCCACGAACAGGTCGGCCCCGGTCACGTAGCTGCTGTCGTCGGACGCGAGGAACACCACTGCCTTCGCGACCTCATCCGGCGTGCCGGCCCGCCCGAGCGGTGCCGCCGCGGCCGCGTGCGCCTCGAACTCCTGGATCTGGCCATCGGTCATCCCCAGTTCGGTTTTGTAGCCGGGTGTGACGACCGTCCCGGGACTCACCACGTTCACGCGGATGTTCTTCCCCTTGAACTCTACCGCCCACGTCCGCGCGAACGACCGGAGCGCCGCCTTGGTCGCCGCGTACACGGTGAAGCCGGGCATCCCCTTGAGCGAGACCATCGAGCCGTTGAGCACGATCGAGCCGCCCGCGGCCATGAGCGGGAGCGCCTTCTGTACGGTGAACAGGGTGCCCTTCACGTTGATGCCGAAGTACTCGTCGAAGTGCGCCTCGGTGACGTCGCCGAGCGCTACGAACGCCCCGCCGCCTGCGTTGGCGAAGAGTACGTCAAGCCGTCCGTACCGCTCGCGGATGGTCGGGTAGAGGCGGTCGAGGTCGGAGAGGCTCGACACGTCGCCCCGCACGCCGAGGGCGTTTCCGCCGAGGTCCCTGACGGCCGTCGCGAGTTCCGCCTCGCGGCGGCCGGTGACGACCACCGTCGCGCCTTCGGCGACGAATCGCTTCGCGGTCGCGAGCCCGAGCCCACTGCTGCCGCCGGTGACGAGTGCGATCTTGCCCGCCAGTTTTGGAGCCACGTGCGGTTCTCCGATGCCATGCGAGTTGTGAAAGCGACCCCGGGCTCACGTCATGGCCTTCACAGCGTGGTCCGTCGTCAGGACAGCGTTCGCGATGAAGCCGTAGTTGACGACCGCGGCCGTGTAGCCGTCGCCGATCTCGGGGTGCCGGGGGCCGGCCGTCGCGTCCTTCACCGCCGCCACCTCGAACCCCTGCTCGACCAACTCCCGCAGGTGGCTCTCGACGCAGAGGTTGGCGAGCATCCCCGCCAGGACGACCTTGCTGATGTGGCGCTTGCGGAGCTGGAGGACGAGGTCGTTGGTCTGCGGCCCCCAGACCTTGTGCGGGCTGACCACGACCGTCTTGCCGTCCTCGATGAAGGGCTTGTAGCGCGCGAGCCAGTCGGCCCCGGACCCGGCGAGCCCGTCGCGGCCCAGCGGGTCGGGGCGGAAGAACTCCTTTCCGTCCAGCATCATCTTCTCGACGACCCCGCCGAACCGCCACGCCTGGTCGTGGGGGTAGAGGTAGTGCGGGGAAATGAAGACCCCGTAGTCCCGGTCCTTCGCGGCCGCGAACAGGCGGGCGAGGTTCTCGACCGTGTTGTTCTCCCGGATGCTCGCGCCCACGAGCCCCCAGGAGACACCGCTCTCGCTCAACACGTCGTTCTGCGGGTCGATGACGACCAACGCGGTATCGGTCTTGTTGAATTGCACGATTCCACCTCTTTTTTACTGACTGTTGTCGGCGTGATGACCCGACCGCAGGCGTTCGACATCGGCTTCCAGTTCCGCGACCCGTGCCTTCAGCCCCGCCACCACCGGGGCGATCTGGCATTGCGAGAACCGCGGGCGTATGTGCTGCTGGCAGTTCACGTCCCACGCCTCGACCGTGAACAGGATCACCCGCTCCACCTTGCCGGGGTACGCCGGGTCGCGGAGCTTCTCCTCCAGCGCCGCGTCCCCCTCGACCACGCGGGCGGTGCCCCACACCTTCACCCGCCGGCCGTTCGCGTAGTCCATCAGGAACAGGAACGCCTTCGGGTTCTCGGACAGGTTGCCCAGGGTGACGTACTGACGGTTGCCGCCGAAGTCGGCGAACCCGAGCATGTGGTCGTCGATCACCTTGAGGAACCCGGGCGAACCGCCGCGGTACTGGATGTACGGCTGCCCGGCGGCGTTCGCGGTGCCCAGGTAGAACATGTCCAGGTCAGCGAGGAAGGCTGCCAACTCCGGAGTGACGGTCGTCTGCCAGCCGTCGCCGTGCTCCACCCGCGCGTAACTCCGTCGCGAGCCCTTCTGCGTCTGGATCGCCTTGACTGCCGGGGTGAAGGCGACGTCACTCGGGAACGTTCGCATCGGCACACCTTTTAAGTCGAAAGCGCCAGGGGCGCATTTCCGGATCAGACGATCGACCGCAACAAGCCACCTTCGACGCGCAGGGCAGCCCCGTTCGTCGCCGACGAGAGCGGGCTCGCCAGGTATGCCACCACGTGGGCGATTTCCTGCGGCTCGATCAGTCGTTGCAGGAGCGACGACGGGCGGTGCACGCGGAAGAACTCCGACTCGGCCTCGGTCTGATCCTTCGCCGCCGGCGATGCCGACCGCAAGAATTCGACGATCCCCTCCGACCGCGTCGGTCCCGGCAGGACCGCATTGACAGTCACCGCCGTCCCCTTGGTCAATTCCGCCATACCGCGCGAGAGGGCCAACTGACTCGACTTCGTCATTCCGTAGTGGATCATCTCCGCCGGCGTCATGATCGCCGACTCGCTGGACACGAAAATCACCCGGCCCCAGCCGCGGGCCAGCATCGCGGGAAGGTAGTACCGCGAGAGACGGACGCCGCTCATCACGTTGACGTTGAACAGCTTCAGCCAGTCCTCATCCGGGATCTCGGCGAAGGGTTTCGCTTCGTACATCCCCAGGTTGTTCACCAGGATGTCCACCTGGGGAGCACGCTCGAAGAGCGTCGCCGCTCCTTCGGGAGTGCCCGCATCGGCGACGATTTCCTCGACGCGGATACCGTTCTTTTCAACGCCCAGTGTGCGGAGCGCCTCGTCGACCTTTCCCCGGCTGCGCCCCGCGATGAAGACCGAAGCACCCTCTCGCGCGAGTTCCTCCGCGATCGCCAGGCCGATGCCCGCGGTCGAGCCGGTGACCAGCGCCGTCTTATCCGTGAGCTGAAGGTTCAAGAGTCACCTCTGGGGGTACATCGTGTCAGAGAGTGATACCCATTCAGCATCCGCGCCTTGCACACCTCGCCTCCTGGGAACGGTTCGCTGCGCGACGCAGGTCACTTCTTCGTTACGTGCTTGCCGAGGAACTCGCGCATCAGCTGTGCGATCTCGACGCCGTTGGTTTCCAGGGCGAAGTGGCCGGCGTCGAGCAGGTGGAAGTCCAGCGTCTTCAAGTCCCGCTTATACGGCTCGGCCCCGGCGGCCGGGAAGATCTGGTCGTTCTTCCCCCACGCGATCAGCACCGGTGGCTGGTGGGTGCGGAAGTACGCCTGCCACACCGGGTACTGCGGCGGGTTGCTGCCGTAGTCGAGGAGCAGGTCGAGCTGGATCTCGTCGTTGCCCTTGCGGTCGAGCAGGAACTGGTCGTGGGCCGGCCCGTCCGGGCTGACCAGTTCGGGGTTCTTCACCCCGTGCGTGTACTGCCACTTCGTCGCCTCGTGCTTGACGACAAAGCGGAGGGCGTCGCGCCTCTCTTTGCTGGTCGGCTCCTTCCAGTACGCCTTGATCGGCTTCCAGAAGTCGTTGTCGAGCCCCTCGTCGTAGGCGTTGCCGTTCTGCACCACGATGGCGGTGATCCGCTCCGGGTGCTTGACCGCCAGCCGGTACCCGACCGGGGCCCCGTAGTCCTGCACGTACAGGGCGTACTTCGTCAGCCCGACCTTCACGGTGAACTGGTCGATCACCTTCGCCAGATTGTCGAAGGTGTACGTGAACGTGTCGCGCGGTGGCATCGAGCTATGGCCGTAGCCAGGGTAGTCGGGCGCGATCACGCGGTACTTGTCGGCCAGCGCCGGGATCAGGTTGCGGTACATCTGCGAGCTGGTCGGGAACCCGTGGAGGAGCAGGATCGCGGGCGCATCCTTCGGCCCGGCCTCGCGGTAGAAGACGTCCAGACCGTCGACCTTCACCGTCTTGTGGTGGACCGGAACGGGTTGCTGGGCCGAGGCCGAACTGAGCAGGCCCAGGACCGAGGCGGCGGTCGCAAGCAGGGACGGCACCAGGGCGCGTTTCGTCGTGCGGAACATGAGCGTGTCTCCGAGTAAGGGGTGCGAGGGATGGGTTACTTGACGTCGGGGATGCCGGGGTGGTCGGCCGGGCGGGGGCCAGGGGCGGGCCAGAAGAACTTGCACTCGGCTTCCGAGATGGGGACGTCGTTGATGCTGGCCTCGCGGCGGCGCATGAGGCCCCGGGCGTCGAACTCCCACAACTCGTTGCCGTAGCTGCGGTGCCAGCCGCCGGCGGCGTCGCGCCACTCGTACTGGAAGCGCACGCCGATCCGGTCGGCGGTGAAGGCCCACAAGTCTTTGACCAGGCGGTACTCGCGTTCCCGGTCCCACTTGCCGGCGAGGAAGGCCCGGATCGCGTCGCGGCCGCTCACGAATTCGCCCCGGTTGCGCCACACCGAATCCTCGGTGTAGGCCAGGGCCACACGAACCGGGTCGCGGGAGTTCCAGGCGTCCTCGGCCAGTCGCACCTTCCGCACGGCGGTCTCGGCCGTGAACGGCGGGGCGATCACGGTTGGCGGCTGCGTCGGTAGGATCAGACCCATCGTCGGCTCCTGAGGGGACTGTTGAGGTTTTGTGGGGCTTGGTGGGATCCCCGCATCCGGTCGCGCCGCCGGATGCCCCCATTCGCCGGGCGGGGACCGGTACGGGTCTTCACCTTCCGGGAACTCCGTCCGCGTGGGCCGGCGGCTGGGCCGTCAGGGACCCGGCCAAGAACCAGACCTGCGTCTCGTTCGTGCGGATCACGTCGCCGACGAGCAGGTCGCTCGTGCCGTCGTCGCCGGCCGCGGCCGCGCGGCGGGCCATCGCGCGGGCCTCCTCGAGCACGACCTCGTGGGCGTGCAGGAGGCGGGCGAGCTGGGCGGACACCTCCTCGCGGCCCTTCGGCGGCCGCGGGATGAGGGTCATCTCGGCCACGTCGGCCGCCATCGCGACGCTCACCCCGCCCAGCTTCATGACCCGCTCGGCGACCGCGTCGATCAGCCCGCATTGCTCGCCGGCGTGCTTGTCGAACAGGAGGTGGAGCGGGTAGAAGGTGGCCCCCGACGCCTGCCAGTGGTGCTTCTTGTACAGGTCGCGGAGCGTCAGGGTGTCGGCCAGCAGCTGGTTCAGGTCGGCCACGCCCTCGCGGCGCGCGTGCTCCCCGAGGGCGATGGGCATCGGGACCAGTGACCCGAACGCCTGGCACTCGTGGGCGCGCGGTCTCGTCGGCGGGCCGGCGGTCTGAAGGGGCTTCGTCGGGGCGGACGCGGTCATGACTTCCTCCTCGTGTGGTTCCGCGAACAACGTGGCCGCCCGGTCCGTCACGGAACCGGGCCCGTGCGGGGCTGCTCCGACGTGCCGAGGGCCGCGGCGAAGAGCGCCTTCATGCGCCCCCAGGAGTCCCGGTCGGCATCCCGGTCGTACCTCAGTGCGGGGTTGCCGACCGCGTCGGCCTCGGGCGACGTGAAGCTGTGGACGACGCCGGGGTAGGTGATGACATCGAGTTCCACGCCCGCGGCCCCGAGCGCCGCCCGAAAGCCCTCGATCGCCGGCGGGAGGATGAACGGGTCCATGCCGCCCACGCACACCAGGACCGCCGCCCGGATTGCCTTCGCCTCCGCGTCAGTGGGCATCGGGAGAACGGAGTGGAACGTGGCGACGGCTTTCACCTCGGCACCGGTGTACGCCAGCTGGAGGGCCGACTCGAGGCAGTAGCCGACCGCGGCGACCTTCGACGCGTCCACGTCCGGCCGGCCCGTCAGCTGCCCGAGTGCCGCCGGCGTCCGGCCGCGCCACGCACCCGGGTTCGCGCGGAGCGCCGCGGCCGCGGCCGCCGCGTCCCCCGGGCGAGTAGTGCCGATCACCCGGCCCTCGCCGTACACGTCGGCGGCGAACGCGACGTAGCCCAGCTCGGCGAGCAGCCGGGCGCGGGTTCGGGCGGACTCGTCGAGCCCCCACCACTCGGGGAACACCAGCACCCCGGGCCGCCGGTCCGTCGCCGCCGCGCCGCGGGCGAGGTAGCCCTTCAGCCGCGTGCCGCCGTATTCGTACTCGACCGTGGTGGTCTGGATCGCGGCCCGGGTGGACGCCCCCATGGTTGGTTGCTCCGGTCAGGGTTCGACGGGCGCTCTCCACATGTCTCGTGCGTCCCCGCCACCGGCCGGACGTCCACTCGCGTCGCCCGTCTTTCTTTGCGACATTCCTAAGCGTGAGGGGGTGACACCCGCGGTACAATCGATCCCGCGTCGCCCTGTTGACCCCCGAGCCTCCATGAGCGACGACCACACCACCGCCGCGGTACAACGGTACCTCGACGACCTGGCCGGCGACGGGCCCGCCGAGCCGGTCGTCCGGGCCTTGCTCGCCCGGGCCGTCCGGCGGCTCCACCTCCTGTGTGCCACGCTCCTCCACCGCGGCTACCCGCGGCTGACCCGGCCGCCGCTGAACCTGCAGTCGGACGAGATGCTCGGGGCCGTCGTGGAGCGGCTCCTCAAGGCCCTGCGGGAGGCGCGCCCCGCCGACGTGCGCCAGTTCTTCGCCCTGGCGGGGCAGCACATGCGGTGGGAGCTCAACGACCTGGCCCGCCGCTTAGACGAACAGCCCCGCGCCGCGGAGGTGCTCGACGGGCTCGTCCCCGCCCCGCCTGGCAGCGACTCCGGCCTCACCCCGGAGGGCCGCCGGATGATCGAGGCGATCGACGGGTTGCCGGCCGACGAGCGCGAGGCGTTCGACCTGGTGCGGATCCAGGGGATGACGCAGGCCGAGGCCGCCGAGGTGCTCGGCGTCGCGCCGAAGACGGTGAAACGGCGGCTGGACCGCGGGCTGCGGCTGCTGACCGAGCGCCTGGGCGACCTCCGCCCCGACCCCGCCGCCCCCGACCCGTCCTGACCCCGTACCCGCCGCGTGCCGCAGGACCGGGGGTTTTTGGGAGAACGCCATGCCCGACGACCCGCGCGTGCAGGAACTGCTGGACCGGCTCGCCGACTCCGGGGCCACACCTGAGGAGGTGTGCGGCTCGTGCGTCGAGCTCCCGCCCGTGGTCCGCGACCGGTGGCGGCAGATGTGCCGAGCGCGGGACGAACTCGACGCGATGTTCCCGCCGGCGACCGGGTCTGGGGGGTGTGACTCAGAGCCCCCGGCCGGGTCCACGCCCCTCCCGGAGATCCCGGGCTACGTGGTCGAGGGCGTGCTCGGCCTCGGCGGGATGGGGGTCATCTTCCGGGCCCGGCACCTGCGGCTCAACCGCGTCGTCGCCCTCAAGATGGCGCTGGCCGGCGCGTACGCCGGGCGGCACGAGCGGGAGCGGTTCCAGCGGGAGGCGGAGGCGGTCGCGGCCCTGCGGCACCCGAACGTCGTCCAGGTCCACGATGTCGGCGACGCCGCCGGCCGGCCGTACTTCACGATGGAGTTCGTCGAGGGGGGCAGCCTGGCCGAGAAGCTGATCGGCACGCCCCTGCCGGCGCGGGAGGGTGCGGCGCTGCTCGCGACGCTGGCCGGGGCCGTCCACGCGGCCCACCAGGGCGGGATCGTCCACCGCGACCTGAAGCCCGCGAACGTACTCCTGACCACCGACGGCACCCCCAAGGTGGGCGACTTCGGCCTCGCCCGGCGGCTCGACGGCGAGGCCGGGCTCACCCGCACCGGCACGGCGGTCGGGACGCCGAGCTACATGGCCCCCGAGCAGGCCCGAGGCGCGGCGGACGCGGCCGGCCCGGCCGCGGACGTCTACGCGCTGGGGGCGATCCTGTACGAGCTACTCACGGGCCGGCCGCCGTTCCGGGCGGAGACCGGGGCGGAGACGGTCCACCAGCTCCTCACCCAGGACCCGGTGCCCCCGTCCAGGCTGAACGGGGCGGTGCCGCGCGACCTGGAGACCGTCTGCCTGAAGTGCCTGCGGAAGGAACCGCGGCTCCGCTACGCCGGTGCCGCGGCGCTGGCGGACGACCTCGCCCGCTTCCTCCGCGGGGACGCGATCGCGGCGCGACCCGAGGGGCCGCTGGCGCGGTGGATCCGGCGCGTCCGCCGCCGACCGGCCCTTGCGGCGGCGCTCATGGTCAGCGCCCTGCTGGCGGTCGTTCTGGTTGGTGGCGGGGCGTGGACGCTCTCGGACCGGGCGGCGGCCAAGAGGGCCGCGGACGCGGACGACGCGGCCACGGGGCGGGCGGCGGACGCGGACCTGACGGAGATGGCCGGATCCCTTCGCTCGTCGTCCTGGCCCGACGCGAAAAACGCTCTGGCACGGGCGAAGGGCCGGCTCGGCGACCGCGGGTCGGCCGACCTGCTCCACCGCCTGGACCGGGGCACCCGGGAACTGGCGTTGGGGCTCGAACTGGACGCCATCTCCCTCCGAGGAGCTGTCAACGCCGAGGGACGACTCGATTACGCGAGGTCCGACCTGGACTACGAGGCGGCCTTCCGCGCATACGGACGGGTCCACGAGGACCCGGAGGCCGTTGCCGATCGGATCGCTGCGTCGGACATCGGGAACGCCCTTGTGGACGGCCTGGACCACTGGGCCTTGCGGATCGGCCCGGACGACCCCAAGGAGCCGGACTCGCCCCGCAAGATCTGGATCTTGCGGGTGGCCCGGGCCGCGGTCAAGCGGCGGGCCGACCCGGACCCGACGGGGTGGCGCGACCGCGCCCGGGACCCGGACGTCCGGCGGGACCGGGCGGCCTTCGACATGCTGGTCAAGGAGACCCGGTTCGCCGAGCAGTCGGTCCCGCTACTGCTGGCCCTCGCGCAGCGGATCAATGACACGGGGGAGACGGAGCTGCCGTTCCTGAGGGGGATTCAGGAGGCGCACCCCGACGACTTCTGGGCCAACTACTGCCTCGGCGTGATGCTGGTACGCCGGCGCGACTACCCGGACGCGGTCCGGTTCACCCAGGCCGCGCTGGCGATCCGGCCGGGAACCGCCGTCGCGTACGACTGCCTGGGGCTCGCGCTGCTACGACTCGACCGGACCGTGGAGGCCGCCAAGCAGTTCCGGAAGTCCCTGGCGATCGACCCGTCTCCGGCCAGGCGGCGCTTACTCGCCATCGCCCTGTCGGTCCGCGGCCCGTACGACGAGGCCGTCGAAGAGTGCGAGAAGGCCCTGAAGGATCTCCCCAACGACGCGACACTCCACACCATGCTCGGAACCGCCCTGCAGGCCACCGGCCGGAACGACGACGCCCTCGGGGCATTTCGAACGGCCGTCGGCCTCGATCCGAATCGCGCGGACGCGTACGTTGGGATGCGCCGGATTTATAGCCGTCAGGGGAAGGTGGACGACGCCCGCGCGGCCTGGGGCAAGGCGCTCGACACCACGCCGCCGCCCGAGCACCAGTACTGGTACGGCTACGCCGAGTCCTGCCTGTACCTGGGCAAGGAGGACGAATACCGCCACGCCCGGCGGGCGTTGCTCAAGGCGTTCGGCGCGACCACCGACCCGCAAATCGCCGAGCGGGTGGGGCGGGCGTGCCTGCTCCTTCCCGTGGACGGCGACGACGTGCGGCTAGCCATCACCCTCGCCGACCGCGCCCTGGCCGCGGACCGGTCGAAGTATGCGCCACTCCTTCCGTCGTTCCAGTTCGTCAAGGGACTGGCGTCCTACCGCCAAGGGCGGTTCGACCAGGCGATCTCCGCGCTGCGGGGCGACGCATCGCGTGTGCCGGGCCCGGCCCCCCGACTCGTGCTGGCCATGGCCCTGCACCAGTCGGGACAGGCGGCGGAGGCGCGGAAGACGCTCGCGGAAGCCGTCCGGGCGTACGACTGGAGCCCGACCAAGGTGCGAGACCAGGACGGCTGCATCTGCCACGTCCTTCGTCGGGAGGCCGAGCGCATGATGCTGCCGGACGGACCGGTCGGCCGGGAGGTGAAGGGCGACCACTGGGACGACACCGAGCGTCTCACAAGACGCGGTGCTGCCACACGCCGGTTCCGCGACGCCCTCCTCGTCGGGGCTTCCCCGGGCAGCGCGTCGTGCTGTACGGCTCGGTCGCCCGCGACGAGGCGTCGGAGGACAGTGACCTCGACATCGCCGTCATCTGCGCGCCGTTCGCCGGGACCCGGCACGAGGAGAACCTGGCGCTACGGCGCATCTGCCGGGACATTGACGTGCGGATCGAACCGTTCAGCTTGCACCCGGGCGACTTCTTGAAGCCGTACTTCGCACTGCCGGCCGAGGTGGAACGGGAGGGGGTGCTGGTCTGAACCGATACCCGCCCGCTGGCACCCTTGTCGCTTGTGCCCATCCTCCAGCAAGAGGAAGCTGGCCGTCTGGCGACCACCCACTTACCCCTTATTGAAACGACCAGACGAACTGTGGTGTGGACGAGACGGGTGATTGACGTAATAAGCAGAATCTGTCTCCCTGTGCTCAGGCTGTGTGCATAGACTTTTCGGCTCCGGGAAGCCCTCGAATCGACTCCGCCCACTCCCGGACGAAGACCTCCAGGCGGTTCCAACTTTTGCGCACCATGTCCACCACCTCCATTTCGTCGAGCTCGGGCACACAGGCGATGTTGATGGGAAGCGAAAAAGTCGCGGTTCCAAAACCCGTTTCCCGGTCGTAGACGAGCGGCTCGTCAAAGACGAGGCGGAGCACAAGCCGCTTCTGGCTCAAATCGCCGTTTTCCCACACGGAGAGAGGGTTTTTGACGAATCCGAGCACCCGGTCGAGAGCGGTTTCAAAGTCGTAGTCGCCCTCCTTCGGCTTGGTGATGCGGCCGCCCAGCCGGATCTTCTTGGCCTCCAACACCTGGATCTGCTCCTCGATCCGCTTGAGCACGATGGGGCTGCTGCACTTGTCTATTGCGGAAACGTAGCCCTTGATCTCCTTCTCGATTTCGTCGATCCGGGCCTGCCGCCGTTTGCGGACCGTTTCCACGTCGAGCTTCCGTTCGGCCCAGTGGTCGAGCAGACGGTCGCGGACGACCGCGAGGATGCCATCGCGCGGCTTGAGTTTGGCGAGGAGTGATTCCAGCTCCGCATGCACCCGCTCCGCCCGAACGCTCTTCTGACAGGACTCGCAGCCCGCCGTGGTACAGCGGTAGTACGGGTAGCGCACGCTCCGTCCGCGGCTCCACGAGGCTGTGTACGGCTTTTGACAGTCGGCGCAGAGGACGAATCCCCGGAGCGGGAAGTCCCTGTCGAGGTCCTTACGCGGCGGCAGCCGGTCCCGCTCCCGGAGGCGCTCCTGGATCTGCTCGAAGGTCTCCGGGTCGATGAGGGGTTCGTGGTGTCCTTTGCGGGTGGTCACGTTCCAGGGGGGGGTACGAAACGAACCCAGCATACACCTCCCGCGTCAAGAGTCGATGAACGAACTCACGAAACTGACTCGTCTGTTCGAGTTGGGGTTTCAGGTCGCGGGAGTCGAGGAATTGCCGCACCGCGGCCTGCGTCGCGAAGCGCCCGTTCGCGAACCCCACCAGCGCCTCCCGGATGATGCTCGCCTCGGGCTCCTTGGGAACGAGTAGTTTGCCGTGCCCGGGAACCCGGGCGTATGCGTACCCCGGAGGCTGATAGAAGGGCCAGTACCCCGCCTCCAGGCGGGCCTTCATGCGGTTCTTCACCTGCCGCTTGTTCTGGTTCCGCTCGTACTCGGCGGTGGCGGCCATGATCGACTCGACAAACACCTCCTCCGGCTCGTCGCCGAACTTGTGCCCGGGGTTCTCCAGCCGTGCCCCGCGGGTGTTGATCGCCTTGCGGAGGGTGAAGTGGCCAATGAGGTCGCGGGCGAGTCGTTTGATGTCGTCGATGAGAACGACGTACTCCTCGGACCGGTCTCGGCCGTCGAGGAAGTCGAGCATCTGCTCCATCCCCTCCCGGTCGATGATCCCGCCGGACACGCCCTCGTCGCGGAACACATCGACGACGTCGTATCCCTTCAGCTCGGCGTACCGGCGGCAGTTATGCTCCTGGCCGTCGAGGCCATGGCCTTCCTTGACCTGGCGCTCGGACGAGACCCGGCAGTAGATGAGGGCTTTTGGCATGGGTGAGCGCCGGGACTATACCTCATCAGGCTCGAACTCGTCACGTAAAAAGTCATCGAGAATCTGACCGAGAAAGGTGTCCAGATCCGCGAGGAACTCGGCGATCTCCTCGTCGGTCAGGTCGGGCCGACCCATCAGCCGGCGGCACTCGTCAATGCTGAGCATGGGGGGCGGGGGAGGTATCGGCATCGCCCCGGCGGGCCGGTGGGGGGCGTCGCTTGCTGGCTTCCCGCCGAGCGATACTCTCGAATACCGCCCGTAGCTCGCGCTCGGGAAGCGGTTTGCCGTTCCGGCCGTTCCACACCGTCAGGCCGCCCCACCCGGCCGTCTCCCACAACTCCTCGGGTAGTCTCCCCAGGATGGCTCCGACGAGGCAGGCAGCCGTGGCGTTCCGCTCGCCCTCAGGAACCCCGGCCAAGGCGGCATGCCACCGCGGTCGCGGGGTACCGGGGTTCGGGCGGGGCGATGCGTTCACGACCGCGCCCGCTAGCGGCGGCTCGCCCCAACCGTCCAGTGCCGCACGAACGACGTCAAGCCCGTAAGGCAGGACGGCTGCTGACTCGTCGAGCAGGAGCCGACAGAGGAACGGTCGTGAGGGAACTTTGAACTGCAGGGTACCGGGGACGCGGAGAATTTGGGTCACGAGGACGGCGTTCGGATCGCCCCCGAGGGCATCCGCGGGGCGTTGAGCCGGAGGTGGGCGAGGGAGAAACTCATACGTGTGTGGAGGGGGAGAAGGGTCTGCCCCGGTCGATCGAGAGGCACCGGAGGTCGTGAAGCGTTTCGAACAGTTGCGACGGCACGATCAGGACGGGGAGACTGGCTCGATAGACGCGGATGAGGGTGTGCAACTGAAGGTCGGCGATGAAGGAGTAGTGGACCCGCTTCGGGCCGGATCGCTCCAGGCCGACGAACCGCGCCCCCTCGTTCACGAGGAAGGCGGCGAGGTGCGGATCGATGGTGGTGTGCAGGGCGTCGTCCATGGGGCGGGGGAGCAGGTGACGCGGGGAACGATGCCGGATCGACCTGCGTCTGCCCCTCCCACAGTTCTCCCACTTCTCCCACACTCCTGCCGGTCCCATGTGCGGTGCGAGAAGAAGCCGTCCGGGTGCCGTCGCCGCCGGCACGCCCGCGTGTCACCACCGGTTCAGCGCGGCGACTGGCTCGCCATCACGTGCCCGGCGCGTCCAGCACCTCGCGGACCTTCTGGGCCAGCGCGATCGGCGTGAAGGGCTTCTGGAGGAAGTTCACCCGGTCGTACAGCACCCCGTGCCGGACGACCGCGTCGTCGGTGTACCCCGAGACGAACAGCACCCGCATCCCGGGGTGCCGCCCGGCCAGTTGCTCGGCCACCTCCCGACCGCCGAAACCCGGCATCACCACGTCGGTCACCAACAAGTGGATCGGGCCGGCGTGCCCGGCCGCCACCCGCAGTGCCGTATCCCCGTCGGCGGCCTCCAGCACCGCGTACCCGGCCTGCCGGAGGACGTGCCGGGTGAGCGCCCGGACCGCGGGCTCGTCCTCCACCACCAGGATCGTCTCGCTCCCCCGGGGCGGCGTCGGCCGCCTGGACGGGTCGTTGACCGCCCCGCCCTCCGGCTCGACCCGGGGCAGGTACACCTTGAACGTCGTCCCGACGCCGACCTCGGAATTCACCCCGATGTGCCCGCCCGACTGCTTGACGATCCCGTACACGGTGGCCAGCCCCAGGCCGGTTCCCTTCCCGACCTCCTTCGTGGTGAAGAACGGCTCGAAGATCTTCGCCCTCACCTCCGGCGTCATCCCGTGCCCGGTGTCCGCGACGGCGAGCAGGACGTGCGACCCGGGCCGGGCGTCCGAGTGGGACGACGCATAGCCCTCATCCAACTCGACGTTGGCGGTCTCGATGGTGAGCTTGCCGCCCCTCGGCATCGCGTCGCGGGCGTTCACTGCTAGGTTCAGGAGGACCTGTTCGACCTGACCCGCGTCCGCCCGGACCGGCCAGAGGCCGCGGCCGGGCGCGGTGGAGAGGCGGACATCCTCCCCGATCACACGCCGCAGCAGGCTTGTGGTGTCGGCCACGACGGCATTCAGATCGAGGATCCAGGTGGCGAGCACCTGTTTGCGGCTGAATGCGAGTAACTGGCGGGTCAGCCCGGCCGACCGCTCCCCGGCCTTGTGGATCTCGGCGAGCAACTCGCGGGACGGGTCGCCGGGCGGGAGGCTCCCGAGCAACAGGTCGCTGTACCCGTTGATGATGGTAAGCAGGTTGTTGAAGTCGTGGGCCACCCCGCCAGCGAGCTGCCCCACCGCCTCCATCTTCTGGGCCTGCCGGAACTGCTCCTCCAGCACCCGGCGCTGCGTCACGTCCTGGGCGAGGCACAGCAGCCCGACGAACTTCCCGTCGTCCGCCACGAGGGGGGTGTTGAACCACTCGCAGGTGACGACCCGCCCGTCCTTCGTCAGGTTCTCGTTCACCGAGTGGGCGGCCATGTCCCCGGCCCGGATGCGGGCGAGGATGGCATCCGCCCCGTTCCGGAAGGAGGGGGCGATCAGGTCACCCGGCCCCTTGCCGAGCGCTTCCGCCTTGGGGTATCCGAAGACGCGCTCGGCCGCCGGGTTCCAGTCGGTGACGCGGAAGCCGGCGTCGAAGAGGACGTACACCAGCGGCATCCGCTCGATGTGGATCTGGAGTCGCGCGAGCAGGGAGTCGCGCTCCGCCGCGAGCCGGTTGCGATCCGTCACGTCCCGCGAGATGCCGACGACCCCAATCACGGTGCCGTGCCCATCCCGGTACGGGGCCTTGGTCGCCAGGAACGTGCGGGTGACCCCGGCGAGCGTGAGCGTCTCCTCGTCCGTCTGCGGGCGGCCGGACTCGATGACGAGTCGGTCGCGCGCCATCACGAGGCGGGCACCCTCGGGCTCGAACAATTCCGCGTCCGTCCGCCCGAGGACGTCTTCCGCCGGGCGGCCGAGGAAGGCGGCGGTGGCGGGGTTGCACAGCAGGTACTTGCCCTCCGGGTCCTTGACGAACACGGCGTCGGTCGTCGAGTCGGCGACGGCCCGGAGGAGCTCGGTGGTCCGCCGGGCCTCCCCCTCGGCCCGCTTCCGGCGGGTTACGTCGTGGATCGTCAGGACGCCCAACTCGATGTCCCCGCCCGGGCCGCGGACGGGAGCTCCGCTGTACACCACGACCAGTTCGAGCCCGGTGTCGCGGCGGCGCAGGACGAGTTTCTCGTCTGCGACCGTCTCCCCGCGGAGGATCCGGGGCATGGGCCAGTCGTGGTAGGCGAGCGGCCCCCCGCCGGGGCGGGACAGGGTGAACGTCTCGACGAACGCGGTCAGGTGGCGGCGGGCCTCGTCGAGGTCGGCGTACCCGTGCATTCTCAGGGCGGCGGGGTTCCACTCCAGGAGGTGGCCGGACGGGTCGGCGACGACGAGGCCGTCGGCCATGCTCTCGACGACCGCCCGCATCCGGGCGGCCGCCCGCTTCTGGTCCTCGACGTCGGTGCACGTGCCGACCCACCGGGCGAGCCGGCCCGACCCGTCCCGCTGGGCGGCGGCGCGGGCGTGGAACCACCGATACTCGCCGTCGCCGCGGCGGAGGCGGTATTCGATCTCGAAGGGCTCGCCGGTCTCGAGGGAGCGGCCCCACGCGACCCGCGTGGCGGGGACGTCCTCCGGGTGGACCATCGCCTCCCACCGGAACCCGAGCGTGGCCCCGGGCGGGAGCCCGGCGTACTCCAGGATGCGGCGATTGTGGTACGTGGTCGCCCCGGTCGACTCGGCCAGCCACACCATGTGCGGCATCGCGTCGGCGATGTCCTCGAACACGTGCCCGCCCGGCGGTGCGGGCGCTTCAGCGGTTTGCGTGGTCATTCGCGGTCTCACACGCCCGCACGCGGGCCGGCGGCGGGCTCGGGAGAGGAAACTCGCACTATAGCACAGCCGTCTCGGCCCGGACGCTGCCGGGAAGTCGTGTTTGGGGGCGTATCGCAGGGTGGCTTCCCAGCAAACGGATTCCCGGCTGAACACTGCACCACCACTCGGCGTTCCGCTCATCACCGACCAGACCGCATACTGCGACCGGTCATTCAAACGCTCCGTGGCAGGGGCTGTCCGTGGATCGCCGCCGCGATCTCGAACGATCGCAGCCGGGCGGTGTGGTCGTACATCTGCCCCGCGACAATCACCTCGTCCGCGTCCGTTTCCGCCGTGAACTGTTCCAGCCGGCACCGCACGGTCTCCGACGATCCGACCGCCGAGCACCTCGTCATCCGCTCGACGTGAGCGCGCTCGTGCGGGAGCCACAGCCGGTCCATCGACTCGACGGGGGGCGGCAGCAACCCCGGCGTGCCGCGGACAAGGTTCAGGAACTGCTGCTGGGCCGACGTAAAGAGCCGCCTGGCCTCGACGTCGGTGTCGGCTGCAAACACGTTCGCCGCGACCATCACCCGCGGCCTAGCCAGGTGCGCCGACGGCTCGAAGTGCCGGCGGTAGAGGGCCAGGGCCTCGTGCAGGAAGTCCGGGGCGAAGTGCGACGCGAACGCGAACGGCAGGCCCAGCTCGGCCGCCAGTCGTGCGGAGAAGTCACTCGACCCGAGCAGCCACATCGGCACGTGCAAGCCCTCGCCCGGGACGGCGTGGACCCCGTTCCCCGGCCCACCAGGCCGGAAGTACTCCATCAACTCCTGGAGATCTTGCGGGAACGTGTCGCCGTTGCTCCCCAGGTGTCGCCGCAGCGCGCGGGCCGTCCGGGAGTCGCCGCCGGGCGCGCGACCGAGGCCCAGGTCGATGCGGCCGGGAAAGAGCGACTCCAGGGTGCCGAACTGCTCGGCGATGACGAGCGGGGCGTGGTTGGGGAGCATGATCCCGCCGGACCCGACGCGGATGCGGGACGTGCCGCCGGCGACGTGGGCGATGACGACCGCGGTCGCGGCGCTGGCGATGCCCGGGAGGCTGTGGTGCTCAGCCACCCAGTACCGGTGGAACCCGAGTCGCTCGGCGTGCCGGGCGAGGTCGAGGGTGTTGCGGAACGACTCGGCGGCCGTGCCCCCCTCGCGGATCGGGGACAGGTCGAGCACGGAAAGCGAGATTTCTGACAAGGGCTTCATGATGACCCTCGGGGCGAAGCCATTCTTCGCCCCGAGGTGGGATACCTCCAAACGATGGGCGAGTTACACCGCCCTCCGCGGGTGACTAATACGCGGCGGTGAACCGCTTCCGCACGTGCTTCGGCGTTTCGACCTCGTCGAGCAGGGCGATGGCGTAGTCCTCGGCCGAGATCCGGCTCTGGCCCGCCGCATCCACGAGAAGCTGATCGCTCCCGACGCGGAACGTGCCGGTCCGCTCGCCCGGTTCGATCAGGGCCGGCGGGCTGAAGTACGTCCACTCCAGCGCTCCGCCCTCCTTCCGGTACACCTCCAGCGCGTCGCGGTGGGCGAGGGCGATGTCCTTCCACGCGGCCGGGAACTCCGGCGTGTCCACCACTTGCACGCCGGGGGCGACCTCCAAGCTCCCGGCCCCGCCGACGACGATCAGCCGCTTCACCCCCGCCTGCTTCAGTCCGGCGATCTGGGCGCGGGCCGCGTCCACCATCCTTGATGGGTCTTGCCCCCCGGGCGAGTACGCGCTGACGACCGCGTCGTGCCCGCTGGCCGCATCCGCGAGGCTCTTCGGGTCGAGGGCGTCGCCCTTGACCGCCGTCACGCCGCCCTGGGAGGGCACCCGGGACGGGTCGCGGGTCACGCTCGTGACCGCGTGGCCGCGTTTCACGGCTTCCGCCAGGACGCGCTGCCCGATCGTGCCGCTGCCGCCGACGAGTAGGATCTTCATAGCCGTCTCCTTCTGTACTCGATCTTGTTACAGTAACGGGCAAAAAAACACGGACTCACGTCGCCCCCCTGACCTGTCGGACCACGTCCGCCACGGTCGTCTTCGCCAGGCTCATCGCCATCGCCTCCTCGGCCGCGTCGAGCGTCGGCTCGAGCGCCGCTTGGATGTGGCACCCGACGGGGCACTGCGGATTCGGCGGTTGCGGGTGCGACGCGAACAGGTCGCCCTCCTCGACCGCCCGGTACACCGCCAGCAGATTGATCTCCTTCGCGGGTCGGGCCAACCGAGACCCGCCCTTCGCCCCTTCCTGCGTCGCGACCAGGCCCGCCCTGGCCAGGAGCGCTAAGATGCGACGGATGACCACCGCGTTCGTGTTGACGCTACCCGCGATCCACTCGGACGTGAGGGACTCGCCGTCGCCGTGCGCGAGCAAGGCGAGAACATGGGTGGCGATCACGAACCGGCTGCTCTTCGTCATGACATCGCGGCACGTCGTTGACTGTGCCAAGCGTGGTTACAGATACCCGGGGCGATCACCAACCCTTTCAGGATGTTTCCGATTCGCGGACTCCCGACGGACAGCGCGCCAACCCCGCCTTGCACTCCAGAGGCAGCAGACGTGCCTCATGAGCCGCGTGCGTGCCAGGTTACTACCCAGATCCGAGCATCCCGACCCGCAGTTCTCCTCTCTGCCGCTTCAGCGGTCGATCATCTTCTGCGCCGCCTCGGAATACCGCGCCCCTTGCACCGTGATCCGGGAGGCGGCGGTGTCGATGTCGCGGAGGTCGTCCGCGGTGAGTTCGACGGCCGTCGCGGCGACGTTCTCCTGGAGGAGGTGCTGCTTCGTCGTCCCCGGGATGGGCACGACCCACGGCTTCTGGGCGAGGAGCCACGCGAGCGCGACCTGCGCCGACGTGGCGTTCTTGCGCGCCGCGATCGTGCCGAGCAACTCGACCACCGCCTGGTTCGCCTTGCGGGCCTCCGATGAGAAGCGGGGCACAGTGTTGCGGAAGTCGGTGGCGTCGAAGGTGGTGTTCTCGTCCATCTTCCCGGTGAGATAACCCTTGCCCAGCGGACTGAAGGGGACGAAGCCGATCCCGAGTTCTTCGAGCGTCGGGAGGATCTCCGCCTCGGGCTCCCGCCACCACAGCGAGTACTCGCTCTGGAGCGCCGCGACCGGCTGGACCGCGTGCGCCCGGCGGATCGTCTGCACGCCCGCCTCGGACAGGCCGAAGTGCCGGACCTTGCCCGCCTGGATCAATTCCTTCACCGCCCCCGCGACGTCCTCAATCGGGACATTCGGATCGACGCGGTGCTGGTAGAGCAGGTCGATGCGGTCGGTCTTGAGCCGCTTGAGCGACGCCTCCGCGACCTCCCGGATGTGAGTGGGGCGGCTGTCGAGGCCCGCCTGCTTCCCGTTCTCGAACTTGAACCCGAACTTGGTGGCAATTACCACACGGTCACGGACCGGGGCGAGCGCCTCCCCGACGAGATCCTCGTTCGTGAACGGGCCGTACACCTCCGCGGTGTCGAAGAGCGTGACCCCGAGATCGACGGCCGCCCGAATGAGCGCGATGCCATCCTGCGTCTCGACCGCGGGGCCGTACCCGAAGCTCAGGCCCATGCAGCCCAGGCCCAGGGCCGACACCTCCAGGTTGCTCGTTCCGAGTGTGCGCTTCTGCATTGTGGTTCTCCGTCGCATTACTGTTTCGATGCCATCCTCAGACCCCGTACCGTTCGTCACGGACCTCTTGAATCTCCTGTTCCGTTGGCACCCACCAGGATACCTTCTCAAGACGTTCGGGTGGCCGCGGGTCGCGTTGCCGTCGGTCGCAACTCGACTCATGGCATCGTAGCGGAAACAGCCCCGAGCCCGTGACGGCACACCCGGTATCTACGTCTCAGGATCCGGCGGAACGAGGGCGACCATGACCCCGAAGAGCCTTGCCCCCGTGAAGGTCGGTGTACTCGGGTTGGGCCGCTTCGGGCGACTGCACGCCCTAACGCTGGCCCGCCTGGCGGAAGCAGACCTGGTGGCGCTGGTGGCGCGACGGCAGGCCAGCCTTGATTCCTTGAGCCCCGAGCTGCCAGGCGTGCCGGGCTGGACGAGTCTTGAGCAAGCCCTCGTGGAATCGACGGCCGAAGCCTGGGTCGTCGCCTGCACGACTGCCGCATGTGCCCGTCGTCCGGACGCTGCTGGAAGCCGGTAAGACGGTGCTGCTGGAAAAGCCCATCGCCGACAACCTGGAAGACGCCCGGAGCCTCTCACCGCTGGTCCGGCCCGGCTCCGGCAACCTCATGATCGGGCACATCGTGCTGTTCAACAGCGAATTCCAGCAATTGCGTATGGAAGTTCAGCAGCGTGGTGCCCTGGCGTACATCGACTGCGTCCGCCATCGGCCGGCCAGCATCGTGGGGGCGTTCCCGGGAGAGAATCCGCTGCAGGCGGTCATGGTCCACGACCTCTACGCCACCCAGGCGCTCGCCAATCGTGCCGACCCGGTGAATTACAGTGCGCGATTCCACCGCACCCGCGCGGGTGACGTGGACCTCGCTGTGGCGCAGCTCCAGTGGGCCGACGGGCTCCTGGCCTCGTTCGCCGCGTCGTACCTGACCCCCGGCGGGATGCCTCCAAGGGGGTTCGACCGGATGGAGGTGTTCGGCACCGGCTGGTCGGCACGGATCAACCCGAACCCCAGGCCGATCGAGGTATGGGACGAGCGGGCGGTCTGGCCCATGGCGCTGGAGATTCGCGCCGACGCCACCGGGGCGACGGGCATGATGGCCGAAGAACTCCGCTGCTTCTGCCGCGTGGTGCGGGGGCAGCAAGGCGTTCCCGTGGGGGCGACCTACGGCGACGCGCTCCAGATACAGCACTGGATGGACCGGCTAGTGTCCGGGCTGGAGCGCGGTCAGACGCCGTGCTGACCAGAAGGCTCCCCGCGGGGCCGTCCCCCCACCATTTGCGGCATTTCATCCATGAGTCGAACGACCGGCTCGATGCCCGGGCCGAAGCGGATCGTCTCCGGCGGCGGTTCGATCGCAAGGGCAGCCAGCCCACCCAGCGACGGCACAACGTCAAGCCGACAGACGACATGCCCGCGGCCCGCCCGGCGTAACCCCAGAGGCGGCCTTGTTCGGGTCACGTGGAGCAGTAGACCACCTGTGAGGCAAATCCCCGGAAGCCGTGGGTGCGCATCCCACCCGGTGTGCTCACCTGGAATTCCCGCCCATGATCCTCGAAGTGGTGATCGTCGACGTCCGGCCTGGATCGGAAACGACTTTCGAGACCGCCTTCGCTGAGGCGCGGCCGCTCATCGCCGCGACCGACGGCTTCCGTGGGCTCGAACTCCAACGTTGCCTGGAGAAGACATCCCGATACGTCTTGCTCGTCCGCTGGCGCTGCCTGGCAGATCACACCGAGGGGTTCCGCGGCTCGTCTCGGTACCTGCGGTGGAAGGAACTGCTCCACCACTTCTACGATCCCTTCCCGACCGTCGAGCACTACGAAGCGGTGGGGAACGGGCCGGAAAGCGATACCGACCGTCCTGATGTGTGATGTCTCCACTGTCCAGCCGTTACCGCCCGATGTCGAGGGAGGCCCACTCGACGTGGCGGATTTGGCCGGGGCCGAGCTTCCAGACGAACCACACCAGGTACACCGGCAGGAGCAGGTAGCTGAAGCGCACGTTGGTACCCAGGCCCACGGCATCTCACGCTTGCAGCCCCCGGTCGAACACGCACAGGGACACGCCCGGTCCGCGGTCAGAGAGAACCCGTGCCGTTCACGAGCGGTGAGCGGTGGAAGTGGGGGAAACCGAGCTACATCTCCTGGTCGGTCGTGGCGGTCGGGCCTGACGCGAGCATCGCCCCCAGCCGGCGGCGGATGCGCGCTGTGACCGGCTCTTCCGCGGTGGTCGTGTGCCGAACGGACCGGTCGGCCGTAGCCTCAACGCTGTGTGCGGACTTGACCGCCTGGATCTGCTCGGCCAGTTCGGAAGCGCTCAGCTGCGGTGCGGTACCCGGTTCCGGGGTCGTTCCGGAAAGACACGCCTTGAGTCGGTCGCGCAGCGTCGCCATTTCGGTCATCACGGTTTCGTGACGAAACGGCTGGCCGACGCACGCGTGATAGTCGCGCAGCTGGGATTCCGCGATGGCGAGTTCCTGCCGGCGGTCGTCGCACTCGGCGTCGTAGGCGCTCGCCAGGCGCTCGGCCGCGTTCAGGATGGCACGCGGTCCGTGGTGCTCGCGCGAGAGCATGGCCCGGCACGTTGCGGCCCCTTCGAGGTACACGTCGGGCGCGAACTGCGGGTGCAGCACTAGGCCGAACTGTAGGCCGCGATACGTGCCGAGCACAACGCGCTGCGATTCGCGGACGACCCGCGGCAACGCCTCCAGTTGGCCGGCCAGCACGGCGTGCGCGTCCTCGAGCGAGCACGCGCGGCCGCCGAGGACAATCGGAGCGCCTGCGTGCGTGGTCGCCGTGGCCAGATCCGCCGAGAGGCCGGCCAGGCGATCGGCGAGGCCGGCGATCCGTCCGGGCAGATCGCGCACGCTGCGGCGGGCCACGTACTGTTCGTCCAGGTGGTTCTTCTTCAACACGGCGAGCCGTTGCAATTCGGCATCGGCCTCGGCAAGCGTCAGCACGGCCGGGTTGCCCGAGGCGATGGCCTTGACCTCGGCGTAGGAGAGCTCCTGGCCGCCGATGTCGTCGGCACGGCGGGCGGCGTTGTCGCCTGTGATGACCTGCGCGATGAAGCGGGCCTTGGTTTCCAGGGCCTGATCGGGTAGCCGGGAAGCATTGCTGTCTCCCGGCCCCCTGAGAACTGGACGTGCGAGTTTCCCCGCATCCAGCTCAAGCCTTTCTGTCGGCCCGCTGGCGCGGACCCGGCGACGGACCGTCCTCGTTGGCATGATGTTGTCGGTGGCAGTTCGGGTGTAGCATCCGGAGATTGCTGGACCGGTCCGAGCCCCCGTCGGCCCGGCGTCGCACGTGGTGCACGGCCCACCCGGTTTCCCGGGTGATGGGTACGCCACACTCCGCACACAACCCGTCCTGGGAGACCCACAGGCACAAGAGCCGCCGTCGCCCGTTGAGTGAGTTGACCCCCTGTTGAACGTGTCGTTCCACCAGGTAGCCCTCCCACTCCGGCGCGTAAGGGTTGACCTCCGCTCGTACATTGACGTGGCGGCGGATCGGGGTGTCCGTCGCGTACACCAGGGAGATGGTTCGCGGCTTGCCGCCGATGACGACGTCGGTCGCGAAGGTCCACGTCCGTGAACCGCGGACTCGCCAGTAGCGCGCCTTGATCCACGGCCGCCTCTTGCCGCGATGCCTGCGGACTGTCCACTGCCAGAGCAACTTCCAGACCATGAAGTCGAGCTTGCTGAAGGCGACCGACGAGACCGCGTGGCGGTGGTAGTTGACCCACCCCTGGATGACCGGATTGAGCATCCGGATCAGGTCACGCTGCTCCACCGCCCGGCTCCTCCGGACGATGTCGCGGATCTTGCCGTAGATCCTGCTCAGCGCCTCCTTCGAGGGTTTGATCAGGACCTTGTCGCCGTACAACCTCACGTTCTGTCCGAGGAAGTTGAATCCCTCGGACAGGTGCACGATCCGCGTCTTCTCCGGCGAGAGCGTGAGGCCGCGTTCCGCGAGGAACGCGACCACGACCTCTCTCGCCTCGGCCAGCGTCTCCGGGGAGTCGCCGGTGACCACGAAGTCGTCCGCGTAGCGGATGAGATTGATCTTCGGGTTGTGGACCACCGTGCCGTTGGACTTCCGCTTCCGGGTCCGGTCCGTCAGCCGCTGTTCCAGCCCGTCGAGGACCATGTTCGCCAGCGTCGGTGAGATGATGCCCCCTTGCGGGGTCCCCACCTCGGTCGGGAACAGTGCGGCCCGTTCCACATACCCGGCCTTCAGCCACTTCCGGAGCACCTGCGCATCCGTGGGAATGTGCGCGAGCATCCAGTCGTGGTCGATGTTGTCGAAGCACCCTTTGATGTCGGCGTCGAGAACCCATTGGGGTGACTTCGAAGGCTTGCCGAGCGCCTTGTAGCACTGTTCGAGTGCGTCGTGCGCCGAGCGGGCCTTACGAAACCCGTAGGAGTTCCGGTCGGCTTTGGTCTCGGATACCGGGTCGAGCGCGAGCAGGTAGAGAGCCCGCATCGCGCGATCCTTCATCGTGGGAATGCCGAGGGGTCTCTGCTTTCCGTTCGATTTCGGGATGTAGACCCGCCGCAGCGGTCGGGGTCGGTACCCCCTTCGCCGCAGTGACCTCATCGCGTCGGTTTTCGCCCCCGGTGTGGACCAGGTTGCCCCGTCCACGCCCGGGGTGTTCTTACCACCGTTCTCGGTCACCCGCTTCACGGCAAGGGCCTTGCCGCCGGTCGAGTGGGTCAGGAGCCATTGCAAGGCTTTCACCTTGCCCCAGCGCCCTTCCGCCGTCGCCTTGACGATACGCGCTTGCAGCCTCTTCACGGTCCGATGACACCTGGCCCAATCGATGCTGTGCCAGGGCACCGGCTCGCGGGAGGGCGCACACGCGGCCTGGGGCACCGCGTCCATTTGCCTTCCTCCGTTCGAGAGGTTCGGGAAGCGATCTCGTCGCGAAAGACCACGCGGAAGTCAGCCCCCTTTCGGGCCGGGGCACGAGCCCCGTATCCGACCCGCTCCAGGCCGGCGTTCGCTTCCTCCGCGATCTCCTGCCCGCACCCCCGACGGCCTCCCTCGCGGTCGGCTTGCCCCTCGCGGGGCGGGGGTACGGGTTTACCGTGTTCCGCTCGATTGACGCGGCGGGTCAGACCCCAGCTCTCCCCCGACGGCCGTTGTGTCCGTGTGCCCCCAATGTGGAGAGGGGCAGCCGGCCGCACACCATTTTGGTCCAGGCCTGTCAGCACCTTGGGCCTGTTCTGCTTTAACGGGGTTTATCGCCGGTTCACATGCGTTGGTCATGCCACCAAGCCTGGCCCCACTCCCGCCGCGGTGCTGGCAGGACAGAGGACACCTCGCGGTGTCGTTCTGGACCCAAGCGGGTCGGGGTACGTTGTTCCGACAGCTTCCCACCCGGGCCTTACGGCCCGCGCGGGTGTCGGTAGGCTACTGCGGACGGAACCGCAGGTGTGGTTGAGGCCTCGCGGCCAGGCCACACCATCAATCGAGCGACTTGCACGTCGCACCCACATGAACGAATCGAAGGAACCGGTCGTGACGTAGCGGTAGATCGCCACCTCCTCGTTCTCGTTTCCCTGGCGGAGAATCCGGCCTTCGCGCTGTTCGACCTCGGCCGGCTTCCACGGGGCGTCGAGGTGGTGCAGCGCGACGAGGCGCTTCTGGACGTTCGTGCCGGTGCCCATCTTCTGCGTGCTGCCCAGCAGCACCCGGACCTGGCCGGTGCGGACCTTCTCGAACAGCGACTGCTTCTTGGCATCCGAGTCGGCCTCCCCGATGGCAGCGATCTGCTCGCGCGGAATGCCCCGTGCGATCAGCTTCGCGATCGTATCGTCGTAGGCGGAATAACCCCATGGTGTCGGGTGAACGCCCAGGTCGCAGAAGATCATCTGCGCGCCGCGGGTCTCCGCGGGGATGCGGGAGAGCAGGAAGGCGTACTCGTCGTCGGAGATGATCACGGTCCGCCGTTTGTTGCGGGGCTTCTCGACCCCGCGGAACGGAGAACGCTGGATGATCTCCTCGTTCTCGGCCCAGCGGAACGCCCGAACGACGGCCCGGCAAAGACCGTTTTGTGTGGTCCCGTTGAGCGTTTTGGCGGCCTGGAGGCAGGCCGTCAGGTGGTGCTTCTTGATCTGGCCGGTGGCGAGGAGCGGTGGAATCGACTTCGAGAACGTCTTCAGGTGCCGTTGATACCACTCGAAGGTACGGTCGGCCTTGTTGTCCTTCGCCCACGTCAGGAAGGCGTCCATGACGCCGAGGGCGAGGGACAGATCGGCCTCATGCGGGCGTTCCCGCATGAGTTCGTGGTTCCGCTCGAAGGCGGCGTCCTTGTCAGATCCGAGGTTGTGCTGCGTGTGGTCGATCTCGACGTACCAGACGCCGCGACCCTTCTTGAAGAATGGCTTCGGAAAATGGGGCATGGAAGAGCCTCCCGCAGAGCGGGCCGGAAGGCTCGCGAGTCCCCGGGGAGAGGTGTGGCAGCCGCCCCGGGGACTCACTTTCCGGACGAGATTCTCGGACAGAGGGCGATTTCGCGTTGGCTAGTCGCCACAAGTCCTTTGTTTTCTAGCGAGGACGACGGGACTCGAACCCGCAACCACCGGATCGACAGTCTGGGACTCGCCAGTTTTTGTCATATTGCAATCACACATCAATGGCATTGTAATCCACTACTCAGCTTGCTTTTAAGTCGGAAACTGATCACACTGGCATTGGGGTCGCTGTGCCCCCACATGGATCAATGCTGCTACCAAATTGCTACCAAACGGTGCCGCATGGCCTGGGTCCAATCCCGCAACGGAAGCTCGCGGGTTCTCTTCCGACACGACGGCAAACAGCACACCTTCTGGCTCGGCGAAGTCAACGAGCGGGAGGCCAAGGCCACCGCCGACAAGGTCGACTACTGGCTCATGCGGCTCAAGCAGGGGCTCGTGACCTTGCCGCCCGGGTGTGACGTGGTCACCTTCGTCCGGCATGAGGGTCGGCCGCCGGAACACCCGGCCGAGGTGCGGGAACTCACGCTCACCGGACTCCGCGACACATACTTCCGGTCGCAGAACGGGAAGCTCGAACAGACCACGCTCGACGGTATCCGCCTGCACTTCGACCACCTGGTCCGCCTGCTCGGCCCGGATCGGCCAGTCACACAAATCACCCGGGCGGACCTGCAGGGGTACACCGACAAACGGGCCGGGGAATGGATCGACCCCAACGTCTACCGGGTGAAGCGGCGGGAGCGGGACGCGGCCAAGAAGCCCCGGAAGAACCGCAAGCCGCCGCCTGAAGCGAGCGAGGACCGGCCGAAGCGACACCCGTCGGCGGCCACGATCCGCAAGGAGATCGTGAGTCTGCGGACGGCGTGGAACTGGGCCCGGAGCCATCTCGGGCTCGGAGAGGAATTCCCGGGCCGGGACCTCGACTACGCGAAGACGGTGGAGAGCCTCCCGTTCATGACGTGGGAGGAGGCCGAGCGGCGGGTCCGGGCGGGGGACGACCCTGACAAGGTGTGGGAGTGCGTGTACCTCCGGCCCGCGGAGATCGGGGATCTGCTCGCGTGGGCGAAGGACCGACCGGTCAGCCCGTGGGTGTACCCGATGATCTGCTTCGCGGCCCACACCGGGGCCCGGCGGTCCGAGATCGTCCGGGCGTTACCCTCGGACCTCGACCTGGTCGGGGGTGTGGTCACCATCCGGGAGAAGAAGCGCGACAAGCGGAAGCACACCACCCGTCGAGTGCCGCTCAGTCCGTTCTTGCGGGGCGTGCTGGAAGACTGGGTGGTGAACCGGGCGGCGGGAAAGACGCTCTTCTGTAAAGGTGACGGGGCGGGGATCACCCCCCGGGAGGCCCACAACTACCTCCGGCGTGCGTTTCGCGTCTCGAAGTGGAAGGTGCTGCGTGGCTGGCACGTCTTTCGTCACTCGCTGATCTCGGCGATGGCGAGTAAGGGGGTCGACCAGCGGGTGATCGACGACATGGTCGGGCACTCGACAGACGAGCAACGGCGGCGGTATCGGCACCTCTATCCGGATGTCAAGCAACAGGCGATCAGTTCGGTGTTCGGATGACCCTGGCGATTCTAAGGCATTGAGTGGGAAATACTCTACCCGCTGGCCGGGTGTATCACGAGGCTCCACTTTGGAAGCGTTTCCGACCGCTCCAACCGTTTGGCCACCGGACGGAAGGCGGCCGGCGGCGGTCCGGTATCCACATCTGGGCGGTCCTGGTCGTCCGGTGGGTGCTGACGTACGCACCGGCCGACTTCCGATTCGCCCGGAGCCGGTGGAGTTGCGAGGCGGCGGCCGTGGTTCTGCGGGACGACGACCGGGTCCGGGTCGGGCGGGAGACGGTCCGCCGGTGGCTCCGGGAGGCCGGGCTGGTGTGGCGACGGCCCCGCCCCGTCATCCGCCCCAACGACCCGGACCGGGAGCGGAAGCTCCGGGCGTTGCGGGCGTTGCTCAAGGGTCTGCCGGCGGACGAGACGGCGGTGTTCATGGACGAGGTGGACGTGAACCTGAACGCGAACGGCGGTGCGCATGCATGCGGCGGGACCTGCCGGCCGCCGTCGCCCACTGACTGGTACGGCTCGACCGCCGGGCGCGGTCGTGTGTTAGCGGTCTTCGCCTCACGGGCCGCCCGGTTCCGGTTTACAATTGCACCGGTGGCCGGCCGATGACGCCGGCAGTCACATCGCCCGGAGCAAGGATTTATCATGCGGCGAACCGCCTGGGTGCTTCTGCTCCTGGCCCCGGGCGGCGTGATCGCCTGGGAGGGCCGCCCGGTGAAGATCCTGGCCCGCGGCCCGTGGCCGCACCTGCCGACGCATGCGTCCGCCGGGATCGGCACCGCCCGCGCCCCGCTCACCCGCGTGATCCGCACCGAGGCCGAGTTGGCGAAGGCCGCCGGGGGCGGGGCCGGCGTCACCCTGGCGAAGGCGTTCAAGCTGCCCGCCCTCGACTTCGACGAGCACATGATCCTGGCCGTCGAGGACGGCACGCAGCCAATGGTCGGGGTGAGCGGCGGTGGGCCGCCGAGCGCCCCGTATACGGTGACGATCGTCCGGATCGACCGCGACGAGGCGGGGAAGACACTCACCGTCCGCTGGCGGCGGCTGCCGCGGGCCAAAGACCAGATCCTCACCCGTCCGCTCGAAGCGGTGCTGGTGAGGCGGTTCGACGGCGAGGTGACGTTCGACCGGCTGGCGGATCCGCCCGCGAAGCCGGAAGACCCGCCCGCGGCCGGGACGGAGGTCGCGCCGGCCGCCCGTGCCTTCCGGCCGGACGGGTGGCCGCCGGAGGCGGCGCGGAAGGAGTGGTTGGTCCGCGGCGAGGACGAGCTGATCGACCCGCGGGCGCGCGCCCCGGAGCCGGTGCTGGAGCGGATGCGGGCGGAGGCGAAGGCCCGGTACGCGAAGGCATTGGGGGTGGACGACATCGACTTCACGAAGCGGATGGTGGTCGGCGTGAGCGGCGGCGTGCAGCCGGCGGGTGCCCAGGTGGAGGTCACCCGGGCTGAGTCCGATGCGGCCGGCAAGACACTGATCGTCTACTGGACGCTGCACCCGGCGGTGAAGGACAAGCCCGCCGACATGATCGCCCACCCGGCCCAGGTCGTGCTGCTCGACCGCTTCGCGGGCGACATCCGGTTCAAGGAGGAAGGGAAGTAGGTGCCACGTTCCGCGCGCCCCGGCGGCCGGGTCGTGACCTGGCCGGTGACCGATCTCATCCGTCCGTCCCCTTGCCCTGCTCCAGCCGGTGGTACTGGTCGACGGCGGGCCCGTCCCAGTGCTCGGTCCGGGGTGAGCCGGACGGCCACTCGACCGTCACCCGGCGGACGGCCGGGGTCGCCCCCAGGCC
>JAQGHQ010000287.1 GCA_028288765.1 Gemmataceae bacterium | reverse complement strand
CCGTTACCATAGTGACCACCTTTGGGTGACACCTGAGTGACCACCTTTGGGTGTCATCTGTCCCAAAGCCGTGGACATGCCACCCAGACCTCGCTGCATTTCTCCCGCCTGCGGCGGGTGATTACGTTACGACCCCCCCTCTACCGGGCCGCGAGGTGCCCGCGCGGATCCGGCAGGCCCGCCGTGGCCCTCCCGCCCCCGATTCTTCTGCTCACTGCCAACCGTCACAACCCAAACAGACCCCGCCGTCATCCGTCCGGCTGCACCCAACGGGCTGGCACGGATCAAGCTGTCCAGTTCTCCTTTCCGATTCAAAGATCAGATCCGGAAGTGCTGGCGGGTATGCTCGGGCCTTCGGGGGCGATTTGGAGGTGTGAGATGAGCGCTCGGGCGTTCTTCCTCGGGATTTCGTTCTCCTCGGTCGCGGCCGCCGGCTGTCAGACCCCCGACCCACCGGCCCGTCCCCCGGCGCCCGCCCCGCTGGCGGTCGTCACCACGGCCAGGTCTCCCGCCACCCCAACGCCACCCACCCCGGTTACTGCCGCGGTGGCCGCCCTCCCGGGCAGGACGCCCCAACCGGTTACGCCCGCATCCTTCGTACCGGCCGCCGGTAGCCCGCTGAACGTGGCCGACCTGGAGTTGATGGCCCTCCAGGGGAACCCCACCCTGGCGCAGGCCGCCGCCGCGGTCGACGCCTCACGCGGCAAGGCCCTGCAAGCCGGCCTCTACCCCAACCCGACCATCGGCTACCGGGGCGAGAACATCGGCATCGAGGGGAGCGCCGGTGAGTTCCAGGGCGGGTTCGTGCAGCAGACGATCGTCACGGCGGGCAAGCTGCGCTTGAGCCGGGCCAAATACAACCGGGAAGCCTACGAAGCCGAGCTGCTGGCCCAGGGCCAGCAGTACCGGGTCCTCAACGGCGTGCGCATCCGCTACTGGGAGCTGCTCGCCTTGCAGCGCACGATCGAGCTGCGCCGCAGCATGGTGGAGAACGCCGAAGAATCGCTGCGGACGACACGGGAGATGTTCAACACCGGGCAGGCCAACCGGGCCGACGTGCTGCTGGCGGAAGTCCGGCTCAACGACGCGAAGATTGCCCTGCTGACCGTCCAGAACCAGTACCCGGCCCTGTGGCAGCACCTGAGCGCCCTCCTGGGGTCGCCCCAACTGCCGCCGGCGCCGCTCCAGGGGCAACTGGACGCCGACGGGCCGCCCCTGGACTGGGACAGCGCCCTGACCCGGCTCCTCCAGGAGAGCCCGGAGCTACAGGCGGCCCAGGCTCACGTCGCCCGCGACCAGATCACCGTCCGGCGGGAGCAGGTGCAGCCCATCCCCGACATCCAGCTCCAGGGGGCCGGCGGGTACAGCTTCGAGACCCGGAACGCCATCGCAACGACCCAGGCGGGCATCAGCCTGCCCATCTTCAACCGCAACCAGGGAACCATCCGGGAGGCCGAGGCCGACCTGGCCCGCTCTCGGGCGGAGGTGGTCCGCGTGGATCTGTCCCTGCGGCAGCGCCTGGCCGACGCCTTCAACCGTTACCTGACGGCTCGGCAAACGGCGGAGCTTTACCGCGACGGCATCGTCCCGGAATCCGCCGAAGCCTACGAAGTACAGCTCGACATGTACCGGAAGCGGCGGACTCCCTGGCGCGAGGTGGTCGTGCTCCAGCACAACCTGCAGGAGGCGAAGGTGATGTACACCCGCAGCCTGCTGGAGCTGCGCAAGGCCGAGGTGGAGATCGGTGGGCTGCTGCTGGTGGACGGGCTGACCATCCCCCCCGCCCCGGCGTCCGCCGGGCACCTGGAAGCCAACCCCGACCCCCGCTGATCGGGTGGAGGCGGGCGAGAGGGGGCGAGGGGCGCGGGAGGAAGCCCTTCATTCTCGCCCTCGTCCGCCGAATCAGGGCTTCATATGCTCCATGTGGTGAGCCGGCATCGAACCCGGGACGCTGGCCCCGGGGGCGACCTCCCCTTTCCCGGAGACCACCTTGTCGTAGAGGTCCGGGGGCAGCACGCGGACCACGGTCATCAGCCCCATGACGCCCATCGGCCACATGGGCCGCATGCCCCGCGTCCGGGGGTTTTTCGTGACCTTGGCCATCTCCGCCGGCGACATCGGCGCCATCATGCCCTCCTCCTGTGGGAACGCCGGCACCTTGTAGCGCGGGTCTTCCCTGACGCCCCTGGCCAGGCCGCGACTGCCGGGGCCGACCCCGGAAACCATGTGGTTCATCATGTGATGGAACATGTGGCAGTGCGTCATCCAGTCGCCCGGATTGTTGGCAACGAACTCGAACTCGCGGACCTGGGCCACGCCGACCAGGACGTTGTTGCCGGGGATCCAGGCCGACTCGGGGATGCGGCCGCCCTCGGTCCCGGTGACCCAGAAGGTGTGGCCGTGCAGGTGGATCGGGTGGTGATCCATGCTGCTGAAGTTCAGGATGCGGATCCGCACCCGGTGGCCCAACCGGACGACCAGGGGAGTGATGTAGGGGCCGCAGCGACCGTTGAAGGTTAGCCAGTGAAAGGCCATGCTCGTGGTGTCCGGGGTGTCGCTCGCCCCCTGGATGTCAAACTCCTGGGTGATGAGGGCGAAGTCCTGATCGACCGCCGGCGTGTAGGCCACTTTCGGGTGAATGATGAACAGGCCAACCATGCCGATGGCTTCCTGCATGGCCCCGTGAGGGTGGTAGAAATAGGTGCCGGTCTGGTGGACGGTCAGCTCGTACACGCCCGTGCCACCGGGCTTGATGGGGTCCTGAGTGATGTGTGGGACCCCGTCCATGGCAATGGGCAATTCCAGGCCGTGCAGGTGCAACTCGGTCGGCTCTGGGAGGTCGTTATGGACAACGATGCGGACCCGGTCGCCCTCGGTCACCTGGATCGTGGGGCCGGGCATGGTGCCGTTGTAGCCCCAGTGGTTCATGAAGTTGCCGGGCAGCAGCTCGCGCTTGACGGGTTGGGCGTGGAGGTGGAACTCCTTGGCCCCGTTGACCATCTTCCACGGCAGGTCGGGGAGGTCCGGCGTCTCGACCAACACCGGCGGCTCCCCGGCGCCGCGGAGGCCCGGCACGAGTTTGCCTCGGTCGGTCGCGCTGCCTACGGGGCCGCCAAGCCCGGCGTGGTTACGGGGGTAGTCTTTTTCGGTCCCGGCCGGGGCATCCTTCTTCGGCGGGTCGTCCCCACCCTGCACGGGTTGTGCGGCCCCGGCAACCAGGGCCCCCGCCGCCAGCGTGCCGCCGCGCAGGAAGGCCCTGCGGTTGCTATCGGCATTCATCGGGTCGCCTTTCGTGAGAGACAGTGCGATGCTCGCCTCGGAGCGGACCAAGTTATTCTACCCCTCTTGCGGGGCTGCCCCGGCCGCGTGCGAGCCACCGGGCCCCAATCTCAGGAAACCCTTGGAAATCCCGCCCCGGAACCGTCGGACAACGTCCCTTCTCGACAGGCAACCCGGTCGGGTACCCTGTGTACGGGCAATCACCACTGGAGGGACAGCTAATGACCGCCCACACATCGCGGGCCGCGGACGAGTTCCTGGCCAAAACCCTGGCCGTCGGCGGGACGATCACCGCCGCGGCCAAGGCCGCCCGGGTGAGCGAGAGTACCGTCTACCGCCGGCTCCGCGACCCCGCCTTCCGGGACCGGGTGTACGAGATCCGGGCGGTGGTCCTGGATACCTCCTGCGGCCGGATCGTCGGGGCGACGACCGACGCCTGCGACACCCTCCACCGCCTGCTCGGGAGCTCGTCCGAGGGCATCCAGCTCCGGGCGGCCAAGACGTTGATCGAACTGGCCGTGAAACTCTGCGACCGGGACCGCCGCGCCGACCCGTCCGACCGGACCGAGACCCTGGCGGCCACGACCGACAGCCTCTCACCCGCGACACCGGCCGCCCAGGACACCGGCCCGCAAGACCCCATCCGGTCAGAACCCATCGACTCACCCCGACCTGTCACACCGCCCACCGAGAGCGCCGCCAAACAGGAGGAGCGTCCCGCCGCGACCGACACAGGCCGCGAGCCCGTTGTTTCTCCCGCAAGTGTTGACGGGCATGCGGATTCCACTCGGGAACCCCGGCCGGTCGATCTCACCCCGTCCCTTCTGGCCACGGGTGAGGGAGACAGGCCGAGCAAGACCGCGTGGGACCTGTCAAACCCTGTCAAAACCTGTCACCGGCCGGCGGGCCGTCTGCCAGTTAACGAGGTGAACCGTCTGTCGACGGGGCTGACGGTCGCACTCGCGGGTGTGGGCGGCGAGTAGCCTGGCGCAGCTGGGGGGATCGACCACGGCCGCGGGTGCTACCGGGTCGTCGACTCGGTATCCCGGGACCCTTGTCGTCGGCCGTCGCGGCGAGCGGGGAGTTACCAAGTCGCGACGGGTGAATCCGCGAGCGCGGCTATCCGGAGGCAGCGACCCGGCTGGTCGAAACCCTCGACATTGTGATATTCTGAGAGTCACGAGAGAGGAGGCGAGAATGGCACAACAGAAACCGACCGATACCCGTGTCGTGCAACTTCAGGTGCCTCCAGCCGTCGAAGAACGGCTTCGGGAGAAGGCGAAACTCGCCGGTTTATCACTGGAGGTCTACCTCGAAGAGTTGGCCGAGCAGAACGCCTGGGCGAACGGCCACCCGGACCCGTTGGGGCTGACGGTGAATCAGCTCACCTCCCGTACCCCGGAACGAATCATGGCCGACCGCGAGATCGTGCTAAAGACTGCTCGCCCAGGCCGACCGCTTCCGGAGGGGAAAACGCTCTTCGATGTGGTCGAGGGCACCTGGCCCGGTGATGAGACCGACGAGGAGATTCGCGAGATGCTGACGAGGCTCTCGTAAGTGACGCCCCCACCGCTGGTCATGCTCGACACGAACATCCTGGTCCATTTCGTGCGCGGGGACGCGGTCTGGGCCAGGGTCCGCGATCGCTACGGACTGTTGGCCATTGACCCGAAGCCACTCATCTCGATCGTGACCACCGCGGAACTTCGGTCACTCGCCTTCCAGAACGGGTGGGGAAAGGGCAAACTCGACCAGATGGAGTTCGCCCTCGGATACTTCACCGAAGTGTTTATCGACGCCCGTCCCCTGGTAGACGCCTACGCCGTCATTGATGCCCACTTCCAGCGTCAGGGCCGCTCGTTCGGGAAGAACGACTTGTGGATCGTAGCGACCGCGCATATTGCCGGCGCGCGACTGCTCACGACCGCCGCGATTTCGACGCGCTGGACGCACAGTTCCTTACCCGCGACTGGATCGACCCAACCCCGACGCCCTGAGTGTCCGCCACGACTGGTCAGGCTATCTGCGGTCACCAATGATGATTCGGCTCGCGCCGCAACAGGGAGACGAACCCATGACTGTCCAACTAGAAGTCGCGACCCTCGGTGGCGGGTGTTTCTGGTGCCTCGAAGCGGTGTTCGAGCAGCTGCGCGGGGTCGAGAAGGTCGAGTCGGGGTACGCGGGCGGGGAGGTCCCGGACCCGAGCTACAAGGCCGTGTGTTCCGGCACCACCGGACACGCGGAGGTCGTGCAGATCGCTTTCGACCCGGCGGTGATCTCCTTCCGGGAACTTCTGGAGGTGTTCTTCGCGGTCCACGACCCGACCACCCTGAACCGCCAGGGGAACGACGTCGGGGCGCAGTACCGCTCGACGATCTTCTACCACACGCCGCAGCAACGGGAGACGGTTGTGGACGTCATTGCGGGGCTTTCCGCCCAGAAGCTCTGGCCCGACCCGATTGTTACCGACGTGACCCCCTCCACCACGTTCTGGAAGGCCGAAGACTACCACCAGGGGTACTTCCGGACGAACCCGACCCAGGGGTATTGCCAGTGGGTCGTGGGCCCGAAGGTCGCCAAGACCCGCAAGGCGTTTGCCGCGAAACTGAAGGACCTGAACTAGCAGCAGGTCCAGAGCGGTCTGTTCACCTGGGTAGGTCGAAGTCCTTTGTCTGGGGGCCCGACGTCACATCGTACCGGAGTTCGCTGGCCTTGTTGTACTTGGCCGGGAGCAGTTCCTCCGAGGTCTGCACGACCGCGCTCTTGGGGTCGTCGTACATCTTTTTCGTCCCAGTAATCCTGGCGCCCGAGATGGACACCTTGGCGGGTCCGACCGGGACCTTCGGGGCGGTGTACTTCCCGCCCTTGATCTCGCCCCCGGCAGTCGGCCCGTTGCCGTCCGCGGGGGTGAACACGATGGCCCCGGCCTCGACCGGCTTGCCGTCGTAGGTGATCGTACCGGACACCTCCCCCGTCCCGGCCCCCCCACAGCCGGCGACGAGCCCAGCGGCCAGGAGGAACACGACCGCAGACCAGACCACGCGCATATCCTTACTCCGGTGTGTCAATAGTTGGGGATGACCTCGCCGCCGTTCATCGTCCCCAGCGCCTGCCAGGCGCCAATCGGGACGCTGTTCGTGAAGAACCGGACGCTCCCGTCCCCGAGCGTGGCGTTCACCCCGCCGGTGTGCCGGCTCCGGGCCGCGTTCTGGGCGTTGGACGCAGGGGATGACGGCGTCTGCGGGTCGGTCGAGGCGGCGTAGTAGACCAGTGAGTCGGGGACGCTGGTGTTCGGGGTGTAGAGGGTCATGAAGCTGAAACAACCACGGTCGTTGTTGATGACGTCGCCCCGGATATCGAACGCGCTGTCCGGGGCCATGATCACCTCGGACAGGAGCAGCGTGTTCGAAGTCCCGTCGGTGATATCGGTGAGCTTGACGGTCCGGGGGTTGATCGAGCCGTCGGTGTACGAGAACGGGGCCACGGCCGAAAGGTTGGCTGGGCCGGGGTCGGTCGTGTTACCCCAGTTCACCACGTAGTTCCCGCGGGACCGGTAATAGGGGTCGCCCTTCCAGTACGCCGGGGCCCCGCGGTCGGACGGGCAGAAGTACGTGGCGACCTGGGCGCACACCAGGTTGTTCGTCGAACTGGTGGGTCCGCCGTTCGGGGGCTGGTAGAACCCGACCGTATAGTTGTACTGGGTGGCCAGCGCCTGCTGCTCGATGTACGGCCACAGCGGGCACACCCAGGTCGTCCGAGGGTTCCAGGTACTGCCCCACGGCAGTCGGCCGGTCGCGTCGTGGCAGCCGTGCATTGCCAGGCCCCACTGCTTCAGGTTGTTGGTGCATTTCATCCGGGCGGCGGCCTCGCGGACTTTCTGAACCGCGGGCAGCAAGAGGCCGATCAGGATCGCGATGATCGCGATCACGACGAGTAGTTCGATCAGCGTGAAGGCGCGCCGGTAGTGGGTACTGGCCGGGGACATGGTCCGGAACCTCCGGGATGATGCGAGTCGAAACGTGAGTTCGAGCGAGGAGAGAATGGCAGCGTCCGAGACTACCCGCTCACCGGCAGAGGTGCTAGACCATTTCCGCAAACAAGGTGTGAAAACGCCGATGGAGATTGATCGCCCAATGCTACTTCGAGAAATCGGTAACGTCCCGTTACCAAGTCCCGCCCGGCCCGCGGGACCGACCCGGCACGACCCTCTCCGGCGGGGCTCAGATCTTTCCCCTCCAACCCGAGCTGGTGGAAGTAGTGGGTCACCTGGTCCTGGTTCGCCAGCAGCCAGTCGATCGACGGCTCGTTCCGCATCGCCTTCCGGATCACCTTGGCCGTCGCCTCGCGATTCACCTGGAACAGTGCCTCGTGGTCGACCTCGCCGGCCGGCACCGCCAGGACCGCCGGGTCGAGCCACACCGAGTAGACGATGCCGAGGTCGTTCGCCTTCTCCTTCGGGATGTCCCCGGCCCGGACCGCGTCCAGCCCCCCGTGGGCGACCCCGGCCTGGACTGTCCCCATCAGGATGCCCGTGTACCGCGCGTCCTTCACCGTCACCTTGCTCACCATCAGCGGAACACTGAAAAGAAAACACACGAAGAGACGTTTCTGTAATCAGTTATGGCAAGTACACAGATCGCACTTTTCGCACGGTATCGCCCTTTTTTCGCACCGTTTGCATGGCTTACTGTGCGGTTTTGGGAGGACGGGTTGCGGCGGGTGAACGCGGTTCTGGAAGACAAACAAGAATCCTGAAAAACCGTGTCCGGTTTTACGTCCCGATCTCGATTGGCAGGAACCGAAGATCTTTTTCACTCGTCGCGGCAGTAGTTACAAACATTTCGACGTTTGCTTGCCGGAATTTGTTTGGCAGGTGCTAAGCGAGTCCGTTATCCTTCGTCTCCGACGGTTAAGTGCGACTCTCTCCATGTCCCTTTCGGAGACATCTTGTCATGTCCGAGAAGAACGCGCGCGTGTCGTCACCCTTTGTCGCCCTCCGGGGCTGGTTCACGGCCCTCACCCACAGGAAAACCAGGAGACCAGACCTGAGAAGCCGGCTGCGGCTGGAAGCCATCGAAGAGCGTTGGGTACCGTCGCTCAGCATTTCCGCCTCGCTCAGCGGAAGTCCGACCGCGATGGTGTCCGGCAACGCCACGTCCTCCGCCCCCATGACGCAGCTGGCCGTGCATTACACCTGGGGCGATACCACGGTGACGGATACGACGACTCCGTACTCCCCGGCCAGCACGACGGGAATGTTCGGGAACTCCCACACGTACTCGACCCCCGGCACGTACTCGGTCGGTATCAACGCCACGGCGACGCACCCCGACGGGACGACGGATACCGACGCGAAGACGTACTCGGTGACGATCGGCAGTCCGACAAGTCCTCCCCCGACGAGTCCTCCCCCGACGAGCGGCCCCGGCGGTTATCGGTTCACCCTGCCGAGCGGAATGGGGGTGTTTTCCTACACCATCCCCGTTGACCAGGTGAATCCCAGTCTGCCGTCGCAGCACGTCATGCTACCCAGCTTCTCGCTGTCCATCGGGCCTTACATTTACACCCCGTCCACGAGCAACTTCACCGTCCCGCCCTACGCGACGATCAGCTACGGCACCCAGACCGGTGTGACGTTCGCTCTCGCCATCCCACCGGCGCAGCAGCAGGGATACCAGAGCTTGTCGATGGATAACGGGACGATGACGGGGGTGAACATGATGGGGGGCACGGACACGGCGGTCGTGGCGGATGACCGGGCGTCATTGATGGCCCTCGACTTCAGTACCGTGACCTTCAGCACGCTCGGCACCTACACCTGGGCGTTCAAAGTGGTCACCGGCCCCAATGCCGCCACCATCGTCAATGTCACAATTCCGCAAGCGGGGACAGCAGGGGCGACCGCGAAGGGAGTGCGGGATTTAGTGGCAGACGCCCTGGCTGCGAAGAACATTCCGATCGAGAAGACGGGTGATAACTTCCTGACGATCTGGGGGCCGACCGGAACGAACCTCACCCTGATCGATATTTACGCGAATCTGTCGCCCATCCCCGGCGGCCCGAAGCTACAATTGGCGTTGAAGGGCAGCGGCATGGTCGTGCCCGAGCTGAGCTTCCGGAACCAGTAACGGAGGGGTGATGTTCACCTTCATGGCATCGGCGGCGGTGATGACGGCGACGCCGCCGACGGAATACCTGATCGACTGCTCCTCCTGGGCGGGGAAGAACAAGGTCGATGTCTCCATGACCTTCATCGCCAGGGACGGGACGAAGGTGACGGACCTGATGCAGCTCCAGCCCGACACGCATGGTTCTGCCCCCGCTCTTGGTCTCCACTACGTCCTGAGACAGGCGGGTTGGAAGTACGAGCGGTTCGACGATATGCGGGTCATCGTGCGGGCATCGAAGAACGGATCGCCTGTCCGGTCTGTGAAATTCAAATCGGACGTGTGGGTGCCGGAGGTATACCGTCAGCCCGCGGTCGTGCAGCCGAAGAAGTGAAGGAGCCCCGCCGACTGTCTTCTCCAGCCAGGGATGGCCGGGAGAGCATCGGTGGGGCTTTTTCGTTGTCATGAAATACCTTCGCCTACCGTTCCGCCGTCGCCTCGCGTCGCTCGTATGGCGTAGGGGTCAAGGGCCGCAGCTCCGCGAATTGCGGGGGTAAATACGGCCCGGCCCAACGAATTCGGGGCTCAGATCTTCCCCTCCAACCCGAGCTGGTGGAAGTAGTGGGTCACCTGGTCCTGGTTCGCCAGCAGCCAGTCGATCGACGGCTCGTTCCGCATCGCCTTCCGGATGACCTTCGCCGTCGCCTCGCGATTCACCTGGAACAGCGCCTCGTGGTCGACCTCGCCGGCCGGCACCGCCAGGACCGCCGGGTCGAGCCACACCGAGTAGACGATGCCGAGGTCGTTCGCCTTCTCCTTCGGGATGTCCCCGGCCCGGACCGCGTCCAGCACCCCGTGGGCGATCCCGGCCTGGACCGACCCCATCAGGATGCCCGTGTACCGTGCGTCCTTCACCGTCAC
>JAQGHQ010000235.1 GCA_028288765.1 Gemmataceae bacterium | reverse complement strand
GGAGGCCAAGGGGAAGCCGTACCTCCAGGGGTGGGCGGTGGTCGAGAACACGACCGACGAGGACTGGGCCGGGGTCCGGATGGCCCTGGTGTCCGGCCGCCCGATCAGCTTCAAGATGGACCTGTACAACCCCCTCTTCGTCCCGCGGCCGACGGTCGAGCCCGAACTCTTCGCCTCCCTCCGCCCGCCCACCTACTCCGGCGGGTTCAAGGGTGAAGGACTCGCGTTCCGGCAACCACAGATGGACGACCCGAAAAAGACGCCTCCTGAGGCCAAGTCGCGGGCTCCCATGCAACCGGCTCGTCCAGGCGCACCTGGCGCGGGCGGCGGTGGTTTCGGCGGGCAAGGTGCTGAGTTCGATCGGTTCAAACTCGCGAAGGACGCAGACGAGGCCACGGCGGCCGAACGCCGGAAGTTCGCCGGCGACGTGGGCCGCGACCTCGCCGGTCGTATGAACACCGGCGCTGTCGGGAGCGCGGCGACGGGCGGGCAGCTCGGGGACTTCTTCCAGTACGCGATCGACCACCCGGTCTCCCTCGCCCGGCAGAAGAGCGCCCTGCTCCCGATCGTCGGGAAGGACGTCGAGGCCGCCCGGGTCAGCATCTACAACCCGAGCGTCCAGCCCAAGCACCCGCTCCTCGGCCTCCGGTTCAAGAACACCTCCGGGGCCCACCTGTCCCAGGGCCCGATCACCGTGTTCGAGGGGTCGACCTACGCCGGGGACACGCGAGTCCTGGACGTCCAGCCGAACGAGGAACGGCTGGTCAGCTACGCGATCGACCTGGGGACCGAGGTCGACCCCCAGGTCGGGGACGGGTCGGCCCGGATCACCTCGGTCAGGGCGGTCAAGGGGATCGTGACCACCACGACCAAGGTCCGGGAGGTGAAGAAGTACCGGGTCGCGAACCGGAGCCAGCAGGACCGGACCCTGCTGATCGAGCACCCGAACCGGACGACCCAGCAGTTCAAGCTGGTGGACACGGACAAGCCGGTCGAGGACACCAAGGACGTGTACCGGTTCCAGACCCGGGTCAAGGCCGGGGAGGAGAAGGGGTTCGTGGTGACCGAGGAGCGGGACGTCCGGGCGGACGTGGCCCTGTCGAACAACCCGGACGGCCAGATCCGGTTCGTCCTGTCGCTGACCGAGGCGTCCCCGGCCCTGAAGGAGAAGCTGAAGGAGGCCCTCCAGATGAAGGCCGGGTGGGACACCGCCCTGCGGGAGCTGACCCAGGTCCAGGCCGACCTGAACCGGCTGAGCGGGGACCAGGACCGGATCCGGAAGAACCTGGCGACCACCCCGAAGGAGGCCGAGGTGTACCAGGTGTACCTGAAGAAGCTGTCGGACCAGGAGAAGGAGATCGACGCCCTGACGGCGAAGCAGAAGAAGCTGATGGGGGACGAGTTCGCCGCCCGCAAGCGGTTCGACGACTACCTCGCCAACCTCTCCGACTGAGAAGCGTTTCTTCCCTGGAAGCGCGACCACCTTGGCTGCGCTTCGAGTCACCAAAGGCGAAGCGGGCGAGGCGTCCGCGCTCCCAGGGAATTGAACCCGGCCAGGCCCGGAGAGAACTCCAGGGCCTGGTTCATTTCCGATCCCCGCTACATAGCATGTCCAGACAGTTTGCGCGGGGCCGTCACCGCCTACGTCATGCCAGGATTGCCTCTCATGCCGCTCAGACTCTCGGCGTTCCCCAAGTGTTACCTCGACCGGATCGCGGGCGAGCGGTCGATGACGGTCTTCGAATGGATCGAGATGGCGAAGGACCTCGACGCCGACGGGCTCGAGATGTACGACGGGTTCTTCACCAGTCTCAGCGCGGGCTACCTGGATTCAGTCGGCGAAGCGATCCACGCCGCGGGCTTCGTGATGCCGATGCTCTGCTGCTCACCCGACTTCACCAACCCCGACCCCGACGGCCGGAAGCGGGCGGTCGAGCGGGAAGTGGAAATGGTGCGGGTCACGCGGCGGCTCGGCGGCCCGCGGGCGGTGTGCCGCGTCCTGAGCGGCCAGCAGCACCCCGGTCTGAGTCGCAAGCAAGGGCTCGCCTGGGTCGTCGAGTGCATCGAACAGGTCTTGCCCGTCGCCCGCGAGTGCGACGTGATCCTGGGCCTCGAGAACCACTACAAGGACGGGTTCTGGAAATACCCCGAGTTCGCCCAGAAGAAGGACGTATTCCTGGACCTGGTGAACGCGATCCCGGACCGCACACACTTCGGGGTCCAGTACGACCCATCGAACGCGCTCGTGGCCGGCGACGACCCCGTCGACCTGTTGCGGGCCGTGGCCGACCGCGTGGTGAGCATGCACGCGAGCGACCGCTCCCTCGCCGAAGGGACCACCCTCGACGAGCTGAGGCAGTCGGACGGCACCCTCGGGTACTCGCCGAACCTGCGGCACGGAGTGACCGGGAAGGGGCTGAACGACTACGACGCGATCTTCCGCACCCTCGCCGACCACGGCTACCGCGGCTGGGTCAGCATCGAGGACGGCATGAACGGGATGGAGGAGATGGCCGAGTCACTGGCGTTCCTGCGGCGAATGACGGCGAACTATTTCCCGGAGGCGTGACGTGAAGCCGGTGCGGATCGGGCTGGTCGGGTGCGGGAAGGTCGGGTCGATCCACGCGGCGGCCCTGCGCTCGCTGCCGGAGGCGGAGTTCGTCGCGGCGTGTGACGCGGACGCCGAACGGGCCGCGGCCTTCGCGGCCGGGTACGGGGTGCGGCCGTTCGCCGACGTCGGCGTCATGCTCCGCGAGGGCGGGGTCGAGGCGGTGGTGATCGGCACGCCGCACCCGCTGCACGCCGCCCCGGCCGTCCTCGCTGCCGAGGCCGGGGTTCACGTCCTGGTCGAGAAGCCGATGGCGGCCACGCTCGCCGACTGCGATGCCATGCTCGCGGCAGCCCGGAAGGCCGGCGTCACCCTGGGGGTGATCAGCCAGCGGCGGTTCTACGAGCCGGTGCGGCGGATGAAGGCGGCGATCGACGCGGGGAAGATCGGGACGCCAGCCCTCGGCGTTTTCCTGATGTACAGCTGGCGCGAGCCGGCGTACTACCGCTCGGACCCGTGGCGGGGGAAGTGGGACACGGAGGGCGGCGGGGTGCTGGTCAACCAGTCCCCACACCAACTCGATATCCTTCTGTGGCTCATGGGCCCGGCGGCGGAGGTGAGCGGCTACTGGGCGAACCTGAACCACCCGACCGTCGAGGTGGACGACACAGCGGTGGGGACTATCCGGTTCCGCAACGGCGGGCTCGGGTCGGTGATCACGAGCGTGTCGCAGAAGCCGGGGATTTACACGAAGGTGCATGTCCACGGGTCGAACGGGGCGTCGGTCGGGGTCGAGACGGACCGCGGGGCGACGTTCATCGCGGGGGTGTCCACGATCGCCGAGCCGCCCGTCACCGACGTGTGGACGGTGCCGGGAGAAGAGCATCTCTTCCCGCAGTTCCAGGGAGAAGACCGGGAGCGGTTCGCGGCGGTCGACGCCACGGTCCATTACCACGCGCTGCAAATCCGCGATTTCCTGCGGGCGGTGGGAGAAGGCCGGCCGCCGCTGGTGACGGGCCGGGACGGGCGGGCGGTCGTCGAGTTGTTCACCGCGATCTACCGCTCGGACCGGGAACGGCGGCCGATCGGGCTGCCTCTCTCTTCGTAAGCAGCTCACAACGAGCTCAGGCCACCACCGCCGCCCGAAGGGGGGCGTGCGCCTTGGCATAGGCGGCACACCCCACGATCCCGGAGTCGTCCGCCAGGGCAGCCGGGACGCACCGCACCCCGTTCGCCGCGCCCGGGAGGGTGTACCGCTGGGCGATTTCCCAGATCCGCTCGATGAACGTGTCCCCGAGCGCCCCGGTCACCCCGCCGCCGATCACAATTACTTCCGGGCTAAGCAGATTGACCACCCCGCCGATCGCCGCTCCGAGGGCCCGGGCGGAGTCGTCCACCAGCTGGACCGCGACCGGGTCGTCTTTCTGGTAATAGTCGGCGAGCTGGGAACTGCGGACCCCGTTCAGGTCGACGTTCTTCCACTCCTTCCGCACCCGTTTGGGCGCGTCGGAGAGGATCTCGGCGGCCCGCTTCATGATGTACTTCCGCCCGGCGATGCTTTCCAGGGTCGTCCCCTTCCGCCAGTGGAGGATGAGATGACCGATCTCGCCGGCGTGCCCGTTGAACCCTGTGTACAGGTCGCCATTGAGGATGAACCCACCACCGACCCCGGTGCCGACGAAGACACCGAGGACGTTCCGGGCCCCCCTCGCCGCCCCGTGGGCAAACTCTCCATAAGTGCCCATCCGGACGTCGTTTTCGACCACCAGGGGCCACATCCAGTTCGCGGGCATGAACGGCTGGAGGTCGACATCCCGCCACTCGAGGTTCGGGGCAAATCGGACCCTGGTCGTGCCGATCTCGATCTGGCCGGGGACGCCGAGACACATCCCGCGGATCTGCGAGGGGTCGACGTTCGCCTCGCGGATGACCGCGTCCACACCCTGAACGATCCGACCGAACACGGCAGCCGGCCCCGCATCGGCGGCGGTCGGCTGCTTCGATCGGGCGAGCAGTTTCAGACCGTCGTCGAAGAGCCCGGACAGAATCTTGGTGCCGCCGAGATCGACCCCGAGCCAGTAGCCGCCGGTCATGCCGGTCCCTCGTTGTAAAGCACAGCCCGTAGCGGAACGCGGGTGAGGAGGACCAATGCTATTCTAGAGGCGCCGGTGGCAGGCTCAACGACTTTCGGGCCGGGGGTGGGGGGGCAACGCGGCCGGCGGCCTCCCGGACGTTACAGACGAACCGCACGACTTTGTCCGGGTCCTTCCGGCCGGGCGCCGATTCCACCCCGCTGGCGACGTCGACGCCCCACGGGCGGACGATCGCGACCGCCTCGGCGACGTTCTCCGGGGTGAGCCCGCCGGCGAGTACGAGCGGGGCCCCTGGATCGAACCCGGCGAGGAGTTCCCACGGCGCCCGGTGCCCGGTCCCCCCCATCTGACCGTCGACGTATGAATCGATCAGTACCGCGGCGGGCGGGCGACCGAGTTTGGTCGCGGCCTCGACAAACCGGCGGACGTGGTCGAGCCCCTGTGCGTCCTTCACCCGGAATGCCGGGATGTGGGCGAACGGGAACGGGTCCTCGTCTGGGGGCCGATCGTCGTAGGTTTGGACCCCGCGGAGGCCGAGCTGATACGCGACCGCGCACACCTGCCGGAGAGGCATTCCCACGAAGACACCGACCAGGGCAGTGAACGGCGGCAGGGCGCTGACGACAGCAGAGGCCAAGGCCGGGGTGAGAAACCGGGGGGATTTCGGGTAGAAGTTCAGCCCGACCGCGTCGGCCCCACACTCGGCCGCGAAGCGGGCGTCCTCGGGGGTCGTGACGCCGCAGATTTTGATCCGGACGTGAGCCATGTCAAGCGGGAGGGGGTTGGAACGGTTGGGCGGGGAGGCGGAACAAGTCTGCTACCTTGCAGGTGAACCCCGGCAGCTCGTCGCCGCCGGTGAGATCCTCGGCGTCCTTCAGCACGCTCAGCGTTCGATCGGGGCGGTAGACGGTCACTTTTCTCTGCTCATAATCAAACAGCCGGACGATATTCACGCCGTTTTTCAAATAATCTTCGATCTTCTCGTTCACAGCACTCGGCTTGTCGGTCGGCGAGAGCACCTCGACGGCGAGCACAGGCACTTCCTCACCCCACTTCGGGTGGATTTCGTCAAATGTGTTCGCATCGGTGAAATACGCCACATCTGGCCCGACGACCGTGGCCGGCTCGTCAACGAGGATCACTCCCGAGTCATTTGAAGCGACATACCCCTGACCGATCCGCCGCGCGTAAAGTCCGAGTTCGAGCGCCATGTTGGATGTCACTGCTCCGTGCCGGCGGGTGGGACGAGACAACTCGATCACCTTGCCCTTTCGGAGTTCAAGGAACTTGCTTTCATTCTCGGGTCGATTGACAAAGTCCCAGAACTCATCCACGCTCATCAGGTTCGCGGGCGCGGTAACGGCCGGATCAATCGGGGTCATCGTGGGTTCCTCCGTGTGCAGTCTACTCGCCCAACTTCTGTCGGGCCAAGGCCAACGCCCCGTGGACGACCACCTCTTCCCCAAGCGCGGCCGGGACGATGTCGGTCAGCCCGGCGAACGGCGGGAACTCGTGCTCGGAGATCAGCTGGCGGAGGGGGTTGAACAGCAGGTCATCACCCATCAGAGAAACGCCGCCGCCGATCACGATCCGCCGCGGGCACAGCAGTTTGATCACCTGCTGGATCGCCTCTGCGAGTGCGCCGATCGCGACGCCCAGTGCCTCCCTCGCGGCGGGGTCGCCCGCCCCGGCGGCTGCGGCGATGTCCTTGGTGGTCAGGTCCCGCCCGCCCACAGACCGGCGGAGGACGGTGTATAAGGGGTCGCAGTCCGCGAGCCGATTCGCCCGGGCCTGGATACCCCACCCCGAGGCAAAGGATTCCAGGATGTCCTGCCCCTGGATGAGCAGGTGTCCGACCTCCATCGCCCCGCGGCCGCACCCGCGGTAGATCTCGCCGTCCGTCACCAGCCCGCCACCGATGCCGCTCCCGATCGTCATGTAGAAGACTGGAGACAGCCCCTTCCCAGCTCCGAACAAAGCTTCCGCAAGCCCGGCGACGTCGGCGTCGTTGCAAATGACCGCGGGGAGCCCGATCGTCTCCGTCAGCCAGGACCCGAGCGGGAACCCGTGCCACCCGGAGACGTGATGGGACTTGATGACACTCTGGGTGGCGTCGTCGGTCGGGCCGCCGAACCCGACCCCGATCCCGCGGACGTCGCCCCGGCCGATCCCGGCCGATTTCAGTAGTTCCGGCACCCCTGCCACGATCTGTCGGCGGATGCCTTCCCCACCGGCGGCCGTGTCCACACCGCCCCGCCACAGGCCGAGCAACCGGCCATCGCCGCGGCCGAGCCCGAGCTGGAGTTTCGTCCCGCCGATCTCGATCCCGATGAACATGAGAGCCCCCCAACCGGCAAAGCCCCGGGTCGTCGACCCGGGGCCATCGAATTGCCTCAAACCTGAACGGGTCAATCATCGTCGTCATCGTCATCATCGTCGTGCTTCTTCACCGGCCCGGTCGGGAGGAAGAACGCGGCCCGAACGGGCGGCGGCATCCGGACGTCGGCCCCCTTTACCGACTTCCAGATCACTTCATTGAACAGGAGATCATCGGCCTGGTCCTCTTTCGCCAGGTTGAACTTCTCCGACACTGCCGCCCCGACCGCGCCAGGCTTGTTCAGCTCGTTCCGGTCCCACTTCGGCATTACGTGCTGGTACGGAGTGGGGTCCGGCCGGGCGGTGAACGAGTTGTACATCGGCCGGGCGGCGGCGTCGAACTGGCTCATCGGCTTCAGCCCGAGGATCAGTTCCATCGTCCGGAGCATGCTGGTCGTCGAATAGAGCGTGGAGTCGACGTGGTTCCGCTTAGTGTACGGCGAGACCACCAGCGCGGTGACCCGGTGGGCGTCCACGTGGTCCGGGCCGTTCTGGGCGTCGTCCTCGATCACGAACACCGCCGTCTCCTTCCAGAACTTGCTGTGCGAAACGGCCTCGATCACCATCCCGAGGGCGAGGTCGTTGTCGGCGACCATCGCGGTCGGGGTCGGCTTGCCGATCACCGTCCCGGAGGTGTGGTCGTTCGGCAGCCGCAACACCTGCATCCGGGGCATGTCGCCCGCGGCCTCGAACCGTTTGAGCTCGCTGACGAACCGTTCGGCCCGCTTTACGTCCGGGTAGTCGAGGTCGTACCCGCGGAACTTCGAGTCGAACATGCCGGCCAGCTCCGGGACGGAGGGCTTACTGTCCTCGAAGGTCCCGTCCTTGTTTCGCTTCCCGTTCGTCACCCACTCGCCATAGGTCCGATAGCTCACCTTCGCCTCGATACACCGGTTCCACAAGTATCCGCCGGAGGGCCGGGCGATCGAGTCCATGGCCCCCTCGCTCGGGTAGCCGAACGTCTTCCGCGGGCTTCCCCGGTAGCTGAGCGGCCAGATCTTCTCGACGAAGTCGGTCGCGTAGGCCCCCATCGACCACTCGTGCCCGTCGGCGGACACCTCCCCGTCGACGTAAATGTTGTCGAGCAGGACGAACTCGCGGGCGATCTTGTGGTGGTTCGGCGTGATCGGCTCCGGGAATAGGCACAGCCCCGGCTCCCCATTCCCCTGAAGCACGTCCCCGAACACCTGATCGTAGGTGCGGTTCTCCTTGATGATGTAGAGCACGTATTTGATCGGGCTCGGGTCCCCGATCTTCTTGGGGATGGGGTTGTCGGCCGCGGCGTCCTCGGCCCGCACCGCCTCGGCCTCCTGGAGAGGGCTGCATTCATACGCCGTCTTCGTGTACTCCGCCATTTTCTCCGGCGTCGGCAAGTCGAGAATGCCGAGCGTGCCGCGGAACAGGCCGCCGATGTACTCGCCGAGGCTGTTCGCGAGCGGCTGGTTCGGGTTCGGTCCGCTCCGGTTCGATTTGGACACCAACCCCTTCCCGTTCGCCACGTACAGCTGCCGGTCGCGCTTGTTGTACCGGACCGACGTGGGGTACCAGCCGGTCGGAATGAACCCGAGCGGCTTGGCGGTCGCGCGGTCGGCGACGTTGAACACGGCCAGGTTGTTCGCGTCGGCGTTCGCCACGAAGAGCATCTCGCCGTCGGGCGTGAGGGCGAGACTGTTCGGCGTGTTCCCGTTCGGGGCCTGGGGGTAGAGCGAACAGGCGATGGTCTGGAGCCCCCTCCCCGTCGCCGGATCCAGGACGCTGACCTTCGTGGAGTTGGCACACGCCACGTAAAGCGCCTTCCCGTCCGGGGAAAGGACCATCTCGGTCGGGTGTTCGGCGGTCGGCCAGGTCGCCGCGACCGTGTTCTTCTCGAGATCGACGACCGCGACGGCGGCCCGGTTCCATAAGCTCACGAACGCCCGCTTTCCGGTCGGCTCGACGAGGCAGAGGTACGGGAAAGCGCCGAGGGCCGGGCGGGTCTGCTCGTCGACCTTGGGCTTTGCGGTCGGCTTGGCATCGGGATCTTTGCGGCCGTCGGGCGGGCTCGGGGGGTCGCCCCTGGCGGGTTCCTTCTTCGCCGCCGGCTCGGTGGTCATCGCAATGACCACCCGGTTTTCCGGATTGTCCAGCGGCACCCGAACGACACAATCCCCCCACGGAGATGCGACGAAGAGGTCCCGCCCGGTCGGGTCGAAAGACAGACCACCGACGACAACCCGCGGCTTCTCGGTCAGCTCTTTCTCCTGCCGGCTCACGTCGAGCTGTTTCGACTTCTTCAGATACCCCTGGTCGAAGTCGAACACGTGAACGGTCTCGAACTCGCCGCCGCTGGCGTAGAGCTGGCGCCCATCCGGCGAGAACGTCAGCCCGTAGAACGCCTGATCGACCTGCACCCGCGACACGACGCGGGTGCGGGCCTTGTTCAGGTCGACGATCACGACCTCGTGTTCCCGGAACCCGGCGTGCAGGACGGCGGCGTACAGCCCGGTCGGGTGGAGGGCGGTGTTCACCGGGAAGTCGCCGAGTTCGAGGTGCCGCCCGGCGGGCTTGAGCCGCCACTGGTTCGGCAGCTGGACGAACCCGTCCTTCCGCAACCCCGGAAGGACCCGCTCCATCGGCTTCGACGTTGGGACCGTCGGCTTCGCGTCCTCCTTCGGTGAATCGGCCGGGCGCGTCCAGGCGAACAGCCCGACGCTCCCCAGGAGCAGGACTCCGGCGGCGAACAGAGATTGCCAGCGCATTGGATAATCCCTGGTGGATATCAGCTGCGCCCCGGGCAACGCCCTGGGGGCTTGAGGAAGTAATCGTATTGTGCGAACTCCGGCGGCCCGCATTATGAAGAAAAGCTCATACCCTGTGTTCAGCACCCCACCGGGGACCGACTGCCCATGCCCGACCCGAACGAGATCGTTTTCGAAGCCGCCGGGTTTGCCGCCCGGGCCCACCGCCACCAACTCCGGAAGGACCGGGAGACGCCTTACGTCAGCCACGTGTTCCGCGTCTGTCTCGTCGTCCGGCAGGTGTTCGGGTTCGACGACCCGAGAATGCTCGCCGCCGCCCTCCTGCACGACACGATCGAGGACACGGCCACCGACTGCGACGACATCATCGAGCGGTTCGGCCCGGACGTGGCCCGCTGGGTCGCGGCCCTGACAAAAGACATGCGCCTGCCGCACGACGAACGGGAAGAAGCCTACTCTCGAACACTCGCCGCCGCCGACTGGCAGGTGAAGGCGTGTAAGCTCGCCGACATTTACGACAACCTCGGCGACTGCCGGCACTTCGCCCCGGCCGAACGCCGGCGGACCGCAGCCAAGTCGCGGTTCTACCTCGACGCGATCCGCGAGAACCTCCCCGATCAGATCCGGGAACCCCTCCGACTCACCGAGCAGCGTCTGACGGAGCTTGAATCTGGTATAACTTCGTAACCATCCACAGCTTGAGGCGGAATCGTCCTTGCCGGGCACGCTGGTGGGCGGGAATAATGCCGTTATCCCGCCGACCCCTCTCGCGGTCGCCCTGGCCTTCTGGAGGTCTGCCGACATGCTGTCCCGATGGGTTCTTCCGGCCATCGTGGTCGGGTTGATGCTCGCATCCCCCTACCCCGCCGCCGCGTGCCCGTTCTGCTCGGCGACCGGCGAGACCCTCGCTGGCGAAGTCAGCCAGGCCGACTTCATCCTTTACGGTACTTTGTCGAACGCGAAACGGGACGCGACCGATCCGAATGCGTTCAACAAGGGCACCACCGACCTGACCATCGACCTGGTCATCAAGGACCACGAGATGGTGAAGGGGAAAAAGGTGGTGACCATCCCGAAGTTCCTCCCCCCTGACCCGAAGACCCCAAACCTCAAGCATCTGGTGTTCTTCAAGCTGTATGCCGGACAGCTCGACGCCTACCGCGGCGAAGGGGTGGCCGCGGACAGCAAATTGCCGGAGTACCTGAAGGGGGCGATCGAGGCCCGGCCGAAGGACGCGGCCACCCGCCTGACTTACTTCTTCAGCTACCTCGAATCCCCGGACCTCGTGATCAGCGGCGACGCGTACTCCGAGTTCGGGTACGCCGATTACAAGGAGATCCGTGCCCTCACCGACAAGTGGAAGGCGGACCCGACGAAGGCCCAGCTCCTGCTCGGCTGGCTGAAGGACCCGAACACCCGGCCGACCCGGTACGGGTTGTACGGGTTGCTGCTCGGCAACTGTGGGAAGCCCGAAGACGCGAAAGCCCTGCGGGCGTTACTCGACGACCCGAACCGGTCGTACACCAGCGGGCTCGATGGGGTGTTGGCCGGGTACGTCTTGCTCGACCCGAAGGCCGGGTGGGAATACCTGCTCGGGATCGTCGGCGATCCCAAGAAGGACTTCTCGGTCCGGTACGCCGGCTTACGGACGATCCGGTTCTTTTGGGAAAGCCGCACGGACGTGGTCCCCGGCAAGCAGGTCCTCGACGCGATGAAAGTGCTGATCGATCAGTCCGACCTCGCCGACCTGCCGATCGAGGACTTACGGAAGTGGAAGACGTGGGAGCTAACCCCCTTTGTCCTCGGGTACGCCGCGAAGGAGTCGCACAGCACGACACCGATCGTGGCCCGGTCGATTCTCAAGTTCGCGCTCGCCGCCGCGGCGGCGGACCCGAAGAACGCCGGGGCCGTCGAGTTCGTTAAGAGGGCCAGGGAGAAGGACCCGAAAAAGGTCGAGTTCCTTGAAAGTCTGCTCCGCGACGAGCAGCGGCCACCACTCCCCTCCAAGACCACGGACAAGTAACCCGATTCCCCTTCCCCAGGCCCGTCCGGATGGGGTATCACAGCCGGCGGCCGGACGGTCACCCGACCCGTCCGGCCGCCGGCCGTTGGAAGCCTGCACCCGATTCCGCCGGCCCGCTACCTTCTCTCCGACCGGGAGAAGGCAAACCCCGTCTCGCCCGGAGGGCCCGATGACCTGGACTCGCTTTGCCACCGCTCTTGCGGCCGTGCTCCTGGTCGCCTCCGGGCCGGCTTCGGCCTGCACGTTCTGTACCGGGGCCCTCCGCTCCCAGCAGACGCTCAGGGTTCGCTGTGCCCAGGCGAAATTGATCGCCCACGGGGTCCTCAAGAATCCCCGGTTCGATCCGAAGACCGATGACGGGTTCACCGATTTCCACGTCGGCACGGTTCTGAAGGACGACCCGGCGCGGGGCGGGCGGAACGTCATCACGATCCCCCGGTATCTCCCCGTCGTCGGCAATGCCTCGCCGGACTACCTGCTCGTTTGCGACGTGGTCGACGGGAAACTCAACCCCACGTACGGGATCTCTGGCGGGGCGGCGGTCGTCGAATACGTCAAGGCCGCCGCCACCCTGGACGAGGCCGACCCGGCGAAGAAACTCGGCTACTTCTTCCCGCACCTCGACTCGGCCGACCCCAGGATCGCCGAGGACGCGTTCCTGGAGTTCGCCCGCGCCTCCGACACCGAGATCCTCAAGGCGGCCGGCCGGCTCGACCCGGCGAAAGTCCGCAAGCTCATTGCCGACCCGAACACGCCCGCCGAACGACTCGGGGTGTTCGCGTTCGTCCTGGGTGCGTGCGGCAAGCCGGCCGACGCCGAGTTCCTTGCCGCCCTGGTGAAGCAAACCCCGCTTCCCGACCGCACGGTCTCCGCGTTCGGCGGGCTGCTCACCGGGTACATCCTTCTGGCCCCGAAGGACGGGTGGGCGTTCACCGCGGCGGTACTCGCCGACGACAAGCGGGGGTACGCCGAGCGGTTCTCGGTGATCGGCACCGTGCGGTTCTTCCAGGCCACCCGGCCGGCCGAGTGCAGGGCCGATGTCCTGGTCTGCTGCGCAGCTCTCCTCCCGCACGGCGATCTCGCCGACCAGGCCGTCGAGGATCTCCGTCGCTGGGGGTACTGGGACCTCACCGCCGACGTGCTGGCCCAGTTCGCGAAGCCTACCCACGCCGCCCCGATCGTCCGCCGGAGCATCATGCGGTACGCCCTCACCTGCCCGACCGCCGACGCGAAGGCGTTCGTCGCCGCGGTCCGCCAGTCCGATCCGAAGCTGGTCCGCGATGTGGAAGACATGTTGGCCCGGTTCGCCCCCGCCGCCCCGCCGAACAAATGAGCATCCCGAACCCCGTCATCGAGCCCGTCTCGCCCATCCCCGTCGACTGGCTTGCAGTCGGGGTGTGAGAGGGCAAGCCGCTCTCCAGACCAACGGCCGAATTGGCCGCGGCTGTGGACGGGATGCCGTCCCGGCTATTACTCTGGCCTGTAAGCTCGACTGATGCCGATTCTGACGGTTCAGGTCGCCGGGGCGAGCGTGGCCAGGAGTAGTTCGCGGATCGGGTCCGGGAGTTTCTGGAGAGCCGTGGGGTCCCCGGCCTGGGGCAAAACGGCTTCGCCCCCCAGCCACCGCCGAACCGCGCACCGGGCGTCGGAGAGCGGCACCGTCGCCTTCCCCGGCCACGCGACG
>JAQGHQ010000219.1 GCA_028288765.1 Gemmataceae bacterium | reverse complement strand
CGGCAGGCCGGTGGCCGCGTCCGGCAGGCCGGTGGCCGCGTCCGACAGACCCGGTGCCCCGAACATGACCATCGGGAGGGCCAGGCCGCGCCGGCGGGCCAGCCGCCGGCGGAGGATGTCCCGGCCGCGGGACAGCCGGCCGGCGACCGTCCCCTTCGGCCACCCGAGGTGTCGGGCGGCCTCGTCCAGCGTCATGCCCTCGAGCTCGCAGAGCACGATCGGGAGGCGGTACTTGTCGGGCAGGCGGTCGAGCTCGTCGTCCAGGACCCGGCGGAGGTCGGCCTGGTTGTCCGGGGGCTCAGGTGCCGGGGGCTCGGTCGTCATCGACTCCTCCCGCTGCCGCCGCCGCGCCAGATCGGCCCTCACCCGCCGCGCGACCCGGAGGGCGACCCCGTGCAGCCACCCCGCCACCTGACCCGGGCGGGACAACGTCCCCGCTTTCCGCACGAGGATCAAGAACGTTGCCTGAAACGCATCCTCGGCGTCCGGGGTGCGGCCGAGGACGCGCCGACACACCCCGAAGACCAGCGGGCCGTGCCGGCGAACCAGGAGCTCAAGGGCGTCCGGGTCCGGATGCGCGGCCCAGCGGGCGAGCAAATCGGCGTCGGACGGGCCCTCGTTACCCAGCGAGTCGTACAGCGGGAGTGGGATCGGCCCCGCGGTTTTCAATCTGCTCATGCGTTCGGTCTCGGACTCGGGCAACGGGCTTCCAGTAATCTCCGATAACGATGAGAGGCGCATACAAAAAAAGCGCCGAACGGTAAAAAATCTTTCAGACAGCATCCGGACCGGGGGGGAAGCCGTCCGTGCCGGGCGCGGGTTACGCTGCGATCTTACCACCCGGCTACAGGAAGTCCCGCTCGCGTTTCGTTGCCCCCCTCTTGGCCACAGGCGGGCCGCCGCGAAGGGCGGTCCTTACAAACTCACTCCGGCAGGGGCCGCCCTCCCTGGCGGTCACTGCCACCGAACAGCGCGTGCCCGCCAACCGGCGTGTCGCACGGGCGCCCGGCATAACTCCCCCCGACGCCGGTGATGAGCGGCCAAGACGGCCGCGGTCCGCGGAGAAGAACCCCTCACCCCCGCCCCCTCTCCACCCTTGAGAGGGGGGCAGACCGGCCCACGCCGACCCCCCTTCTCCTCCGTCAGGGAGAAGGGTGAGGGGTGAGGGGCCCGTTCCGCGAACGGCGGGCTCACCCCGCCCACCACCGGAAGCCATCGCCCCTGTCGGCATCCCACTCGTGGTGGTGGTGATGAACCGGCGGGGTCTGCTGGACCGTCCAGATGTGGACGGTGTTGGTGTTGTCGTCTACCGCGGCGAACCGGAGCACGCCGTTGGCCGAGGTCACGGCCAGGCCGAACGCCGCCCCGCCGGCGCCCGGGTCGAGTTGGAACTCGGACACGAACTTGCCCGTCCGGGTGATCTCCACCAGCTCGTTCGGGTGGGCCGGGTCGGGGTTGACCGCGTCCCCGTTGGCCACGATCAGGTCGCCGTTCGGGGCCAGCACCAGCCCGAGCGGGCCGTGCAGGTGGGCCGGGTCGTTGTAGATCAGCTGGCCCTTGCCGTGGTCGTGGCGGGCGCCGCCCGCGTCGCGGACGGCGTAGATCGCGTTGTCACCGGTCGAGGCCACGTACAGGGTGTCCGTCCGGGCGTCGTACGCCAGGCCGGTCGGGCCGACGACGAGCGCGGCCGGGTCGGTGCGGTGGGCGTACCCGGAGGCGATCTGCGTCTCGCTCTCGACCACCGGCGTCCCGCCGTCCGGGATCGACAAGTCGATCCGGGTCACCGTCCCGCTCAGGACGTTGGAGACGAACACCTGGGCGAAGTCCCCGCGGTCGTTGACCGCCAGGTCCCACGGGCCGTTGAGCAGGGCGGAGTCGGTCAGCGTGGTCACCACTTTCCCGCTGGCGTCGAGGATCAGCAGCGACCCCTGCTGCGGGTTGCCGTTCGCGTCCGTCGGAAGGCTGCCGACGACCACGAACCCACTCTTGAGGACGCCCAGGGCGGTCGTGAGCCCCAGCCCCGGGCCGCCCTGGAAGAAGACCGACCGTTGCCCGTCCGGGGTGATCCGCACGATGGTCGAGCCGGTCCCCTGGGTGTTGGTGCTGTTGTTGAAGTTGGACACGAGCAGGTCGCCCGGCTTGAGCACACCGGTCCCCTCGAACCCCTGGGGTACGAACGCCGCCCCGTACGGGTTGACGTCGCCGTTCGCCGGGACGGTCGAGATGGTCTGCTGCGGGGCGGTCGCCAGGGTGGGTAGTACAGGGGCGTTCCGGGGCGAGGTCGGCACCGCCTGGAGCGAGCCGAACAGGCCGTCCTTCTCGTTGTTGATCCCGGCGGTGAAATAGAGGGTGTCGGCGGAACTGGCCGTGCCGTTGCCGAACGTCAGCGTCCAGAGATGGTCCTCCGTGAACGGCTGGCCGTTCGGGAGGGTCAGGGTGCCGAGGAACGCGCCCGTCTTGGGGTCGAAGGCGTTGATGTGCCCGTCGCCGAAGTTGCCGACGAGCAGGTCGTTGCTGAACTTGCCGAACGAGGACGGGGCCATGGTGACGCCCCACGGGGAGTTCAGCTGCCCGCCGACGATCAGCGGGTGATCCGGGTTGACGGGCTTGCCGTCGGTGGTGAAGACATCCACGGCCCCGTGGACCGTCCCGCCCGCCGGGACCGTGTACTCGACGTACAGTTTGCCGCCCACGGCCTGGATGTTGAACGGGGACGCGCCCGCCGGCAGGTTCGGGTCGGTGAACGACCCCGGCAAGGTCGTGACCTGTTTGAAGTTCTGGTCGAAGACGTCGATCGTCTTGTTCTTGTTATCCGCGGCGTAGAGCAGGGTCCGGCCGGTCGAGTCGGTGCCGATGGCCAGGCCGGTGAAGACCGCCCCCGGCATGTTCACGCCCACGACCGCGTGGGTCCGGTCTACCCCGGGGCTCCAGCCGGAGATGGTCCCGTCGAGGGTGGCGAAGAGGAAGATGCTGGAGCCGGTTTTGGTCCCTTCCGTGACGTTGAACCCGGTCAGGGCGGTGTTGAACACCGTGCCGGTCGGGGTGCCGTGGGCGGCGGTGCTGCCCGGGGCCGTCGGAATGGTGACCTGGAGCGGGTTGAAGGGCGGGTTGGTGCCCGGGGGCTGGGGCTGGCCCTGGCCGTTGTACAGCGTGCTGAACCCGGTCTGGTTGTCGGCCACCCAGAACGGGCTGGTGCCGCTGAACGAGATGCCCCACGGGTTGACCAGGAGCGGGTCCGTGGTGGCGGCCATTCCGGGGACGTCGGACACGAGGTTGGTCTGCAGGAACACCGGGGCCGCGGGCAGACACCGGTCGTCGAGCGACTCGACTTCGAGTCGGGCGGTCCGGGATGGGCGGGTCGTGCGGGGCGTCTTCGCCCGACGAAGCCAGGACAACATGAAAGTACCTCTGTGGGCGGGCGGGTGAGATCTTGCACCTTTGTCACTGGTATCTCTCACTTCCCCGCAAAGCGCATACGCAAAAAGATTCCACAGGGGCGGGCCGGGCCGGGCCGCCAGACCGATCTACCCGCGTGCGAACTGGTTAGACTCTGGACTCGAGAATTAAGTTGTGAGGCAAAACGATCACTCCGGAGAGAAATCTTCTGGAATCACGAACGATACTGAGAACCAGACTTCCTGATACAGGAACTGGCATTCCCGGCTCCGAGGCGGGGATTTGAATCCCGGAGGGTTCAAAATCTGCGGGGCTTCGGTGGCACGCGGTTCTGGTTGTTCCCTCCCATCCACCAGAACCAAGGAAGTCATTTCGCCGCGGCCGGCTGGACCGGGAGCCGGGCGGAGGTGTCGCGGGCGACGTCCTTGAGGGCGTCGCGGTCGGCCTCGGTCAGTACCCCGACCCTCACGTCCTCGGCGATCCGCTGGCACACGGCCAGGTAGTCGGCCCGGGTCTTGCACCGGCCGAACTCCTGGGCGTAGAGCCCTCGCCCACCCGCGTCCCAGGGATGGACGACCTCCAATGACTGGGCCGGCGCGCCGCCGCGCTCGTCCCCCATGGCGAAGCAGAACGACTGCCTCAGCACGGAGCTCATCGCCACGGCCAGGGCGTTCTTCGCCGCCCGGTCGCCGTCGTCCCGGCCTTCCCCGAGGGCCTGGACCTCGAACTTCTCCCCGCTCGCCCCGTGGACGAACCGGAACGTCGTCCGGACGAGCACGCGGGTCGCGGATTTCCCCCGGCCGGACGCCACGGCCTCGCACGCGAGCATCTCGACCGCCGCCGGGAGCATCACCACCCCGTGCCGCACCATCGCGGGGCGGACGGCCGCGACGACGTCGATCTCCCGGACGTCGCCGGACGGGGTCGCGCCCGGCGGCGGCCCGAGCTCGGCCATCACGCGGGCCAGCGCCTCGGCCAGCGACTTCGCCGCCACAGGTAATTCCCCGGCCTTCACCGCCTTCGCGATCTCGGCCGCGTTCTTCGAGTCGATCCGGTGCATCCGCTTCTCCCTTGTTATCGCCGGTCGGCCGCCGCCCGCTGGTTTCTTCCGGCGGCGGGTCGGGTCCGCCCGTTCGTATGGTCGCTCGGCTTCGTGTTCAGGGCACAGTTCCGGCCCGCCCCCGCCGGCATAGACCGGCCCGCCGATCCGCCCGGCCGGGCACCCGGCGCGGCAGCACCAGCCGGATTCTTTGAGGGTGCGGATCGTCACCGTCAGTCCCCATCGCCACCCAGGGCTCCCGCCCTGGGCTACACGCCGGCGCCCTTCCAGGGCTCAAAGCCGGCTCGCGCCGAAGTCCCGGAGGGACGATCGTTCCTAGCCCCAGGCGGGAGCCCTGGGAGGCACCTGCGCCCCGAATGCAATCGGCGCCCCCACCCGCCGCACCGGCTTGTCCAGGCAACCCGCGCAGTACGGCCGGCCGGCCGCCCGGGCGGCGACGGGCGGGGGGAGGAGCGGTAGACACAGCAGCGGCTCCGGGCGGTGCGGTTGCGGGGCCGCCGCCGTCCGCAGCAGTTCCTCCGACTCGGCCAGGAGCACCGCGCCGCACCCCGCGCACCCGACTACCCGGAGAGAATCCCACGCGCGGTTGCCCGGGAGTGGGGGTTTCCTCCCCTTGAGCTTCTTCCCGGGGGGGTCCGCGGGCCCCGCCTGGGAAGCCGGTGGCTCGTCCTCGAACAGTGGAAGCATCGCCGTCGCCCTCCGTCGGAGTATCGCCAGCCGCCGCAGGTACGCGAACCCGGTGAACGCCGCGGACACCGGGACCCCCGCCTCCTCGGCGAGAGCGAGATACTCCGTGACTTTCTGCCCGCCGTCGTCTGTCGTGGTGCCGTCCGCCGCCGACATGGTTACCCCCGCGCCTGGGCCCGGGCCTGATGGCCCGGGCTGCCCTCTGGGGCCATCACCTGGTCCGCCATCGGCGCGGGCTCGGGCATCCGCCCGGGCCGCAGGCCCAGTGCCAGCAGACCCGACTTCGTCTCGCCGATCACTTCCCAGCCGGCCTTCAGCCACGACCACCCCCAGACCCGTTCGCCCCGAACCCGGACCGGCCGCACCGCGGTCCGGTCGATGAACGACACCATCCCCACCGGGCCGACCGCGGACGGAACCGCCGGCGGGTCGCCCCACGCGAACCGGGTCGCCGCGACCGCCTGGCGGTTGAGCTCCGACGCGCGGTCGGCCGACTCGTTCCGGAAACAGCTGCACACCCAGGCGCCCGGCCACCCGTGCTTCACGTACTCCGCAAAGGGCCACGAGCTGACCCACAGGGCGTCGGCGGCCGCGGTGAGCAGGACCACGCACCGGCCGGGCGGAACGAACTGCGGGGTGCCGGGCTTCTGGCGGTTGTAATGCCGGTCGGCCAGTGGGAGCGCCCGCGCGTCCGCCCGGTAAGATCGGTGCCACCGCATTAGGGTCTCCTCCCGCCGGTCAGGCGGTCGCCGGCGGGGCCTCGGCCGCGTGCCGCTTCCGGGCCTCCGTGCAGAGCCTGACCTGTTCGTCCGGGGTGAGCCGGGCGAACGCCAGGACGGCCGCCGAGGCGGTGATCTTCTTGTTCTCGGTGAGGGCCCGGGCGGTCTGCCGGTTGAGGGTCACGGCGAACCCACAGAGCTGGACGGTGCCCTGCCGACGAGTCGAGGTCCCTTTGCGGTTGCGGCTCATAACGCCTCCGGGTTGATGTATTCATCCATGATATGCATCGCACAACGAAGTGCAATGCCAGTTGGCCGACGACTCCGCCGGGGTCGATGTACTGTCCCCGAGCCCCCATTCCCCGGGAGAAGAACGGGCGTACCCGGTGGCGCCATTTGCCGTCCCCACAGGGCGGTAAAACCACCCGAGTGAGACCAGCTGGGCACGGCCAAAAGACGCCTCCGGAACTTCCACCCCATTCATGCCTTCCGGCAAGAAAACCAAGTTGACGAGTTAAGATTCGTTAAGATTTGCCGATTGCCGAACGGCGCACCGCCGGTGACCCCTTCGGGGTCTTCCGAACCAAAAGCGGCAGTGCGTGCCCTACTCCCGGTTTTCAAGGCCCCAACGGGGCCGCCAGAGAGTAGCCCAGGGCGTCAGCCCTGGGATGCCGGGTCGGATCCGCCGCCGGGATGTCGGCCCGGTGGGACTCCGACCCGCGGGGCCTTGAAAACCGGCACCCCCCTCACCCGAGGACCGGCATCGGGATGCGGATGACCCCGGCCTCCGACCCGAGCCGCCGCTGCTCGGCGGCCCGGTCGGTCGCGGCCGTCTCGTCGTCCAGGATGCTCGCCAGCCGGCCGTCGACCACGAGGCCGAACCGGTCGGCCGGCGGCCCTTCCGCCAGCCGGGCCACCTCCGGCCACAGGACGAGCCGGCCCGACCCGAGCCGCATGTGCAGGGTCAGCCCCTCGGGGTAGACCGTCAGCCAGTACCGGAACCCGTCGACTACCACGCGGATGGGTGGGCCGACCGCTTCGCCTCGCGCCGTCGCCATGAGATCCCCTTTTTTTTCGGTAAGCCCTTCTACCCGACCATAACTGTACATGCTTATACTATGTCCGTTGGTCGAATTCAATGCATAATGCACTTTATGCTGCAAAACGGATTTGACAGGCACGCGCTTCTGCGGTGCAATGCAGTGCAGGTCCGTTCCCCCTACCGAGCTGTCCCATGCCATCCGACGCTCAAATCGTGTTCCGCGCCGAGACGGCCCTGAAGGTCGAGCTCGAAGCCGTCTCCGAAACCCTGGACGTGTCCAGCGCGAAGCTCCTCCGCGACCTGCTGGCCGAGGCCCTCCCCCAGCTCCGCAAGAAGGCCGACGCGGAGGCCGCCCGGCGGGCGAAACTGCCCGCCGGGGTGACGCGGGAGGAGGTCGAGAAGGCGCTGCTGTCCCACCTGCGGGCGTTCGCCCGCGGCGAGTCCCTTCACATCGGTCCGCGCGACCTGCTTACCCCCGCCGGGAAAGCCCTGTGGGTGTTCCTCGGGTTCATCTGGCGGGACGACAAATCGGAGGCCGACCGCAAAGCCGCCGACAAGCTCGCGGGGATCGTTTCGCGGTTCAAGGACGAGGGCGAGGGGACGGGGAAGAAGAAGACGTGAGGCGGGCGGCAGGAACCGGGCGCAACCGGGCGGGCTCTGCAGGTTTGGAAGGCCCCGAAGGGGCGGCAGACAGTAGCCCAGGGCGTCAGGGCCTCCCAGGGCTGACGCCCTGGGCTACTGTCTGCCGCCCCTTCGGGGCTGAAGACGGTGCGGCCCGTCATCGATCCTGGGACCGCGTACCTGAGACCCGGAGCGGCAGGAGCGGGCAGCTCGCCCGCCGTCCCCGCTTCGTCACACGGTCCTTTCCCGTCTAGCCGCGATTCTCCCCGGGCGTAGATTGCTGCCAACCCACCTTCCGGAGGCACTTCATGCTGCCGCCCTCGTCCCTCCGCCGGCTCGTCGCGCCGGCACTGCTGTTCGCCCTGGCCGCCGTCGCGGTCGGCTCCACCCGGGCCGACGGCCCTGGCGACAACATCCCCGACAAGGTCCGGCCCGTCCCGCCCGCCGGGATTGAGCTCCCGCCGGCCGACGCCGAGGAAATCGCCAGGGGGCTCGCCGAGCTCCAGGGTCTAATCAAGGACATCGGCCGGCACGAGCTTTTGCCCGACGTCGAGGTGTACGAAAAGGCCGTCCGGTACGCGGTCGCGTACAAGGAGGTCTTCGACGCGAAGGGCATCCCGGCCGTGAAGACCGTCCTCAAGACCGGGCTCGAACGCGCCCGCCAGCTGAAGGACGGCAAGACCCCGTGGGCCACCGCGACCGGGCTCGTCGTCCGCGGCTACCGGTCGAAGATTGATGGGTCGGCTCAGCCGTACGGGCTCGTGATCCCGAAGGAGTACGACTTCCAGGGGGGCAAGAAGCACCGGCTCGACTTCTGGTGGCACGGCCGGGGCGAAACGCTCAGCGAGGTGAACTTCATCGACGGCCGGCAGAAGTCGGCCGGCGAGTTCACGCCGGACGGCGCGCTCGTGCTGCACCCCTATGGCCGGTACTGCAATGCGAACAAGTTCGCCGGCGAAATCGACACCCTCGAATGCCTGGACCACGCGAAGAAGCACTACCGGATCGACGACAGCCGGGTCGTCGCCCGCGGGTTCAGCATGGGCGGGGCGGCGTGCTGGCAGTTCGCCGTCCACTACCCGACCCTCTTCTGCGCCGCCGCCCCGGGGGCCGGGTTCAGCGAGACCCCGGACTTCCTCAAGGTCTTTCAGAAGGAAGAGGTGAGCCCGCCGTGGTACGAGCAGAAGCTGTGGCACGTGTACAACGCCACCGACACCGCCCGGAACCTGTTCAACCTGCCCACCGTGGCCTACAGCGGCGAGGTCGACAGCCAGCGGCAGGCCGCCGTGATGATGGAGAAGGCGCTCAAGGCCGAGGGAATGGACCTGGTCCACCTGATCGGCCCGAAGACCGGGCACAGCTACGAGAAGACGGCCAAGGCGGAGCTGAACAAGCGGATCGACGCGATCGTGGAAAAGGGCCGTGACCCGCTGCCGAAGGAGATCCGGTTCGTCACGTACACATTGCGGTACAACCAGAGCGGGTGGCTGACGGTCGAGGGGCTGGAGAAGCACTGGGCGCGGGCGGAGGTGGAAGGCAAGCTCGACAACGACTCGTTCTCGATCAAGACGACGGGCGTGACCGCCCTCGCCGTCGCGTGCCCGAGCGGCTCGTTCAAGGGCTCGATCGACGGCAAGGACCTGATTTTGATCCGCCCCAAGGTGGCCTCCAAGCCGTACACGGTTCACTTCCGGAAAACCGATGGCAAGTGGGACGTCGTCAGGGGGAATGGCGCGACCGCCCTCGCCAAGAAGCCCGGCCTCCAGGGACCGATCGACGACGCGTTCATGGACTCGTTCGTGATGGTAGCCCCGTCCGGGAAGCCGCTGAACGAGAAGGTCGGGAAATGGGTCGATGCGGAGATGAAGCACGCGGTCGAGCACTGGCGGAACCAGTTCCGCGGCGACGCCCCGGTGAAGTCGGACGCCCAGATCACCAGGGCCGACGCGAGGGCCAACAACCTCGTCCTCTGGGGCGACCCGGACAGCAACGCGGTGCTCGCAATGATCGCCGAAAAGCTCCCGATCAAGTGGACGAGTGACGGGGTGACGGTCGGCGGCCAGACCTACCCGGCCGGCACGCACGTCCCGGTGCTGATCTACCCGAACCCGCTGAACCCGAAGAAGTACGTGGTGATTAACAGCGGGTTCACGTTCCGCGAGTACGATTACCTGAACAACGCCCGGCAGGTGCCGAAACTGCCCGACTACGCGGTTATCGACATCGCCACCCCGCCGAACGCCCGGTACCCCGGCAGGGTCGTCCAGGCCGGGTTCTTCGGCGAGAAGTGGGAACTGCTGCCGGAGGACGGGAAGTAGCAGGCCCAGGCCTCACCGCCCCAGGCCTGACGGCCTGGGCTACTGTCTACCGCCCCGTTGGGGCGGAATACCCGGTGTCTTCCAGGCCCCAACGGGGCGGTCAGATAGTAGCCCAGGCCGTCAGGCCTGGGTTCGCTTCCGACCAACGAGACCCCCTATCACCATGTCCCGATCCCTCCGCCTCGGCCTGATCCTCGTCCCCCTCAGCGCTGCGCTCGGGGTCGGCGGGTGGTTTCTCTACCAGCGGTCGCAGGAACACACGCAACCCGGCGGCCCGGACGGCACCGGACCGGACGCCGCGAAGCACGCCGGCAAGCTTGTCGTCCTGGTCGTGTTCGACCAGATGCGGGGCGACTACCTCGCCCGGTGGGCCGACCAGTTCGGCCCGGACGGGTTCGAGCGGATGAAGAAGGGCGGCGTCTGGTACAGCGACTGCCACCTCCCGTACGCCTGCAGCTCGACCGGCCCCGGACACGCCTCGATCGCCACCGGCGCGCCGCCGGCCGTTCACGGGATCATCGAGAACGAGTGGTACGACCGCGCCGCCGCCGCCCGGGTGTACTGCGTCCAGCCGAACCGGCCGTACGAACTCGTCCCCGCCCTCCCGCCGGACGCCGCCGGCAAGCCCACCCGCGGGGCAGACACCGGGTTCGCGCCGGACCAGCTGTTGGCCGAAACCGTCGGCGACCGGTTCCAGGCCGCGACCGGCGGGAAGGGGCGGGTGGTCAGCCTGTCGATCAAGGACCGCACCGCGGTGCTGATGGGCGGGAAGAAGCCGACCGCGGCGTACTGCTTCGACACCCGCGACGGGCTCTTCCACACCGGGGGGTACTACCGCGACGCCGTTCACCCGTGGGCGGCGGCGGTCAACGCGTCCCGGAAGGTCGACGGCTGGGCCGGGAAGGAGTGGGACCGGTTCCGCCCGGACCTCGACTACGACAAGCTCGCCGGCCGGGACGACGCCCCCGGCGAGGGGTACGGGTATGGGCAGAAGCGGGTGTTCCCGCACCCGTTCCCGGCGCTGACGGCCGAACCGGACAAGCGGAAGCAGTACTACAACGCGGTCGAGACCTCGCCGGCCGGGAACGAGCTGTTGTTCGAGCTGGTGAAGGCGGCGGTGGCCGGGGAGAACCTCGGGACCGGCGACGGTCCGGACCTGCTGTGCGTCAGCTTCTCGTCGAACGACCTGATCGGGCACTTCTGGGGGCCGGACTCCTGGGAGGTGCTCGACATCACCCTCCGGGCCGACAAGGTCATCGCCGACTTCCTCAGGTTCCTCGACGAGAAGGTGGGCGAGGGCCGGTACGTGATGGCGATCACCGCGGACCACGGGGTGTGTCCGATCCCGGAGCAGAAGCGGTACCCGGAGCTGTACCCGGCGGCGACCCGGAAGTCGGTCCGGGGCGACTTACTCCCGGGGCTGACCGCGGCCCTGGAGGAGACGTACGGGAAGGCGCCGGCCGGTCCGACGCGGTGGCTGGAGGTGGCGGACAAGGAGGCCGAGCAGGTGTGGCCGTGGGTGTACCTGAACCACGCGGCGATCAAGGCCCGGGGGCTGGACCCGACGGACGTGGCCGGGTACGCGGCCCAGTGGATCGGGAACCGGCCGTACATGCTGACCGGGATCACCCGGGGGCAGATCGAGGCGGACCACCTCCCGCCGGTGGGGCCCGGGGCGGAGAAGGAGGTGCGGGCGGTATTCGAGGAGGCGAAGCGGGCGTACCACCCGGCCCGGTGTGGGGACGTGCTCGCGGTGCAGAAGCCGGGGGTCCAGATCAGCCCGTACCCGGAGGGGACGGGGCACGGGAGCCCGCACGCCTACGACACGCACGTCCCGGTGCTGGTGTACGGGGCCGGGGTGCCGGCGGTGGGCAAGCAGGAGCGGCGGGTGTCGTCGCTGATCGTGGCCCCGACGCTCGCCTGGGCGCTGGGCGTCGACCCGCCGGCCGGGGCGGTGGAGAAGGTGCCGGGGGAGATCAGGGAGGGGAAGTAACGGCGCAATGTCTTCAGCCCGAAGGGCTGGGGCGGGGCATAACCGGGCGGGCTCGCGAGCGGGCGGAGCAAGGTGTTAAAGCCGCGGGGCGGCGCCGGCCGGTAGCCCGGGGTGAAACCCCGGGCGGGCGTGAGCAGCTCTCCGGCGCGGCGGCGATGCGGATGGCAGGGGGGGTCCGGAACCGCGGGGCACGGGCGGGCGGGCGTTCGCCCGCCCGGGGTTTCACCCCGGGCTACCGGCACACCCCGCCGGGGTGAACCCCACTTCATCCCGCGCTCCTCACGGCCCGTTCTCGTACAGGATCTCGCACAGCCGGCCGAGCATCTTCCCCTCCCGGCTCGTCGTCGTCCCCTTCGGCAGCGGGACGTTGTTCACGAACATCGCGAGGTGCAGCTTCGTCCCCGCCTTCGTCGTCATCACCCCCGCCAGGGCCTTGCTCTTCAGCAGGAACCGGTCGTTCGCCGCGTCGTACCACACCAGCGTCCCGGTCTTCGCCCGCACCTTCCCCTTGGCCGGGCTGTCCGCCTTCACCGTCTCCGCCAGCGTCCCGTCCACGCCCAGCACCGGCAGTCCCGCCTCGTACGCCTCCCACTCCGGCCGCTTCGCCATCCCCCGCAGCAGCTGGACCGTCGCCCGGGCCGAGACGTGGTCCGCCGCCGCCCCCCCGGCCCCCCCGCCGAACGACACCGCCCCCACGTCCACCCCCAGCTCCTTCAAGATCTTCCGCTCCTCTCGCAGGCCGGCCTCGGCCGTCCGCTCCCCCGTCGCCGCCGCCACCAGGCACGGCAGCGTGCTCGCGTACAGGTTGTGGCTCACCTTCAAGGTCACCGCCACCGCGTCCTTCAGCGGCGGGGAGGTGAATGCCGCCACCTTCGGCAGCTTGTCGTAGCCCCCCCGCTCCGGCAGGCTCACCGCCGTCGGCCGGAGCACCGCGGCGGTCGCCTTCACCCCGCACCGGCGGAGCGCCTCGACGAACAGCGCCCGGGCGAACAGGGCCGGCTCCTCCACCGGGTAAATCCGCACCAACGGCTTGCCGCCCTTCGGCACCCGCCCCCGGACCGCGAACTGGTTCGGCCCGACCGGCAGCACCTGGAGGTCCGGCGTCGCCCCGGCGTCGCCGGTGGTGACCAGCACGTCCATCTGGTAGAACCCGGTCGCCGGCCGGGTGATCACCTTCGCCGGGTCGCCCGTTTTCGCCCCGGGCTCGACCACCACGTCGATCACATTGTCGTTCACCACGATCGGGCTGACCACGTCCGGCCCGCTCCCACTCCCCCGGGCCCGCGCGAACAGCCGGTCGTCGACCAGCACGTCACCGTCGACCTGGTTGATCCCGGCCTCCTTCACCTGCCCGGCCAGGGCGTCGAGCCCGGCCAGCGGGTCGGTGTCGGTCAGCTCGGCGTCCATCAGCCCGCTGTTCGCGTACGTGTGGTCCTTGTCCCGGAACACCACCTTCCCGGATTTGTCGGTCCGCCCGCCGAGGGTCAGGTCGCCGGCCGCGACCAGGATCAGGTCGCCCTTGAGCGTGCCGCCGGCAACAACGCCCCGCTGGTGGACGGTCGTCTCGACCGTCTGGTCCGGGCCGACCCCGACCAGGGCGGCGGCGCAGGTGAACAGCTTGGTCACCGACGCCGGGGTGAGGAGCGCGTCCGGGTTCCGGGCGAATACGGTCTCCCCGGTTTTCGCGTCGGCCACCAGCACGCCCCAGCTGGCGTGCTTGTAGTCCGGGCCGTCGAGGACCTCGGTCAGCAGTTTGCCGACCCCGTCCGCCGGCGCGGCCGGCGCGGCCGCCGGGACCGAGACGACCCCGGCCACGACCGCCGGGACGAGCACCCAGACCGCCCACCGCCGAAGCACGTCGCCCACGACCGACCGCCTTTCTTCCAATGCGGAACGTCTTCCAATGTGGAATGCGAAATAAAGACAGGAGAGAATGGCGGTCTTCAGCCCGAAGGGCTGAAGACGGTTACCACCCGGCCTTCTATCTCTGCGTTTCGCGTTTCCTCGGCAGATTCTACCCGGAACCGGGCCGGGCAGGAAGAAACCCCCCGCGTTCGGACCGCACCCGTCCGCGAAGTCGGTCGGCCACCCCCTTGATCCCCCCGCAACGGGAGGAGACCGGACCCGGATCCCGGTGGGTGGCCGGCTCCCTCCCCGGTTGCGGGGAGGGGCGGGGTGGGGTCGCGAGGCGGGTACACTCCTTCCGCCGCTCGCCCAACCCGCCAACCCGTCTCCCCTCCCTTGACTCCCCATACCCGCAGGACTAGCGTGAACGGGGTTGTCGCGAACCGACCCCGGCCCGGGCCGTGTGTCCCGGGCGTTTTTCTGGGCGGGGACAATCCCCACCCCCTACGCGCTGCCAGCAGCAGAGCAGGTTTCGAATGCCCGGTACGTGTGTCGTCGGGTTGCAGTGGGGCGACGAGGCGAAGGGGAAGATCGTCGACCTCCTGGGCGACGAGTTCGACTTCGTGGTCCGGTATAACGGCGGGGCGAACGCCGGGCACACGGTCGTCGCCAACGGGAAGACGTTCAAGCTCTCCCTCCTGCCGACCGGGGTGATCCGGTCGAACGTCCGGTCGGTCATCGGCAACGGGGTCGTCGTCTACCCGCCGCGGTTCCTCGAAGAGGTCACCCAGCTCCGGGCCGGCGGGATCGACGTGTCCGGGTCGCTCGTCCTCAGCGACCACGCCCACGTCATCTTCCCGTACCACATGGAAGAGGAACGGCTGGCCGAGAGCGGGGCCGAGGGGAAGATCGGCACCACCGGCCGCGGGATCGGCCCGTGCTACCAGGACAAGGTCGGCCGGCGGTTCGGCATCCGGGTCGGCGAGCTCCTGTACCCGGCCCACCTCCGCGACCGGCTGCGGTACGTCGTCCCGTTCAAGAACCGGCTGATGAAGGCGTTCGCGAACGGCCACGCCGACGCGCTCAAGCCGCTCGACGCGGACCGGATCACCGACGAGTACCTCGGGTACGCCGAGACGATCCGGCCGTACGTGACCGACACCTCCCGGCTGCTGCAAGACGCCTTCCGCGACGGCAAGCGGGTGCTGTTCGAGGCCGCCCAGGGGAGCCTCCTCGACGTCGACCACGGGACGTACCCGTACGTCACGAGTTCGAGCAGCCTGCCGTCGGGCATCTGGGGCGGGGCCGGGGTGCCGGCGAAGAACGTCCAGCGGGTCATCGGGGTGGTAAAGGCCTACACCACCCGCGTCGGCAAGGGCCCGTTCCCGACGGAACTGGAGGACGGCCCGGACGGGATCGGCGAGCGGATCCGGAAGATCGGCCGGGAGTACGGCACGGTGACCGGCCGGCCGCGGCGGGTCGGGTGGTTCGACGCGCTGGCGGTGCGGTACACCGCCGCGCTCGCCGGGGCGGACGAGATCACCGTCATGCTGCTCGACGTGCTCAGCGGCCTGCCGGAACTCCGGCTCTGCACCGCTTACGAGATCGACGGCGAGCGGACCACCCACTTCCCGAGCGACTCGTTCCAGCTCGAACGCTGCCGGCCGGTATACGAGACGATCCCGGGCTGGCAGGACGACGTCACCGCCGCCCGGAAGCTGGCCGACCTGCCCGCCCCCGCCCGCCGGTACATCGACCGGGTGAGCGAACTGGTCGGGCTGAAGGTGTCGGTCGTGTCCGTCGGCCCGGACCGGGCACAAACCATCCTGACATGATCCGGGGACGGCATGGCGCAGCTCGCGGGCTGTAACTGCGTCATTTGTGGTATCCGGATCGAGGACGTGTCCGAGACGCGGTTCTGCGACGGGTGCGGCAACCCGATCCATAACAGTTGCGTGGCCAAGCCCGATAAGCTCTGTGGGGGCGTGTGTGCCGACTGTGGGGCGAATCTGACCGACGCCGCGCTAATGCGGTCCCGGGACGAAAAGATCAATCGCCCGATTCCTCACGGGACGGGACCGTACCCGGTGAGCGTGGCCTGTCCGAAGTGTGAATCGCCTTGGTACATCAAAGTCAAACCCGAACAGTTCACTGCCTTTTGGTGGGACCGGGTCTGCACGCTGTGCCATACCCGTTACACTCCCCCGACACCCCGTTGGGCGGGCATCATCTTCGTCTTCGGGGGTGTCTTACTGCTCGTGCTTGCCGTGTCCGGCAGCTTGTTCTTCGTCCTGGCGGGGCTTCTGTCGATCGCTCACGGGATCAGGTGCCTGCGATCTCCCGGTCGGGGCCAGACTTTCACGGACGACTAGCTTCATGGTGATCCCCGTTTCACACGATCCTGCCGCCTACGCCCGGTCCGTCGGCCTCGACCCGGACAAGCTGCCCCGGCACATCGCCATCATCATGGACGGGAACGGCCGGTGGGCCCGCGCGCAGGGGAAAGAGCGGGTCGAGGGCCACGTCCGCGGGGCGCAGTCGGTCGACGAGGTGACCGAGGAGTGCTGCCGGCTCGGGATCGGCCAGCTCACCCTGTACTGTCTCAGCTCCGAGAACTGGAAGCGGCCGAAAGCCGAGCTCGACTTCCTCATGGCCCTCCTGAAGCAATACCTGCTCGGCGAGCGGCAGAAGATCCTCGATCAGAACATCCGGTTCGCGGTCATCGGCCGGCGGGAGGGGCTGCCGGAAGAGGTGCTGACCGAGATCGACGAGAACACGGCCCTGACCCGGGGCAACACCGGGCTTACCCTCTGTCTCGCGATCAACTACGGGGCCCGGGCCGAGATCGTGGACGCCGTCCGGGCGATCGCCGAGCGGGTCAAGCGGGGCGCCCTCGACCCCGCGCGGATCGACGAGGATACGGTCGGCGGCGCCCTGTACACCGCCGGAATGGACGACCCCGACCTCCTGATCCGGACGGCCGGGGAGATGCGGGTGAGCAACTACCTGCTCTGGCAAATTTCCTACGCCGAGCTCTGGGTCACCCCGCGGTTCTGGCCCGAGTTCGGGGCGGCCCTGCTGCACGACGCGCTCCGCGATTTCGCCCGGCGGGAGCGGCGGTTCGGGGGGCTAGCGCAATAATGCGGAATGCGGAATGTGGAATGCGGAGTCCAGCACCGGCGCGCGGCTGGTTGCGCCGGGCGCAATCGGGGGGAATAATGCGGGATCAGGGGTGCGCGACGCGGAACCGAACACTGCGAGTCCGGGTTTCATTCCGCATTCCGCATTCCGCATTCCGCATTTGGTTCTCCCGATGATACGCACCCGGATACTGGTCGGGTCGCTGCTCGCCCTCGCGGCCGGCGGGATCCTCATCGGGGACCAGTGGCTCACCCCCTGGTTTCCGTGTCTGTTCGCCTGCCTCATGCTCGCCGGCGTCTTCGCCACCCGCGAACTGGTCCGGCTGTTCCCCCCCGACTTCCGGCCGCCGGAGGGCGCCGCCGTCGCCGCCGTGCTCATCGTGCTCGTGGGGAACTGGTACACTGTCGTTCAGACCCGGGCCGCCCCCTGGCTTCCGGCCGCGGCGTCCCCGCGGGACCCGGTCCTGTTCGCGATCGCGGGCGTCGTGCTCGTCGGGTTCCTGGTCGAGATGTATCGCTACCGGGAGCCCGGGACGGCGGTCCCCCGGCTCGCCCTGACGGTGTTCGCGGCCGGGTACCTCGGGCTCCTCGGCAGCTTCCTCGCCCAGCTCCGCTGGGTCCGAGCCGACCCGGCCGACTCGACCCTGATCCTGGCCCTGACGATCTTCGTCCCGAAGGGCGGCGACGTCGGGGCACTGTTCACCGGGATGCGGTTCGGGCGGCACAAGATGACCCCAACCCTCAGCCCGAAGAAGACCTGGGAGGGGTTCGCCGGTGGGTTGCTGACGGCGATCCTGGTGGCGGTCGGGCTGTCGTTCGCCGGCCCGGTTTTCGCAGGGGGGATACCGGAAGCGGCGGCGTTCGGGCTGGTGGTCGGCGTCGCCGGGGTGCTCGGCGACCTGGCCGAATCGCTCGTCAAACGCGACGGCCACTCGAAGGACGCCTCCCACAACATCCCCGGGTTCGGCGGGCTGCTCGACGTGATCGACTCGGTGCTGTTCGCCGCCCCGGTGGCGTACTTCTGGTTCCGGTGAGGTGTGGTGTGGGGCAAGTTTCTAACTTGCCCAGCCTGGGACGAGGTTCGCCAGAGTGGCGCGGGCCGCCACAAACCCGGCCCAGGTAGGGGCCGCCCGCCGTGGCGGCCCGCCGGCCTTTGGATGTGCGGCGGCCTCGGGCAAGTTGGAAACTTGCCCCCACACCGCGAGCGGAGAGAGAAAACCCGATCACCTGGGCGCCGCCGCCCTGTCCTTCCCTGTATTCCCCGCGCCGCCCGTGGCGAGTTCCCTGGACGTTCTCATGGCCGAACCTACGACCCCGACCCGCACCCTGACCCTCGACAGCCGGGAGGAGGCGGTCATCCTGTTCGGCCCGCGGGACCAGTACCTGCGGACGATCCGCGACGCGCTCGGGGTCCGGCTGGTGGCCCGCGGGGACATGCTCCAGATCGACGGGCCGGCCGAACCCGCCGCGCAGGCCGAGCGGGCGTTCCAGCAGCTGCGCCAGGTCCTCCGGCGGCACGGGAAGCTGACCGCGGAGGACGTGCGGACGGTGCTCGATGTGGTCCGCGGGGGGACCGAGCGGGGGGCCGGCGGGAGCGTCACCATGATGGAGTCCGGGCGGCACCTCCGCCCCCGGACGGACGGCCAGGGGCGGTACGTGGAGGCGATGAAGGCGAACGAGATGGTGATCTGCGTCGGCCCGGCCGGGACCGGGAAGACGTACCTGGCGGTCGGGTGGGCGGTGAGCCTGCTGCGGAGCGGGCAGGTGAAGAAGATCGTGCTCGTCCGGCCGGCGGTGGAGGCCGGGGAGCGCCTCGGGTTCCTGCCCGGCGACCTGGCGGCCAAGGTGAACCCGTACCTCCGCCCGCTGTTCGACGCCCTGAACGACATCATGGAGCCGGAGCAGGTCCGCCGGTACATGGAGAACGACGTCATCGAGATCGCCCCGCTCGCGTACATGCGGGGGCGGACGCTCAACAACTCGTGCATCATCATGGACGAGGGCCAGAACGCGACGGTGGCCCAGACGAAGATGTTCCTCACCCGGATGGGGAACAACTCGCGGGTGGTGGTGACCGGCGACCTGACCCAGACCGACCTGCCGAAGACGATCCGGAGCGGGCTGGCGGACGCGGTCCACCGGCTGCGGGACGTGGAGGGGCTGGCGATCGTCTACCTGGACGAGAGCGACATCGTCCGCAACCCGCTGGTGTCGCGGATCGTGAAGGCGTACGAGGACGAGCCGCAGCGGCCGAAGCGGCCGGTCGGGTAACCCGACCGCGGTCGCTCGTCACCCCGCCGGGATCAGCACCGCGTCGGTCACGTGGATCACGCCGTTGGAGCAATCGACGTCCGGCCGGGTCACCTTCGCGCCGCCGATCCTTACCCCGTCCTTGCCGGCGGCCACCTTGAACCCGTTCAGGTCCTTGCCGTCGAGCGCGGCCAGGTCCTTCGCGTAGAGCAGTCGGCCCTTCACGACGTGCGCGAGCACGATCTTCTTCAGCAGGTCCTTGTCCTTCACGACGGCCCGGATCTTGTCGTCGCCGAGCTTGTCGAACGCCGCGTCCGTCGGGGCGAAGACCGTGAGCGATTCTTCCCCCCGGAACAGCTCGACCAGCCCCGCCTCCTTGATCGCGACCGCGAAGATCGTGTGCTCCCCCGATTTCACGATCCAGACGCCCAGCTTTTGTTCGTCCGCCGCCGGGGCTGCGGCGGCGAGCCCGAGCAGCACGGCGAGTGTGAGGCCGGCGAGGAACTTGGCGTTCATACGTGGTGTACTCCGAGGGGTCCGGCTTGATTAATACGCACCCGACCGGGCGGGTCAACGGCGGGTCCGGGGTTTTCCGCAATCCCGCGGGGCGGGCCGTTGCGCGGAACAAGCTCCGGCGGCGGGCCTGATCGTCGCCCGCCGCCCCGGGCTTTGAGTCCCGCCAGCGGCCGGGTACAATCACTCCTCTCATCGCCTTCGACGCGCCCGGAGCTTGCAGGAGCAGGCGGCCCATGGACGGGAAAACTCAGCCCCGGCTATTCCCGGCCGACCCGTTCGCCGGGTTCGGCCCGAGTCGGTTCCGCCCGGCCGACGAACCGGTGGTCGGCCGGCGGATCCGGGGGCGGCGGCCGGCCCGGCTGAAACGCGGGGTCCGCGAGCACGCCCCGCGGGCGCCCGGCGTGTACGGGATGCTCGACGCCAAAGGCCGGGTGATCTACGTCGGCAAGGCCAAGAGCCTGCGGTGCCGGCTGCTCAGCTACTTCCGGGAGAACAGCCGCGACCCGAAGGCCGGGCGGATCATCGAGCACACCCGCGCCCTCGTCTGGGAGCAGACGGCCGACGAATTCTCCGCCCTTCTCCGGGAACTGGAGCTGATCCAGGAGATCGGCCCGCGGTTCAACGTCCTCGGCCGGCCCGGCCTCCAGCGGTACCACTACATCTGCGTGGGCAAGACGCCGGCCCCGTACCTGTACGTCACGAAGAGCCCGACCGGGAAGGAGCGCGGGTGCTACGGCCCGCTCACCGCCCGGCCCCGGTCCGAGGACGCGGTCCGCCGGCTGAACGACTGGTTCAAGCTCCGGGACTGCCCGCAGACGGTCCCGCTGGCGTTCGCGGACCAGACCGAGCTGTTCCCGCAGGAGCGGGGGGCGAAGTGCCTGCGGTACGAGATCGGGACGTGTTTCGGGCCGTGCGTCGGGGCGTGTACCCGGGCGGAGTACGGGGCCGGGGTGCGGGCGGCGAAGGCGTTTCTCGACGGCCGCGACCGCACGCTCCTGGCCACGCTCCGCGAGCGGATGGAGGCGGCCGCCGGCCGGTACGAGTTCGAGAAGGCGACCGCCCTGCGGGACCGGCTGACCGCGGTGGAGTGGCTCGACTCCTGGCTGGGCCTGCTCCGTCAGGCCCGGCACCAGCACTCGTTCGTCTACCCGCTGGCCGGGCCGGACGGGACGGACCGGTGGTACCTGATCCACCGCGGGCAGGTGCGGGCCGCGGTCCCCGCCCCGCGGACGCCCGCGGCCCGCACCCGGACCGCCGCGCTGATCGAAGCCACGTTCGCCGGGCCCGCGGCCCCGACGGTCCTGACCGGCGGGGCGGTGGACAGCGTGCTGCTGGTCGGCGCGTGGTTCCGGCGGCACCCGGGCGAGAAGGCGAAACTGCTGACGAAGGCCGCGGCGCTGGCCCGGTGCGGGCGCGATACCGAAGAGCGATTAACCACAGAGTCACAGAGGACACAGAGGAAAACAAAACCCGAGGGGGAGAATTGATCCGGGCAAAACCGCGCGCCCGCTCCGGGAGCAGTTGACCCGCCCCCCGGCGGGCGGGTGCCGGTAGCCGGGGATAAAATCCCCGGCGGGCGGACGCACCGCCGGTACCGATCCACGTCCCTGACCCGCGACTCCCTCCGGCCCGCTTCCCGTCCCCGACCCGAGGCCGCCGGGGGTTTCACCCCCGGCTACCGGCACCCGCCCCTCCCGGGGCGGGAAGCGGAGCGGGCGACCGGCCGGCAACATATACTCTGCTCGACACCTGTTTATTCTCTCTGTTATCTCTGTGACTCTGTGGTTAAATCAGAATTTAATACGAATACCCCGCCGGGACGTGTTCCCACACGAACACGGCGAGGATCATGCACCCGGAGACGACGGCCGACAGCCCGCCGATCATGATCGCGAACACCGCATGCCGGCTGCCCGAGTACCGCTCCCCGTGCCGCTCGACAGCCCGCATCGCCTCCCCGCCCGCCAGCGCGGCCCCGACCCCCAGCACGAACGGCAAGAAGTAGGCCACGAACTGGAGCCCGTACCGGGTCGCCGTCGAGGCCCGGGTCGATTCGAGCCCGGCGGCGTTACGGGCCGTGTTCAGCGGGCTCCCGTCAAGGTGCCGCTCCGACAGGAACGACCCGTACAGGGCCAGCGCGGACGCCACTAGGCCCGTGACCAGCGCCGCCCACGCGAGCGAGTGGACCGGCGCCCGCTTGACCATCGTCGGTGTCATCTCCCGTGCTCCTGATCTGCTCCCGCTGGCCGACCCGCCCGGAGTCGGGTAAGGTGGCGGGACCTTCCCCGCCCCCGCCGGCACAGGCGCTACCCGATGACCCCCGCTCCGCCGCCCCCCCGGCCCGTCTCCGCGTGGCGGTGGTGGGTCTGCCTGCTGCTGTTCCTCGCGACCACCCTGAACTATATGGACCGGGTCGCGCTGAACCAGATGGCGGTCCGCATCCAGACGGCGTTCCGGCTCGACGACGAACAGTACAGCCGGCTGGAGAGCGGGTTCTCCTTCGCCTTCGCCCTCGGGGCAATCCTGACCGGCGTGATCGTCGACCGGGTGAGCGTCCGGTGGGTGTACCCATTGGTCGTGTTCGGGTGGTCGGCGGCCGGCGTCCTGACCGGGTCCGCGACCGGGTTCTGGTCGCTCATCACCTGCCGGATCGTGCTCGGCCTGTTCGAGGCCGGGAACTGGCCGTGCGGGATCCGGACGACCCGGGCCGTGCTCCGCCCGGAGGAGCGGTCGTTCGGGAATTCGCTGTTCCAGAGCGGGACCGCGGTCGGGGCCGTCGTCACCCCGTTCCTGATCCTCGTCCTGCTCCGGCAGGCGGACGCGGCGGCGGGCGGGTCCGGCGCGGACAGCTGGAAGCTCCCGTTCCGGCTGATCGGGCTGATCGGCACCGGGTGGGTCGCGCTGTGGTTCCTGACCGTCCCCGGCCGGCTGCTGACGGCCGCCGCCGAACCGCCCGCCGCGGCCGGGGCGGCCCGGTACCGGGACGTGTTCCGCGACCGCCGGTTCTGGGCGCTGCTGGTGGTGGTGATCGCGATCAATATCTCCTGGCACACGTACCGGACGTGGCTGCCGAAGTACCTCATGGAGAAGCGGGGGTTCGACGAGGCCGGGATGGCGGGGCTCACCACCTGGTTCTACCTGACCGCGGACGTCGGGTCGTGGACGGCCGGGCTGGGGACGCTGCTGCTGATCCGCCGCGGGTACGGCGGGCACGCGACCCGGCTGTTCGCCTTCGCCGGGTGCGCCGCCCTGTCGGCGATCGCGATCGTGGTCCCGTTCGCCCCGCCCGGGTGGCCGCTGACGGCCGTGGTGCTCCTGTTCGCGTTCGCCTCGCTCGGGCTCTTCCCGACGTACTTCGCGCTGACGCAGGACGTGTCGGCGAAACACCAGGGGAAGGTGACCGGGACGCTCGGCGCGGGCGCCCACCTGTTCCTGTCGCTGGTCATGTACCCGATCGAGGGGCGGGTGATCAAGGAGACCGGCTCGTATGACGAGGTGCTCGCGGCCGCGGGCGTGTTCCCGCTCCTGGCCCTGGGGCTGATGCTCCGCCTGTGGCCGGCGCGCCGGGAGGCAACGACCACGGACCCGGAAGGTGCGTGAACACAGGTCCTTCCGGGGATTGAATTTTCGCCCGCGTTATCGCAGCCTCCTTCACCATTGATCCGTCGGGGTAGCCCGAGGCGATGGACTGCGTGGTCAAAACGCGGAAGAAACCCGGACTGTACATCTACGAGGTCACCGCCGACGGACTGAAGGTGGGAGACTACATCCCGTCCGATCTTACCAAGGCCGCGGCCGCCACCCTCGAACGACCGAAGGGCTTCGACCGGACTCGGGAGAAGGATGTGACACTTCATACATTCATAGCAAATAGTTTAAAAGACTAAATATCCGATAGATATTGAAGGTTGTCATTTCTTCGATCCGTCCCTTGAACCGGGCGACTGGCACCGCCCGCCGGGTGGGCGTATAAAGCACAGTATCTCGCCCCCCGAGTTACGCCACACCGCAGTCCTCAGGTCCCGGGGTGTGGTATCGCGCCGGCCGGGGGGTTGCCGATACGGACGGCCCGATGCGCCCCGTCCACCACTACGCGGTCGCCGCCCTCGCAGTCTTCCTCACCCTGATCGGCCGGTGGCTCCTCTGGCCGGTCCTCGGCCCCGCCGTTCCGTACCTCCCATTCATCCCGGCCGTCGCCCTCGCGGCCTACTTCGGCGGCTTCCGGCCCGGGCTGCTGGCCACGCTCCTCGCGGCCGCCGCGGCGACTTACTTTCTGGTCGACCCGGCCGGCCCGGACAGGCCCGCGACCCCGAGCGCCGAAACCCGACTCGTCCTCTTCCTCCTGGTCGGGTTCATCATCAGTGCGGTGGGCGGGGCACATCACCGGACGTCGCACCGGGCGAAGGAGGCGTCGGCCCGGGCCCGGGATGGGGAAGACCGCCTGCGGACCCTGAGCGACAACCTGCCCCACGGGGCCATCTATCAGGCCGTGATCGACCCGGCCGGGCGGGGCCGCTTTATCTACTTCAGTGCCGGGGTGGAGCGGCTGTTCGGCGTCACCCCGGACGAGATCAAACGCGACCCGGGCGCCCTGTACGGCCTGATCCACGAGGACGACCGGGCCCGGGTGGCGGCCGAAGAGGCCGCCGCCCTTCGCGCCCTGACCCCGTTCGACTGCGTGTTCCGCCAGCGGACCCGGGGCGGGGACGTGCTCTGGGTCCACTGCCGGTCGGCCCCCCGCCGCCTGCCCGACGGCGGGGCCGTCTGGGACGGCGTGGTGCTGGACGTGACCGCCCCGAAGCGGGCGGAGGACGCGCTGCGGGAAAGCGAAGCCCGGCTCGCGGCGGAACTGGCGGCGATGAGCCGGCTGCACGAGTTGAGCACCCGCCTGCTCCGCTCCCCGGACCTCCCCGCCACCCTGAACGAGGTCCTGGACGCGGCCGTCACCGTGCTCGGCGCCGACATGGGCACCGTGCAACTCCACGACCCCCGGACCGGGACGCTGGAGGTCGTCGCCCAGAAGGGGTTCGGGGAGGAGTTTCTGGACCGCTTCCGCCGGGTCGGGACGGACACCGAATCGGCGTGCGGCCGGGCCTTGCGGGCCGGGGCCCGGGTCGTGATCGAAGACGTCCGGACCGATCCGGGGTACGAGCCGTACCGCGAGGCCGCCGAAGCGGCCGGGTATCAGGCCGTGCAGTCCACCCCCCTGCTCCGTCCCTGCGGCGGCCCCCTGGGGATGCTCTCGACGTACTTCCGCCGCCCGCACCGGCCGTCGGAGCGGGACTTGCGGATACTCGACCTGTACGCCGCCCAGGCGGCTGCCGCCATCGACAACGCCCAGCTCTACCAGGCCGCCCGGGCGGTCGGCGAGGAGCTGAGACGGACGAACGCAGAGCTGGCCGAGCGCGACCGGCGGAAGGACGAGTTCCTGGCCCTCCTCGGGCACGAGCTGCGCAACCCGCTCGCCCCGATCTGCAACGCCGTCCACATCCTCGGGTTGAACGGGGACGACCCGGGCACGCGCGCCCGTGCCCGGGAGATGATCGGCCGGCAGGTCGGGCAGATGACGAAGCTGGTCGACGAACTCCTGGACGCCTCCCGGATCGCCCGGGGGAAGGTCCGACTGACCGTGGGGGCGGTCGATCTGGTCGGCCTCGCCCGGACAACGGCGGAAGACCACCGGGCGGAGTTCGAGGCGGCCGGGCTCACCCTGGTGGTGGAAGCCCCCGACCGGCCGGTCCGGGTCCGGGGGGACGCCGCCCGGCTCACCCAGGTGGCGGGGAACATCCTGCTGAACGCCAAGAAGTTCACCAACCCGGGGGGCCGGGTGACCGTCCGGGCCGCCGCCGAGGGCGGGGAGGGTGTCTTGTCGGTCACCGACACGGGGATCGGGATCGCCCCGGCCGCCCTGGGCGAGGTGTTCGAGCCCTTCCACCAGGTGGAGACCGACCTGGCGCGGAGCAAGGGCGGGCTCGGGCTCGGGCTGGCGGTGGTGAAGGGGCTGGTCGAACTCCACGGCGGGCGGGTCGAGGCGGCCAGCGGCGGGCCCGGCCGGGGGGCCACGTTCACCGTGT
>JAQGHQ010000218.1 GCA_028288765.1 Gemmataceae bacterium | reverse complement strand
AAACCCGAACGACCGGCGCCTCATCTTCACCCCAACGGGGTGACAGCGCTTAGCCCAGGGCAACGCCCTGGGCGTCCGGCTTTTTCGTCCGGCCCCTGCCCTGCCCACATTTCGCACCGCCTCGACCATCTGGTATCCTCACACCACCCCCACCCCGCGCGGAGCTGGCCATGACAAAGGATGAGGTCGCGGACGCCCTCGACGAGATCGGCACCCTCCTCGAACTGAAGGGCGAGAACGCCTTCCGGACCGGGGCCTATCACAACGGCGCCCGGGCCGTCCGTCAACTCCCGGGCGATCTGAAAGAGGTGGTGGAGCAGCAGAAGCTCGGCGAGGTCCGCGGTATCGGCGAGGCCCTCCGCGACAAGATCACCATCCTGGTCACGACCGGTCGGCTGCCGTATCTGGAAAACCTCCGCCGGGAGGTTCCCGTGGGCCAGATCGAGATGATGCGGATCCCGGGGCTCGGGGCAAAGAAGATCAAGGCCCTGCACGACACGCTCGGGATCGACACGGTCGAGACCCTTAAGGCCGCGTGCGAGCGGGGCGAGGTCGCGAAGCAGAAAGGGTTCGGAGAGAAGACCCAACAGAAGATCCTGGAGGGGATTCAGTTCCTCGGCCAGGTCGGGAACCGCGTCCGCCTGGACCTCGCGCTCCCGCTCGGGCTGGCCCTGCTCGACCGGGTGCGGGGGTTCCCCGGGGTCATCCGGGCTGAGCTCGGCGGGAGCCTCCGCCGGCGGCGGGAGACGGCCAAGGACATCGACATCGTGGCAAGTAGCGCCGACCCGCAGCCGGTCATGGACGCCTTCGTCAAGCTCCCGGAGGTGATCCAGGTCGTCGGCCACGGGGCGGCCAAGTCGAGCGTCGTGGCCGCGATGCACGTGGACGGCGAGAAGGTGATCCTGAACGCCGACCTGCGGGTCGTGGCCGACGACCTGTTCCCATTCGCGCTGCACTACTTCACCGGCAGCCGGGACCACAACATCCGGATGCGGCAGCGGGCGATCGACCGGGGCTGGCTGCTGAGCGAGTACGGCCTCGGGACCGACGGCACCCGGGTGCCGTGTCAGACAGAGGCGGACATCTTCGCCGCGCTCGGGCTGGCCTACGTCCCGCCCGAGCTGCGGGAGGACACGGGCGAGATCGAGGCCGCGGCGGCGAAGGCGCTCCCGACGCTGGTCGAGGCGGGGGACGTCCGCGGGGTCTTCCACAACCACACGACCTACAGCGACGGCAACGCGACGCTCGAGGAGATGGCCCTGGCGGCGAAGGCGCTCGGGTTCGAGTACTTCGGGGTCGGGGACCACTCGCAGTCGCTGACCGTCGCCCGCGGGATGTCCCCGGCGGTCGTCCGGAAGCAGTGGGCCGAGATCGACGCCCTGAACAAGAAGCTCTCGGGCGTCCGCATCTTGAAGGGGGTCGAGTGCGACATCCTGGCCGACGGGTCACTCGACTACGACGACGACCTGCTCGCCGGGTTCGACTACGTGGTCGGGAGCGTGCACTCGCTCTTCGGGATGCCGGAGGCGGAGATGACCGCCCGGGTGTGTACGGCCCTGGCCCACCCCCGGCTGACGATGCTCGGGCACAGCACCGGCCGGCTGCTCCTGCGGCGGGAGGGGTACAAGATCGACCTCGACGCGGTGCTGAAGGCGGCGGCCAGGCACGGGAAGATGATCGAGATCAACGCCCAGCCGATGCGGCTCGACCTGGACTGGGTCCACGTCAAGCGGGCGAAGGCGCTCGGCATCCCGCTCGTGATCAACCCGGACGCGCACAGCCCGGGCGAGCTCGGGCTCTACCGGTTCGGGGTGGACGTCGCCCGCCGCGGGTGGCTGACCAGGGACGACGTGTTCAACACCCGGGGGCTGGCGGACGTGATGAAGGAATTGGGCCGGCGGAAGGGACCGTGAATCCCGTCCCGGTCGGGCGGCCGCCCGCGCCGAGACTCCTTCCGGCCTTCGCGCGAAATTTACATTTCGGCCGGACCGGGGGTACTAATCTGACATGATCTTCAGTCCGCAACATCCCGCGACCTCCGCGTCACGGACGGCACCGCACCATGCCACCGGTGGAAACGGCCGACACCTTTCTCGACCTGCTCGAGCGGAGCGGCCTGCTCCGCCCGGACCTGATCGCCCCGCTCCGCGGGTACGACCCGCCCGGGCCGGAAGATAAGTCGCTCCCGCAGCGGCTGGCCGCCCACCTGGTCCGGCAGCGGCTGCTGACGGCCGCACAGGCCGCCTACCTCCTCCGCGGCCGGGTCCGCGGGTTCTTCATTACCACCAAATACAAGATCATGGACCGGCTCGGGGCCGGCGGGATGGGGACGGTGTTCCTCTGCGAGCACCTGATCCTCCAGCGGCTGGTGGCCGTGAAGGTCCTGACCGGGGCCGCGGGCGGGGCGGACGTCCCGGAGGGGGCGGTCCAGCGGTTCTACCGGGAAGCCCGGGCGGTCGCCGCCCTCGACCACCAGAACATCGTCCGGGTGTTCGACGTCGACTCGGCCGGCGGCCAGCCGTTCATGGTCATGGAGTACGTCGACGGGACGGACCTCCACCGGATCACTACGGCCCAGGGCGGGCTGAAGATCCCGCAGGCGGTGGACTACGTCCGGCAGGCCGCGACCGGGCTCCAGCACGCGCACGAGGCCGGCCTCGTCCACCGCGACATCAAGCCCGGGAACATCCTGGTGGACCGGGCCGGGGCGGTGAAGATCCTCGACCTCGGGCTGGCCCGGTTCCACACCGACACCCAGCGGAACGAGAACCTGACCGCGCGGTTCGACGAGAGCGCGATCCTCGGGACCGCTGACTTCATCTCCCCGGAGCAGATCCACCGGACGAGCGACGTCGACATCCGGTCCGACATCTACAGCCTCGGCTGCACGCTGTACTTCCTGCTCGCCGGGCGGAGCGTGTTCGACGAGGGGTCGGCCACCCAGAAACTGATCTGGCACCAGAGCCGGGCCCCGACCCTGGTCACCGACGTCCGCCCGTCCGTCCCGTCCGGGCTCGCGACGGTGGTCGCGAAGATGATGGCGAAACGGCCGGACGAGCGGTACCAGACCCCCACCGAGGTCGCCGCCGCCCTCGTCCCGTTCGCCCAGGCCCCGGTCGTCCCGCCGCCGTCCGAATTGATGCCGAAGGCGCCCGCGTCGTCGTACCGGCTCGGCCTGTGTCGGATGCCCCCGCCCGGGTCCTCGCTGCGCCTGAGCAAGACCGGGTCGGGCCGGGTGGCGGCCGGCCCGCCGGTCGCGGACGCGACGGAGCCCGATTCACCCCTTGACGGGCCGACCCCGTTCCCGCAATCGCACTCCCCCACCCAGCGGGTCCCCGATGCCCCGCCGGCCCCGCCCTCGACCCCCCTGACCCCGCACCCGCACCCGGCGGAGGCACCCGGCTCCGGGCGGGGGCCGGGCGGGCCCCC
>JAQGHQ010000209.1 GCA_028288765.1 Gemmataceae bacterium | reverse complement strand
TTCGGCCGCCTGACGGCACCGCCGAAGGAGCCGGACTTCAGCGGCTGTCGGGTGATCAACGTCGTACCGGCCACCAGTCTCGCCGGGCCGGAAGTGGCCGACCCGAACGGGTACGAGGCCCACATCTCCTACCCGGACCACCACGTAATCGCGTTACCTGTCTCTCCGGGGTTGGCCCAGGTCCATGCCCGGAGTCGTGGGGCTGTCGAAAAGCCCACCCCCTGAACGGTCACGCCGCAGCCGCCTCACGGGGCGGGCACCCCGACAGTGGTGGCCCCATTACCACCAGAGACGGCCGATTAATCATGCCGGGAAAAAGGCGACTGTGCATACAGCCCCACTTGACCCGGGGTGGCATCCACCACAGATAGATCCCCCCTGAGCCAGCCCGCGGCACGCAGGGGAACCACGTCCGTCCGCGGTGTTTAATATGTGGGAGGCATTGCGGGCATCCGCGCTAACCGTTCCTGGTGAGAGGTCATGCCGTGATCGTGCAACGATGGGTTTGGCTCACCTCGCGTCTTGGTCGATGGTGCTCACGGTCTTCCCTACCGAAGATCGGGCGGCACCGGTTACCAGACCCGGTCGACTACTCCGTTCCCCGCCCGGGCCGTTCCCGCGAAGCCCGCCGGGGAGCGGAGGGCGGACATCACTTCCGTCTTTGCGGGGAGATATCTAGGGGAGACGATGACCGAGGCGGGGTGGCTGGCGTGTGCGGATTCGGAGATCATGGAGTATTTCGTCTGCACGACCGAGTTCATCCCAGCGACCGACCGACAACTGCGACTGTTCGTGAGTGCCTGCTGTAGGGGGCTCGGGTCTCGACTTCCCGAGACCAGTTCTGGGCCGATTCTGGAGATCACCGAGCGCTTCGCGGATGAGCAAGCCACAGAAGCCGACCTCGAAAGTGTTGACCAGAACCGTTCCGGCACGTCCGAGCGACGAATGAGTCAGCCCGACAACCCTGCCCCGCGGCTCACCCGACGGCCGGTTCGATCACACTCCCGCCGTTGTCGGTCAACCGCTCGCTCCGGCCGTTGTGGCGGAACGTCAGCCGCTTGTGGTTGAACCCGAGCAGGTGCAGGATCGTCGCGTGGACGTCGTGGACGTGGGTCGCCCCCTCGGCCGCGCGGAGCCCGATCGGGTCGGTCGAGCCGATCACCTGCCCGCCCTTCACCCCGCCCCCGGCCAGCCACATCGTGAACCCGTGCGGGTTGTGGTCGCGGCCGGTCGCCCCCTCGCTCATCGGGGTGCGGCCGAACTCCCCGCCCCACACCACCAGCGTATCCTTTAGCAGCCCGCGGCGTTTCAGGTCCACGAGCAGCCCGGCGATCGGTCCGTCGCTCTGCCCACAGAGTTTGCCGTGGTTCGCTTCCAGGTCCGAGTGGGCGTCCCACCCGTTCGTATCCCCACAGTACACCTGCACGAACCGCACCCCGCGCTCGGCCATTCGCCGGGCCAGCAGGCAGCGGGTGCCGAACGCGGCCGTTTCCTTCCGGTCGAGCCCGTACAGCCGTTTCGTCTCGTCGGACTCCCCCGCCACGTCCACGACCTCGGGGGCGTGGGCCTGCATCCGGTACGCCAGTTCGTAGGCGGCGATCCGGGCGGCCAGCTCGGAGTCGCCGGGCCGGGCGGCCAGGTGGTCGCGGTTGCCCCGGGCGATGAAGTCGAGGGTCCGCCGCTGCTGGGCCGCGGAGACACCCGGAGGGTCCGGCAGATGTGGGATTGGGGCGTCGCCCCCCTGGATCACGGTGCCCTGGTAGGCGGCCGGGAGGAACCCGTTGCCCCAGGCGGGGGCGCCGCCCTTCGGCCACCCCCCGGGGTCGGGCAGGACCACGAACGCCGGCATGTTCCGGTTCTCGGTCCCGAGGCCGTAAGCCGCCCACGCGCCCAGACTCGGGCGGCCCATCAGGATCGTTCCGGTGTTCATCAGGTAGACCGATTCGGGGTGCGTCACGCTGTCCCCGTGGCAGCCGCGGAGCAGGCAGATGTCGTCGACGCACCCGGCGACCCGCGGGAACCAGTCCGACACCTCGATCCCGGACCGCCCGTACTTCTTGAACGTCCGCTTCGAGGCGAGGAGCCTGTTCTTGTCCACCCCCCGCCGGGTCTTGACCGGGCCGAACGAGGGCGGCAGCTTCTCTCCGTGGAGGCGGGTCAGGTCGGGCTTGGGGTCGAACGTATCGACGTGGGACGGCCCGCCGGACATGAACAGGAAGATGACCCGCTTCGCCGTCGGCTCGAAGTGCGGCTTCCGCGGGGCCGCCGGGTCGGACCCCGGGCCGCCGGGGCGGTCACCCCCCGGGTCCTCTCCCGCGAACAGGTTCCCGTCCTCGGCCAGTAGCGCCGCGAGGGCGATGGCCCCGAACCCGCCCCCGGCATTCCGCAGGAACGAACGGCGGTCGGGGCCGTGAAACGGCGTCATGGCACCCTCAGTCGAGATAGACGAACTCGTTCATGTTAATCAGGGCCCGGCACAGCTCGCTCAACGGCGATTCCTTCAGGAACGCCGCCGCGCCGTCTCGCTCGGCCGGCGACGGCGGCCGCCCGAACGCCAGCTGGTACGCCCGGTCGATTCGGCCCGCGGTCGTCGCCGCCTCCGACTTCAGCCGATCGCTCATGGCGTTCGCCGCGGTGATCGCCTCGGCGGCGTTCAACAGGGCGAGGGCCTGCGGGGCCGTGGTGCTTCGCTCCCGGCGGGGGCAGCTCAGGTTGCTGTCCGGCAGGTCGAACGCCTCAAGGAACGGGACGCGGAGGTTGCGGCGGGAGAACAGGTAGAGGCTCCGGCGGGCGTACTCCTTCTCGTCCGGGGTGACCGGCACCGGCCGCGATCCGCCGGTGGCCCGCGAGGCTTCCGGCAGGACCACGCCCGGCCCGCCAGCCTTCGGGTTCAGCCGGCCGCTGATCGCGAGCAGTGTGTCCCGCACCGCCTCGCCTTCCAGTCGCAACCGGTTCATCCGCGATAGCAGCTGGTTGTCCGGATCTTCCGAATGCGGAATCGAAGAGACGGGTTTTTGGTTTGTATTCCGCAATCCGAAATCCGCATTCCGCACTCCCGAGGATTGCCGGTACGTCGCCGACAGCAGCATCAGCCGATGCATCCGCTTGAGCGACCAGGGAACCGCGGTCGAGGGGGTGGCCTTACCTCCCGGCGCGGTCGGGGAGACGAGCTCCGCCGCCAGCCAGTCGAGAAGTTCGGGGTGGGTCGGCCGCTCGCCGCGGAGGCCGAAGTCGTTCGGGGTCGCGACGATCCCGCGGCCGAAGTGGTGTTGCCAGAGACGATTCACAATGACCCGGGCGGTCAGCGGGTTGGCCGGGCCGGCGACCCACTTCGCCAGGGCCAATCGGCGACCGGTACTACGCGGCAGTGATTCCGCCACCGCCGCCACCGGCTTCCCGTCCGGCGCGAGGACGGCCGGGAAGCCCGGCAGCATCTCGGCCCCGCGGTTCGCGAGCTCGCCGCGCTCCAGCAGGTACGTCTTCGGGGGTGGACCGGGGGTGTCGACCAGCCCCATCGCGACCGGCGACGGGCCGGGTTTCTTGCCGTTGAACGCCTTCAACCGCCGCTGCAACTCGTCCAGCTTCGTCCGTTCGTCGGCGGAGAGCTCGCGGGCCACTTCGGCATCCGTCACGATCACCTTCCGCTCCGTTTCGGCGACGAGTTCCAGCTGCCCCCCGGACCGCTTCTCCGGCGGCGTCCGGTGGGCCGTCTGGGCGTCGGCCGGGAGCTTCGCCAGTTTCGCCTCGAAAACCCGTTTCCGGTGCGGCCCTTCTACGCCGGCGATCTCCGCCCGCAGGGCGCTGGTCAGCGCCCGGTAATCCGCCACGGCGGCCGCGTGGGCCACCGCATCGGCCCGCGTTGCGACCGGGAGGTCGCGGCGGAACGCGGCCGGGGCGAAGAACGCCTGGAGGCGGAAGTAATCGGCCTGCGGGATCGGCTCGAACTTGTGGTCGTGGCAGCGGGCGCAGGTGACGGTCAGCCCGAGGAACACCAGGCCGGCGGTGTCGGTCATGTCGTTGAGCGTGTTCGCCCGCCGCTGGGCCTGGTCGGACGAGTCGGTCATGTCCGGGCCGAGCAGGTTGAAGCCGGTGGCGACGAGGGCGTCGGGGACACCGGGGAAGGCTTCGTCCCCGGCCAGCTGCTCGGTAACGAACCGGTCATAGGGCTTGTCGGCGTTGAAGCTCCGGACGACGTAGTCGCGGTACCGCCAGGCGTCGGGCCGGGGCTCGTCGAACTCGTACCCGTTGGTATCGGCGTAGCGGGCGAGGTCGAGCCAGTGGCGGGCCCACCGCTCCCCGTAGTGCGGGCTGGCGAGGAGCTTGTCCACCACCTTTTCGTAGGCGTCGGTGGACGTATCCGCAACGAACGCGGCGACCTCCTCGGGGGTGGGGGAGAGCCCGGTCAAGTCGAACGTCACCCGGCGGAGAAGCGTCGGCCGGTCCGCCTCTGGAGCCGGGGTAAGACCGGCCGCGGCGAGCCGGTGCAGGACAAAAGCGTCGATCTCATTCCGGACCCCCGCCCGTCGGGCGGGGTCGTCGAACCGGGGGGGGACCGGCCGGGTCGGGGGCTGAAATGACCAGTGCTTCCTGGCCTCATCGCTGGTAGGTAGCGGCGGGCCGGCGAGGGCGTGGGTGGTGAGGACCAGGGCTGAGAGGATCACGAGTAGTCGCATGAGACGAGCGATCCGCGGGGGGCGGCGACGCCGGGGTGGGGTGCAAGCGCCCGGGCTTTTCCCTGTGTGAAGTTTACCCGGAAACCCCATCAGATAAAGGCTTTTTTTCCGTCACTCCGGCGACCACAGATCCCGGGCATTGTGTGCCAGAACGGTGGCGTTCGATGCCCTTCGGCCACCATCGGGGACGTTGACCAAATCACCCTCCCCGGCTGAGGCTTCCGGGAGTTCCTAGCTGCCACATCCCTTGCGATGTAAGATACGCTCTGCCTATCCGGACGCCGTCCTCTCAGGAGCAAGTCATGTCGCCAACCCGGTACTTCGCCATCCCTCTCGCCGCCCTGTCTCTCGCCTTCGTATCCGCCGCCCCTCACTCCGACCCGGCGAAAGACCACGAGCTGATCACCCCCTCGGACATCAAATGGCAGGACGGCCCCCCTTCCCTCTCCAAGGGCGCTCAAATGGCCGTGCTGGAGGGCGACCCGAGCAAGGAGGGGGCGTTCGTCCTGCGGATCAAGCTGCCCGATGGCTTCCGCATTGCCCCGCACACGCACCCGAAAGACGAGCGGGTCACGGTCATCACCGGCACCCTCTACCTCGGCATGGGCGGGACGTTCGACGAGAAGATGGGGAAGGCCATGCCGGCGGGATCGTATGGGCGTACCGAAGCGGGGATGAAGCACTTCGGCTGGGTCAAGGGCGAGACGGTACTCCAACTCCACGGGTCCGGGCCGTGGGGAATCACCTACGTGAACCCGCAAGACGACCCCCGTAACAAGAAGTAGTCGCGGGGAACCCGGGACTCACTCCGCCTTGGTGACGACACCCCGGGTCAGCCGCGACGGGGCGAAAATGGTCATTTTTACGCGCAACCGGCGCTGGCTCCGGAACCTCCAAATCAGGCACGCTTTCCGTCAATAAAACCAGGCGAATTAGTTAAGATTGGTTAAGATTTGCTGGTTTCCGAACGGCGACCTGGGCAATTCAGCCGGCGCTCATTAACTCTCGTTAACTAGACACCTGTATAGATCAAGACTCGCGCCCTGAGTCCTCGCGCTCGCACCGTCTGGAGCGGCAATGACTCCCGCCCGAGCCTGGCCGGGTGCGTCCAAATGAGTTCCATCCCCACTATGCGGCGGACTACGCAACGTCTGGCAATCCCATCGAGTCGGCATACCGCGGTGACTCGGTTGTAGTCGGGTCGATGCACCCGCGACTCATACAGGAACCCGGTGAGACGGTCGCTTCTTTGTCGGTGCCGGGGTACCCGCTCGCGGGTCGCGCCGGACCTACCCGGAGTCGGGCCGGACGGCTCTACTGCCGAGTCGGTCCGGCGCGACACTGATCAAACCGAATGCGACCGTCTCGTCGGGTTCCTGTATCAGGGCATTCTCCCTCACGGGCGCGGGAGCGGGGGACCGGAATCGAAGATGTGGGCGGTCTGCCGGTCGTCGATCGCGATGAATTTTGACCCGTCAGGGCTGAAACCGACGGCGCACACGCTCGCCAGACCGTGGAAGGTCAGCACTTCACGTCCCGTCTTCGCATCCCACAATTTGACCCATCCGTCCGCACCACCCGTCGCGATCCGGGTTCCGTCGGGGCTGAACGACGCCCCCCTCACGAACCCGACGTGTCCGGTCAGAGTGAGCTGGGCCTTACCCGTGCCCGCGTCCCACACGCGGACCGAGCGATCGCCATACGCCGAGGTCAAAAGCCTGGTCCCGTCCGGGCTGATCAGCGGATCGTTGTTCGCGTACAAGTGCTGGCCGGTTGTGCAGATCTTCTCACCGGTCCGGGCATCGATCACAGTGGCAGTGCAGGTGTGCGGATCCCAGACGACCGCACGGGACAGGTCTTCCGATACCCGGATCGGGCGCGTGTCCGGGAGTGCCCCCGGGAGCGCGGGCTTCTCCGCCCCGGTCCGTAGGTCCCAGCAACGGGTCCGCGCGTGGTCGGACACCCCGGTCAACCGGGTGCCGTCCGGGCTGATGCGGAGGGTCAATGTGGGATCGCCGGTGACGACGGGTGTGGACCACGCCGATAGTCCGGTCCGGGCGTCGAACACCTGAACCGGCACCTGCTCACCCCCGACCGCGATCCGCGTCCCGTCGTTGGTGATGGTCACAGCTCTCGGAGTACCCACGAACCCGGTCAGGCGGATTCGCTCCGGCGGGATGGTGAGGTCCCACACCCGGGCCGTCCCATCGGCCGCAGTGGTGGCCAGCAGTTTCCCGTCGGGACTGAACGCCAGCTTCGAAATCGACTGGGTGTGCCCCTTCAGGGTGAGGAGTTCGACCCGGTTGACAGGGTCCCACACCCTGGCCGTCCGGTCGACCCCCGCGGACGCCAGGCGGAATCCGTTCAATTCGAAAGCGACGGAGTTCACCAGCCCGGAATGAGTGCCGACCCGTTGCATCACCCCGCCGGGGCGTGTGTCACAGACGACGATATGGCCCTCCCCGGTACCGACCGCCAGCTGGTTGCCGGTCCGGTCGAACGCGACCGCCCAGACGCCCCCGTCGTTTTGGGTAGGGATCACGAGCGGCTTTCCCTCGCCGTCGGCCGACCAAATCTTCAGAATTCCCCCAGAATATACTGGGCCTGTCACCCTGTTGCCGACTATCCCGTCGCCACCGAGGACGACCCGCTCGCCGTCTGGAGAAAAGGCGCAACATTGCGGAAAGAGGCCATCGCCAGGTAGCTTGATGACCGACCCGGTTGCCGGCGACCAGAGGAACGAGTCGTCGTTCGTACAGGCCACCACCCGGGACCCGTCGCGGTCCAGAGCGAGGGCCCGACACGGGGCGGCGGCCTTCCGGACGGACGTGCCGGACAGCCGGTCGATCACCTCGACCCCCTCCTGACCGCCGGCGGCCACGCGCCGAGAGTCCCCGCTTATGCCGAATTTGTGCCCCCCGACGAGTGGTATCCGCTTCGCTACCGTCCAGTTCAGTGGGTCCCACTCCCGGACGCCCGTGTTACCGGCGGTGATCAGTCTTCGAGAATCCGGCGCGAAGGCCAACCCGTGAGACTCCGCGTCTCCGGTTACGAATGAGGCGACTTCCCGGTGACAGATCCGGTAAACGTACTTCCATTCCCAGGGCCGCAGGTGGGTGGGGCAGCTGTCGAGCAGCGTCCGGGCCTGCGAGATGTTGCCGAGCTCGTACTCCCGAAAGGCGAGGTCCACCGCCTGGGCCGCCTTCTGGACCGCCAACTCCTGCCGGGCCTCGATCTCCCGAGATCTCGTCTGCTCGGCTTCCTTCTGCCGCTCCACGGCGGTCGCCCGGGCGGTGTCCGCCTCGGTCCGCGCCCGCTCGGCGGTGCCTCGTGCGGTGTCGGCCTCGGCCCGAAGGGTGTCGGCCTGGGCCCGTTCGCCCTCGGCGCGGGCGAGGGCGAGGGCCGTCTGGTCCCGGGCAGACTCCGCGTCCCGCCACAGGCCGACGAACCCGGCCGTCAGGGCGAGCAGGGCGACGGCAAGGGTGCCGAGACCATAAGTCGTCGCCTTCGCCGGGTGCCGGCGAACCCATTTAGCCGCCTTCTCCAGTCGACCCGCGGGGCGAACGCTCACCGGCTCGTGGTTCAGGAAGCGGGACAGGTCGGCCGCCAGGGCGGCGGCCGTCGCGTACCGCTCCGCCGGCACCTTCGCGAGGCACTTCAGACAGATCAGGTCCAGATCTTCGGGAACACCCCGGGCGTGCCGGCGGACCGGGACCGGGTCGTCCCGGACGACCCGGCCGAGGAGGAGAATGGGGTCGGCCGCCTCGAACGGCGGGCGGCCGATCAGGCACTCGTAGAGCACCACCCCGAGCGCGTAGATGTCGGCCGTGGGACCGACCCATTTGCCGTTGCCGGTGGCCTGCTCGGGGGCCATGTATGCCGGGGTTCCCATGACCACCCCGGTCGTCGTCAGGTCGTACCCCTGCCCGCGCTTGGCCAGCCCGAAGTCGGTGATCTTGGGGACGAGTCCGCGAGACGGGATTCCGGGCCCGGAATTCGAAGCGCCCGGCGAGGACGGTGTGCCGGGGTCCGATCCCGCATTCCCGAGGCCGGGTACCGCATTCTTGAAGAGGATGTTCCCCGGCTTCAAGTCCCGGTGGATCACACCGACGTCGTGGGCCGCCTGAAGGCCGCGGGCGATTTGTTCGACCAGAATGGCGGACTCCCCCGGGGGGAGCGGACCGCGTTCGTACAGCAGGCGGGAGAGCGAGCCGCCTTCGAGAAGCTCCATTGCGAAGTAGGGTACCCCGCCGTTGTGACCGAACTCGAATACTTCGACCACGTTCGCGTGTCTCACCGCCGCCACGGCCTCGGCCTCGGCGAGGAACCTCAGCTGGTCACTCTCCTGTGCGCGGGGGCCGGCCAGGACCATCTTGAGTGCGACCACCCGGTTCAGCGCGATCTGCCGTGCCTTGTAAACGACGCCCATCCCCCCGCGGCCGAGCTCTTCCAGGATCTCGAAGCCGGGTGCGGACGGGTTTGGTGAGGCGGGCGTCAGAGGTCGGTGGAGGAGCACGCGCGTGGAGGGGTGGCCGGCAGTCACGGTCAGCTCCTGGGCGGACGGGGACGTGATCGTGGCGCCCAACCTTAGCTCACGTTTGCTCCTCCCCCGATTCCCGGTCGCAAGGAACCGGCGGCGAACTCGTCCGATCGGCGATTCTCGCAGGAAGATAAAAACGAGGATTGAAGATTGAAATGGAAGACGTGCTGATCGCACCGGGGTCTATTTCCGTCACCAGCTGCGCCCCGGGCTCATCGCTCTCACCCCGCTGGGGCGAATACCCCTCGAAAGACCCACGCGGGGTTCAACACAGCGATGCATGAATTAAATCGGCCGGCAAACTTTGCCGGCCGGGATCCGATTCCGCGATCCCACGGCGGGACTCACGGAGCCGTGTGCGTATTTTTCAGTCTTCTGATCGCGCCTTTTCCGGCAAGCACTCCGGCCGCAGCGGGTCCATCCGTGCCGCCCGACCCAACTCATCCCCGTCGCGGTCGGGAATGAGATGAGAGTCGACGTCGGCTTCCTGTTCGACCGCTTGCTCCACCTCTGCCGTCAGATACGTGGAGCGCTCACACAGTCGCTCGATCAGCGCCAGCTGGTCACGGACAGCCTTCATCGGCACGTCCCCTTTCGGGCGACGCCCTTATCAAAGAGCAAGGCGTATACCTCGGTCAACGGTTGCGATCCGTTCTCGCCGTCGAAAACACCGTTCTTCTTCGATCTTTTTTGAGCTCGTATCCTGCCCCACACCCCTGCGAAAAAAGCCGGTTCCGCCTCGGTTGCGAGCTCGCCCGAAAGATGGCCATGTCTCTGGACTGACCCTCTGGTGTGGTTGATCTCGGGAGGCATCCAGATTCTCAACCGCTTCGGACATCCCATCCGAAAAGTTCGACCCGCCCGACGGCTCGGTCGGTCACCGCGACCACTTCCCAAGATGAATTGACCGAGGAAGCACGTTCCACAATAATCCTTGCATGGTATTGCTCCTCGGGACAGTCCTGCGCCGGCCCCGCCCACTCATGGTCGCCCGAGTCGCCGCGCTCCTGGCCGTCCTGTTTCTGGTCGGTGGTCCCGTTCTGGCCGACACCCTCGAAAATATCGCCGTAGCCAGCTCGAATGAGATACCGGCCCCGACTGACGAGGGCCCCGAGGACGTTCCGGACGCCCACCTGACCTCGCTCCCGGCACCCGTCCGTGCCGCCAACCCGGCGCCGGGCGCCTGCCAGACCGGAAGACCGGTTCCCAGCTCCCTTCCACCGTCGGGTTCCGATTTCGCCCGCGCGGCCCGGTCAGCGTCTGCCGACCTGTTCGGGAACGGTCTCGGCCTGCGTCTTCGCTGCTAGCCGCGCCTCCACATTTAACGGTTCCCTGCCACCAACCGGCGTCGGCCCGCTCGCGTGAGCTGGGCCACACCCGGGCCTGACCCCATTCCCGGCAGGGAACCTCCCCCCTGGAACGAACACCCGTTCCGGCCCGCCCCCGCGTGTCGTCGTCTGCGACGGCCGGCACGCGGG
>JAQGHQ010000203.1 GCA_028288765.1 Gemmataceae bacterium | reverse complement strand
GTCTTCGTGGGCCAGTTCCAGCTCGACAAGGGGGCCGCCGGCGGGGCCTTCGGCGTCGCCGTGTCCAACGTCAACGGGGAACTCCGCTTCGCCGCGGTGGACGACGACACCAATTCCCTCGACGTGTGGACGTTCAAGGAGAAGTCCCGTTCCGGGAGGGGATGAACCACAGGGACGGCGGTGGGGCGTCCTGACCCTGGGAGCGGGGCGTTCCGCCACGAGCACCACGGGGACTCCGACGACTCGGGGGAGTGGTAAGCCGGCTTTGAGAGGCGGGATCGCCCCCGGAGGTCGAAATGTTCGAGCTCCGAAATGAAGTGTTGTGGAGGCGATGGGCGCCGCCTCCACTCCGCCTGGTGATCGGATACGGCTTCATGGCCCACGGCTGGGCGAAGTGGAGCCGTGGACCGGAGGGGTTCGCCAAGCTCCTGGAGCAGATCGGCGCTCCGCTTCCGGAGGCCACCGCCTGGGTCGCCACGCTGCTGGAGTTCTTCGGTGGCCTGGCCATCCTTGTCGGGGCGTTTGTCGCCGTGGTGAGCGTCCCGCTGATCATCACGATGCTCGTGGCGATGTTCACCGTGCATCTGAAGTATGGGTTCAGCTCCGTCAACACGATTGGCCTGACCGAGGCCGGCCCCCGGTTCGGCCCATCCGGTTATGAGATCAACCTTCTGTATATTGCAGGCCTGCTCGCGCTGATTCTGGGCGGCGCGGGGACGTGTCCATCGATTGGATTCTCGCGCGCGGAAAGGGCAGATCGGAGCGTCTGGGCAACGGCGTAGCGATCAAGGCCTACCGGGAAGGGAAGCTTCCCTTCCCGGTAGGCACACTCATTGCCCGGCTTGCCTGGAGTGCCGCCACCACCGGCCCCAAATGGGTTTCACAAGGCGGTTCCGTTGCATGCCATTGTGCGTCGGTCACATCGACCGACGGCATTTGCGGGGCCGCGATGCTCGCGGCCTCCTCCCGAATAGCTTCGCCATCTGAGGCCGGGTGGTCAGGCGCCGCCGGACAGCCATTCCAGAGCGGATGCTGGGCGCGGCCATTGCTTCTATCTCGCTCTACTTTTGTCACCCCCGACCCGGGAACAGTTACCGTGTTCCGGAACGGTCGCCGAGTCCCGTCTTGTCGCTTTCTCGGTGCGGTGCCCACTCGACAACTGGAGGAAGACCCGGCGGTGACCCGGCGGGTGGACGCGCTGTTCGCCCGCGGCGGCCCGCTCCAAGGGATCGAGGGTTGATCAGGCCGCCCGCCGAATCGGGGGCGACCCGGGGGCGGGGGCGGGGGTCGGGACGGGGGGCCGCTTCGGTTTCCACCGCTTGGCGAGGCCCAGGAGCGGCCGCTCGACGACCTGGAAGAACAGCAGACCCGGGAGTACCCCGCCGGCGAGGACGACGACAACCCACCCGATGTGCGGAAGCCGCGTGTGGCTCCAGCCCGCGGCGATCGTCAGGTGCGTCGTCACGAACAACAGCGGGACGTGGAGGAGGTACACGGAGTAGGACCCGTTCCCGACCGCCCCGAGCCACCGCGCCCGGAACCGCCACCCCGCCCGCTCCGCCCCGGCCGCGGCGCCCACCAGCAGGGCGGCCGGTAATCCGAACACGAACACGCGCACGGCACCCGCCGTCGGAAGCTTGGTCGGGTCCGGATCGAAGAGTAAGGCGGAGAAAACCCCGCACCAGCCCGCGCCGACCACCACCGTCGCCGCGGCCGCCCGCCGGCCCAGGTGGACCGGGCACCAGGCGACTAACACCCCGGCCAGGAATTCCAGTACGAACGGGCTGACGGGGAGGGCGGCGAACCGATTCTGCGGCCGGTGCCCGACGGCGGAACAGACGAGCACCGCCACCGCCCACCCGAACAGGGCCGGCGCGGCCGCCCGCCGGGGGAGAAGAAAGAGAATGGCGAACGCGGCGTAGAACATCAACTCGAAGCTGAGCGTCCACGCGACCGCCAGGAATCGTGAGAGGTTGGGCGTGGGGAGAAGCAGGACGCAGTCCTGAAGTTCCTCGGCCCAGTCCGGCGTGACGACCGGGTCGGAGGCCAGGGCCGCGAACACCCCGATCGCGACGGCCAGCGCGGCCCAGTACGTCGGGTAGATCCGCCAGGCCCGCCGGAACAGGTACGTGGGCAGGAGGGTGGGGCGGCCGAGATCGTCGCGGTTGGTGGCGGCGATGACGAACCCGGACAGGACGAAGAAGAGATCCACCCCCGCGTACCCGAACCAGAGAGTCGGCTTGAGGAGGCTGGGCGAAACCCCGAACCGTCCTTCCCACGTGGCGGCGTGGTAGGCGACGACGAGCAGGCAGGCCACCCCGCGGAGAGCCTGGAGGTTGTGCAGATAGCTCCGCATCGCCAGCCTCCCGCCCGGGGACTGGTCCTTTCATCGGCCTTCGGCCGAACGGGCACCAACCGGTTCCTTCCGAATGATGGTGGAGGATGGCAGAATGAGTCGACCGTACCGGTGTTATCGGGTGGGAAGCGGGTGAGGGCAGCCTTCGCCTCGGCCGCCAGCGGTGTGTCGGCTGTGGCACCGATCCAGGCTTCGACCGCGCCAATCGCCCGGAGCCCGACCGATGCGCGTTCCCAGTTCCAGGCCGTTATCAGTGTTCGATCCAGAACCACTCGGGCGGGGCGGCTTCATACTTCGAGTACAGGTCGTCCGGGTCGATCGGTAGGTGGTCCAGCCCGGCGGCTCGTAGCTCCGGTTCCAGCACACCGACAACCTCCGCTTCGACCAAATACTTCCGACCCAGCCGGTCCGTTTGCGCCTCGAACGCGACCATCTCGGCGTACACTTTCTCGAAGTCGGCCGGCTTTTCCCGCAGCATCCGCGTCCAGAACGCGCTCAACCGGGCCTTGAACGGGGCCTCGTCCTCCCCGGGTCGGGAAAGGAGTGTCAGGCACAGGTACTCGTCCACAAAACTCTCCTCACGACGACGGCCCGCGGCCCAGACGGGCCGGTCCCCGGACGCCTCACCCCCGTTATACCCGGCCCACCACTCCCCCGCCCGGCGGCCGGGCGAAACTCAACGCACTTGAGCAGTTGCGTCCCGCCCGACGGTCGACTAGGCTTACACAAACATTTCACCGCTCCTTCGCCCCGCGCAGGGGGTCTCATGGCCGTACTCGAAGTTTCTTGCCCGGGGTGCCATGCCACCCTGAAGGCCCCGGAGACCTTGGCCGGGAAGAAAGCCAGGTGCAAGAAGTGTGGGGTCGCGATTCGCATCCCCGGCACGGCGCCGACCGGCGACACCGGCGGCGATGGCCAGTTCCTCAGCACCATCGACCTCCCCTCCCCGGCGGCCCCGCCGGCCGTGTCGGCCGGAAACCCATTCGACTTCTCCGCGCCAGCCGTCGACGCCCCGCCCGCGGCGAAGAAATCGGCCGCCGTGCCCAAGCCGGCCCCGAAGGCGGCGCCGGCTCCACCACCCGTTTCGACATCGAAGTCCACGCCCAAAGCTCCGGTACTGAAACCCGCGGCCGCCAAGCCCGCGGTCCCGGCCGCACCCCAGGTCAAAGACGACATCCCCACCGCCGCCCCCGTGGACGACGAGGCCCCCCCCTCGGCGGACCCGCTGTCGTTCGACGATTTGCCCACACCGGTCGCCAAAACCCCGGCCGCGTCCGCCGACCCGTTCGCCTTCGGCACCGGCCCCGAAGTTCCCGCCGCACCGGCCGCGGACAAGCCGCTAGACACGTCCGCACCGGCCGCGGCGGCCCCCCGCACCCGGAAGCGCCGGTCGGACGACCTGACCAAGCTGGGCAAACTCAGCCCGCACCGGCCTCGCGTCACCAAGAAGGGCGGGCTCGGCAAGCTGATCCTGGTGGTCGGGGTGTTCGGGCTGATCGTCGGCGGTGTGGTGGGTGCAGTGCTGTTGTACCTGAACCAGAAAAAGGACGGCGAGCAGGCCAAGGTCGAGAAGAAGGACGACAAGAAAGAGGACAGGCAGGCCGAAGCCCCGCCCACGACCGACCAGAGCCCCAAGAAGGGCGAGCCGAAGGACGCGGTGAACGCGGCGGCGAAGGACACCGCCAAGAACCCGGCGGCCCGGCCGGCGTCGAGGTCGAGGGCGGCCGCCGCGGCGGCCGGGCCACCCGCCCTACCCGCGAGTGTTCGCGCCATCCAGTTCCTGCCCGAGGCGGCGAAGCGCGAGATGCTCCTGGAACGGACGACGAAGCTCGACATCAACGCCGCCCTCGGCCCGAAGACCGATTCCGCCTTCGCGAAGGCCCGCCGGGTCTTCCCGCCGCTCAAGCGGGACATCGACCCGGCCGTCCTGTGGCAGACCGAGGTCGGGTTCCAGGGCCGCGGGGAGAAGCTTCTCCTGGGGATTTACAGCCCGCTGGGCGGTAAGCAGGTGAACAAGGTCGAGGTGGACGGGGACGGACTTCCCGACCCGGTGTGTGACCTGTCGGTGTCCGCCGACCTGTTCATCCACGCCCATACGGCCGACGGGAAGGTGACCGTCTGGAACACCCGGGAGGGGAAGAAGGTGGTGGACGGGTTCGCCCCGTACGCGGACAAACCGGCGTTGAAGGACACGAAGATCGCGGCAGTCTATCTGACCGAGCCGCCCAACCGGTTCGTCACGGTCAGCTCGGCCGGCGCGGTCCATGTATTCGAGGTGGCGACGAAAGCGCCGGTCGGGGATTTCACCCCGGCGAAGCCCCCCTCGTCCCCGCTCGCGGCCGGGAAGTCGGTGGCCCCGGGGCCGGGGCGGGGATCGGTCGTGATGGTGGCCGGCGGGCAGCTGTACCGGGTGACCGTCCGGGACACGGTGGCGGGGGAGGCCGTGGGCGACCTCGGGGGCGACGTCGGCCGGTCTCTGGGGCTGGCGGCGTCGGGCGACGGGAAGTTGCTCTACGTGTTCGAGACGGGCGGGGACAAGAAGGAGAAGGCGGTCATGTCCGTCCGCCCGGACGACAAACACCAGCTCTACCGGTGGCCGGAGGAGGCCGGTGACCCGGTGACCGTGGGGTGGTGCGGGGACCATCTTGCGGCCGTCGGGACGACCCGCGGGGCGGCCGTCTGGTTCGTGGCGGAGGGGGACGGATTCCGGCCGCTCGCCCTGATCCGCACCCCGGGGGACAAGGGACTGCACGTCTCGTCCGACGACCACTGGTCGCTCCTCCCGGACCCGGCCGACCCGAAGAAGTGTGTTCTCGTCGCGTTCGCGAGTCCCCAGCAGGCGTTCGAGAGCGTGCTGGACACGAACACGAAGAAGCAACCGCCCACCGTCCGGCTCGACGACAAGGGGTTGTCCAAGTAATGAGGGTGCGTCCCCGGGAGCGCGGCCCTCCGAAAGGGCAGGCCTTCCGTAGTTTATCCGCATGTCACCTCCCCCGTTTGCCGCCGAGATCGCCTCCTGCCGGGCCGCGCAGCAGGTCTGGGATCAGCTGCCCGTCCGGGAGCGGCTGCGCCTGGTCCGCGAACTCCGTCATCTCCTCGTCGACCGCACGGACGACATCCTCGCGGCGGTGGCGGCCGACATCGGCCGCCCGCCGGTCGAGGTGGTCGGCACCGAGGTCCTCCCGACCGCGGCCGCGCTCAAGTTCCTCGAACAGGAGGCGGCCCGGTTACTGAAGCCGCGGAAGGTTCCGGGCCGGCTGAAGCCGACCTGGCTGTTCTTCTGCCGCGACGCCGTGTACCGCCGGCCGTGGGGCGTGGTCGCGGTCATCGGGACGTGGAACTACCCTCTCTACCTCAACGTGGTGCAGCTCGCGCAGGCCCTCGTCGCCGGGAACGGGGTGCTGTGGAAGCCGTCCGAGAATGCCCCCCTCACCGCCGACCTGACGCACCGCCTCTTCCGCGACGCGGGCTTCCCGTCGGACCTGCTTGTGAAACTCCCCGCGGGCCGCGACGTGGGGGCGCAGCTGGCCGAGGCGGAAGTCGATCACGTCGTCTTTACTGGGTCCGATACGGTGGGACGGAAGCTGGCCGCCCGGCTGGGCGAACGGCTGATCCCGTCGACCCTGGAGCTGTCGGGGTGCGACGCCATGTTCGTCCTCGAAGACGCGAACGTGGAGCTCGCGGCCCGGGCGGCGTGGTTCGGACTGGTGCTCAACCGCGGGCAGACGTGTATTGCCGTCCGGCGGGTGTTCGTCCACCGGTCGAAAGCCGCGGCGTTCGCGGCCGCCCTCCGGCCACTGGCCGGCGGGGGGGAGCCGGTATCACTGGTGACGCCCGGCCAGGTGGAACAGGCGGACCGGTCGGTACGCGAGGCGGTGAGTCGAGGGGCGTCGGTACTCGGACGAACCCCCTCCCCCGGCCCCTCTTCTGAGAAGGGAGGAGAGGAAGATCCCAGTCCGGCTCGCCCTTCCCTCTCAGAAGCAACCTCTCCCCCGGCCCCTCCCCTAAGAAGGGAGGGGAGCAAACCCCTGACTCCGGCTCCCCCTTCCTTTCCAGGGAAGGGGGTTGGGGGGTTAGGTTCTTCCGTTTTCCCCCCCACCGTCCTCCTCGACGCCACCCCGGATATGCTCATCTGCCGCGAGGCGTCCTTCGCTCCGGTCGCCGCCGTGATCCCGTTCGACACGGTCGACGAGGCGGTGGCCCTCGCCGGAAAGTGCCCGTTCGGACTGGCCGCGTCGGTCTTCTCGGCGGACGTACAGACGGGCGAAGCCCTCGCCTCCCGCATCGCGACCGGGGCGGTCGTCGTGAACGACGTGGTCGCCCCGACCGCCCACCCGGCGACGCCGTTCGGCGGGCGCGGGGCGAGCGGGTGGGGGGTCACCCAGGGCGCGGAGGGATTGCTGGCGATGACGGTGCCGCAGACCGTGACCGTCCACAGGGGGACATTCCGCCCGCACGTCGACGAGGTCGTTTCCCCGGACCCGGCCGCCACGCTCGACGTCCTTCGCGGGCTACTGCGGGCGACCCACGGGCGCGGCCTCGGGGCGTGGTTCGGGGGGGTGCGGCAGCTGATCCGGGGAATCCGAAAGAAGAAACGGTAGTTCCTGCGAGCGGTGGTCGGGGGTGGTGACCTGCCGCTCGCCTAATACTGCTTTGTCACTTCAGCAGGGGTCGGAAGCTCTCGATGTCTTCCCGTGCCATCCACTCGCGGAAGGCCTCACGCCGCAACCAGTCGCTGACCACCCGATGCACGGCCGGTAGCGACA
>JAQGHQ010000202.1 GCA_028288765.1 Gemmataceae bacterium | reverse complement strand
GCAGCGGGTCTTTTCAAAATATTTGGTTGGAAAGGCGATTTTGAGCCAGTAAGACCGCGAAAACACCATGATTTCAACGGTTTGACCCGCTAAACAAGTACGACAGAAGTCACGTAGGGTCGGCTGTGCCGGCCGTTTCTTGTTGCTATCTCCACAGTTACGGCCGGCACAGCCGGCCCTACAACGGGTTTTGTCTGGTAGTCCTTACCGGGTCGTCCCCGGTGGCCCTCACAGTTGCTGCAAGAACGCCACCAGGTCCTGTTTCTCCTCCTTCGTCAGCTTCCAATGCCTCGTTGGCACGCAGCACCGGGCCTACTATTAGACCTGGGCCGCGCCCCCATCGACGAACAGCTCGATGCCGGTGACTTAGCTGCTGTCGTCCGAGGCGAGGAACACGAACCCGCTACCTCGGAAACCAGACCACGATCCTGCGGAAGTTTATTCGTACAGGCCAACTAATAGGCAACCGGGATGCCAATGAACGAATCCCCCATGCCAATCCGCGTAAAAGCCTGAATTCCAATCCGCGTAAAAGCCTGAATTGGTTCGCCTTACGCCGATCAGAGGGTGCGAAATGCGCCGGCAGCCTGCCGGGAGACCTTGGGCTTCCTGGTCCCGGATTTGTCCGCATGGGAAGCGAATTACTACCGCGGCTACCGGCAGCCGCAGCGATCCGGTGTAGGACCGCCCGTGTCCCTCAATACTGTGCCGGGTTCAGCCTCCAGCCCAGTCAGACCCGCTTATCAGGCGAGCCCGGCTTGGACGGGGAACGCCCGGACACTTACACAAGTCTGAATGTCGGTCTAGCAAATAGAGTCGCCCATCATGCCATATGTTTGCCAAACGTTACTTTGCGCGAGTCGGTACGACTCACAGGCATACATTCAGGAGTTGGCTCTGGCCCTATGGTGGCTAGCTCAGCTCAAATGCTGCCGCACCCTGCTCGCATCGGAACGGCTGTCACCCTCGGCCCGTGAACGCATACCAAGTCGGGCGAATCGCCTACGTTGACCTGTGGCAAGGCTTTCGCACAAATCCCGCATTCCCTCAAAATGGCCGGAGTTACCATGCCACTACTCCGGAGTCTGTTGACTCTGCTGATATGGGTGCCCGGATTCGCCATGCTCGGCGGTATACTTGGGGCAGAAATGGCCGACTACTACATCTCTGCTACGGCGGACATACCCAGATTGTACTTTCAAGAGCTGCAAATCGGCTTCAACTGCATCATGGGCGGGTGCGGTGCTGGAGCGGGAGTAGGAATGTGGTTTTCCGTTTGGTTACTGCGGAACCGACCTACCCCACCTCCGGGAACCGGATGACCGCCCGCTCTACTTCCGCCTCCGGCTTCTCGCCCCAGAAAGTCCCTCGATCCCCAACTTTAATCACCGACTGGTGAACGACCACAACCTTCCGGCCTGATCTCACAGTTAGCCGTGACGTGAGTATTATTATACATATTTATAGTTAAACCGGTCCCGCCGCGTTTCTCCCGGGCCATATGCTCCCTTCGGAAACCTGATAAATCTTAACCAATCTTAACTCGCCAGTTCGGTTATTTTTGCCGGAGGTTGTGTCCAGTTCGGGTGTTCCGGAAGCGTTTTTGACAAGTTCGCAGCTGATCTCGGATGAGTGGTTTTGCCGCCCCGATGAGTCGGCAAATATCGCCTCGGAGTCGGGGAAACGCACCACCAGCTGCCGTCCAGGATGAAGAGCGGGTCGCTGTTCCCGACAGTCAACGCCTGGGTTAGACTGGAGATAGGGTGTCCAGGAGAGAGGTTTGCGGGGGTAAGAAGGCCGCCAGAAGCCCGTGAGTGCCTCACCCCAGGCACCGACTGCGAACATTGGCCCGATCCCCGACCGGGCCGCCAGACTTGGCAGGCAAACCCAGCTGGTACACTGCTCGTGGGCCTACCGACGGCTGGAACTCCGCCTGGGTCCCGGCGGAGACACCCCCGGGTGAGTCCACCGGCTCACCCGGGTTTTCCCCGGCGGATCTGGTCGCCCACCGCACCCGATTGTGGGGGTCAAGCATGAGGAGACGGCCCCGACCTGTCAGACCCGGCTGCGGGGGGCGGAATGCCGACAGCCAGGCCGTCGGCGAGCTTATCAAGCCGGCAACCGCTGTCACCGAACGTACTGGCCGAGGACTGTCACAACCTGTCGAACCCTGCCATAGGGGGCGATACCGCGGCAGGACGATCCGATCGTCCAGTGAAGGGGTGCCAAACCCTGGCAACCTCCTGGCCGGCAGGAAAATCCTGCTCTGGGGCTGTCAGAACCTGCCAAACCCTGCCACCGGACAGCAAACGGAGCGCGCCGCCCTGGGGGCTGTCAGAACCTGTCAAACCCTGCCACGGGGCGAGAGCCGAGGGTTCGATCGGTGGCGGACCGCCAAACCCTGCCAGCCCCCGACAGCACGTGGCACGAAGCGCAACCGCCCTGGGGACTGTCAGAACCTGCCATTCGGCGGCGGGCCACCGTCGGCGGACTGCTTATGGTGATCGAACTGCTGGCGGCGATCATGGGTGGACCCACGGTCCGGACGACCCCCAACTCGCAACGGCACCACAGCGTTTGGTTACTCCGGGCAACTTGCCCTTCGCGCTCACCCTGCCCCTCGCTATCCCTCCCGTCCTGTGCTCGCGCCCGGAATTCGGCACGGAGGACCGGTCATGCCCCGGCGGCTTTCGGCGGCGGTACTCGGGATCGCGGCGGTCATCGGCGTGGGGTTCGCCCAGCCGCCCGCCGACACACCCGCCCTGCGGTTCAAGTGGCAGCCCGGCCAGACCTTGAACTACAAGGTGAGTCAACAAACGGTCGTGCAGGAAACCACTACCGACGAAAAGACCGAGAAGCCGACGACCGCCGAGTCCCGGACGACCCTCGCCCTCTCCCGGCGGTGGGCGGTCAAGGAAGTAGACGCTTCCGGCACCGCGACGCTGGAGATGCAGATCACCGAGCTGAGGAACGAGATCCGCCTGCCGGACGGGAGTACCGTCGTCCGCGACTCGACGAACCCGGACCACGCGAAGGAGATGGCCGACTACCTGAACAAGCCCGTCGTGGTCGTCCGGGTGGATGCCCAGGGCCGACTGGTCGAGGTGAAAGAGGCGAAGCAAGGGTCGGCGGTCCGGCTGTCCGCCGAGTTGCCGTTCCGGCTCACTCTCCCCGATACCGGCCCGACCGCCGGCCAGGCGTGGGACCGCACCTTCGCCCTGAAGCTCGACCCGCCACTGGGCACGGGCGAGAGCCACGACTTCGTGCAGAAGTATACTTGCAAGGGGATCAAGGACGGGCTCGCGGTGGTCGGGGTGCAGACCGCCCTGAAGGCCCCGCCGAAGACGACCGGCGAGCAGGTCCCCCTCGTCCCGATGCTCTGGACCGGGGAGGTGTACTTCAACGTCGCCTCCGGCAAGTACCACGCCGCCCGGCTGACCACCAAAACCGAACTCGCCAACCACCTCGGCGAGGGGACGAAGTTCGTGTACCAGAGCAGCTACAACGAGGATGCGGTCGAGAAGTAATGGGCGGTGGGCAGACGGGTGCCGGACGTTTGGTTTGTTCCCATCTGACAGACGGTGTTTCGTCGATATCCGCGGTCAGAGCGCGGGCCGTTTGCACAGGAGTTCATGCGCCCGCCCTGGGCGGGCCGGCCCACGCGCCGAGACGGTCGCGATCCAGGGAAATCTCCCCCACAACCAGTGGCACACCCGCAATCCTTGCCCACTACCCACCGCCCGCTTTTTTCTGTCTGCCGCCCACTGTCCATCGCCCCCGCTTCAAATATTCTCCTCTTGAAGCCGCGGCGGCACCCGCATAAATTGCGTGGTGCATGGGTTCATATGCGGGTGTAACTCAGTGGTAGAGTACCTCGTTGCCAACGAGGTTGTCGTGGGTTCAAGTCCCATCACCCGCTCTTGACCAATTCGTGACCGTGCCACAGGGCCGGGAAGTCGCGGGCCGGTGCCGGGTGTACAATACCCACCGCCCCTAACTTCCCGGTTTCTCGTTTTCCCGAGACGTGCCTCCGGCCCCCTACTCTGGGCTGTCATCCCGACGGAGCTCCACCGATGGCCGACGACCCCACCCCGGACACCCCCGCCACCGACGCCCCGCCGGCCGACACCACCGGCGGCGAACAGGCCACCGCCGTCGCCGACCAGGGCGGGACGGAGGAGGGCAAACTCGTCCAGACGGTCGAGATCAAGGACGCCGGGCCGTGCAAGAAACACATCAAGGTGACCGTCGACCGCAAGCAGATCGACGAGCGGTTCGACGAGAAGTTCACCGAGCTGGTATTCAGCGACCAGCCACAGGTCCGCGGGTTCCGGCCGGGTAAGGCCCCCCGGAAGATCATCGAGAAGCAGTACTACACGTCCGTCGCCGAGGAGATCAAGACCCAGGTCCTGATGGCCAGCCTGGAGCAGCTGGCCGAGCAGCAGTCGATCTCCCCGCTCAGTCCGCCCGACCTCGACCCGAACGTGATTACCATCCCCAAAGAAGGGCCGTTCGTTTACGAGTTCGACATCGAGGTCCGGCCCGAGTTCGACCTGCCCGAGTACAAGGGGCTGAGGCTCCGCCGGCCGGTCCAAACGTTCACCGACGCCGACGTCGCCAAGGAGCGGAAGCGGCTGCTCGAGCCGTACGGCCAGCTCGCCCCCAAGGACGGCGATCCGCCGACGGTCGAACTGGACGACTACGTCACCGCGGACGTGGTCATCCGGTACGGCGACCGGGAGCTGAACCGGCTCAGCGAGGTCCGGTTCCGGATCGAGAAACAGCTCGCCCTGTCCGACGGCGTGGCCGCCGACTTCGGGGCGAAGATGAGCGGGGCCAAGCCGGGCGACGAGCGGACCGTGGACATCACGCTCTCGCAGGAACTCACGACCGAGGCCCTCCGCGGCCGGGCGGTGCAGGCCACGTTCACGGTCAAGGACGTCAAGACCGTTCGCCAGCCGGAACTGACCCGGGACCTGCTGGAGGGCATGTTCGGGGTCAGCACCCCGGAGGCGTTCGACGAGTTGGTGCGGGCGCTCCTGAACCGGCGGCTGGAGTACACCCAGCGGCAAGAAGCCCGCAAGCAGGTCCTGGACCAGCTCGCCGTCGCCGCGGACTGGGAACTGCCGCAGGACATGCTCCGCCGCCAGGCCCGCAAGACGCTCGCCCGGCGGGTGATGGAGATGAAGAACTCCGGCATGTCCGACGACCAGATCCGCGGCCGCCAGCGGCTGCTCGAACAGGACGTGCTGACCAGCACCGCCGCCGCCCTGAAGGAACACTTCGTCCTCCAGAAGATCGCCGAGCTCGAGAAAATCGAGATCGAGGACCGGGACATTGATGACGAGGTCGACCGGCTGGCCGCCCAGGCCGGGGAGAGCCCGCGGAAGGTCCGGGCCCGGCTGGAGAAGGAAGACCTGATGGAGGCCCTGGCGACCGACCTGCTGGAGCGGAAGGCGCTCGACCTGGTCCTCGACAAGGCCGCGTTCGAGGACTACGAGGTCAAACCGGAGGACCACGCCGGGGAGGTCGCGACCGTGACCGCCCAGGCCGCCCCGGGGGAAGAATCGAAGCCCGCCGAGGAGCCCGCCGCGGGCGAGACGGCCGGCGGTTGACCGCGTGCATAAAGTATAAATGAACCCCGGCAGGCGGGGGGCATCGGCCCCACCGAGTAACCGAACCGTTCCCGCGACGTGTCGGATTCACTCGGGGGGCTGAAGCCCCCCGCCCGTCTTCTAGAGAGGAAAGGGCCTCCATGTTCTTCCCGATCGACCCGACGGCCGGCCCGGTCCAGCCGGTCCTCCAGCGGTACCGCGAGTACTCCCGCCAGCGGACCATGACCCTCGGCGACCTGCTCCTCGAGAACCGGATCGTGTTCGTCGGGAGTAGTCCGGAAACGGGCGGCAGCCCGGTGATCTCGGACTACCTGGCGAACATCACCATCCAGAAGCTGCTCTACCTGCAGTACGAGAACAAAAGCGCCGACATCCACATGTACATCAACAGCCCGGGCGGGTCGGTCTCCGCCACCCTGGCGATGTACGACACCATGCAGTTCCTGGAGTGCCCGATCCTGACGTACTGCATGGGGATCGCGGCCAGCGGGGCGGCCATCCTCCTCGCCGCCGGGAGCAAGGGGAAGCGGTACGCCCTGCCGAACTCGAAGGTGATGATCCACCAGCCGTACGGGCAGGTCGGCGGGCAGATCTCGGACATCGAGATCCAGGCCGCGGAAATCCTCAAGGAGCGGGAGCGGCTGAACGAGATCCTGGCCAAACATACCGGCCAGTCGCTCGAGATCATCTCCCGCGAAACCGACCGGGACAAGTACTACACCGCCCAGGAGGCGAAGGCGTTCGGCCTCGTGGACGAGGTCCTGTCGAAGCCGCCGGCCGACCCGAAGAAATAATCCGACCCGGGGCGTTGCCCCGGGCTGAGCGCTCCCAGCCCTTCGGGCTGAAAACGGGCTTTGCAGTCTGAAGGACCGTCAGTCCTCAGCCTCGGGGTCAACGCCCCGGGTGATTGGGCTGACCAGTTCACCCGGTATCCACGGCACGACCCCGAAGTCCGGCCGGTGCCGAAGGGAACCCCGACCGCATTCTTTCGCACGCTCATCAACCGAAGACCCGCCGCCCGATCCAGAGTGTGCGGCGGTCCGCCCGGAGGAACGACTATGCCGCTGGTGCCGATCGTGGTGGAGAGCCGGGGCCGCGAGGAGCGGGCCTACGACATCTACAGCCGGCTGCTCAAGGACCGGATCATCTTCCTGCAGGGGGTCGTCCAGGACGACATGGCGAACCTGATCGTCGCCCAGATGCTGTACCTGCAGTTCGAGGACGCGAAGCGGGACATCCACCTGTACATCAACAGCCCGGGCGGGTCGGTGACCGCCGGGATGGCGATTTACGACACCATGCAGTTCGTCACCTGCGACGTGGCGACGTACTGCATGGGCCAGGCCGCGAGTATGGGGGCGATGCTCCTGACCGCCGGGACCAAGGGCAAGCGGTTCGCCCTGCCGAACGCCCGGGTGATGATCCACCAGCCGCTCGCCGGGACGGAAGGGACCACCACCGAGATCCTGATCCACGCGAAGGAGTTCCTCCGGACCAAGAGGACGCTCAACGAACTCTTGGCCAAGCACAGCGGCCAGCCGCTGGAGGTCATCGAGAAGGGGACGGACCGGGACAACTTCATGTCCGCGGTCGAGGCCCGGGACTTCGGCCTGATCGACAAGGTGTTGGAGCGAATGCCCGCCGACCAGATGGGCAGCCGCTCTTCCGAGTAGTGGGCAGTGGGCGGTCAATAGTGGGCAGGACGCAGCACACGAACACCGCCGCGAGACGCCCCGGCCCTTCCCGGGTATGGGCGTTCTCGCGGCTGTGCCTGTTGATCTGCCTTCCCACCGCCTTGTGCCCGTTGCTCACGGCCTGTCGGCCGAACAAGCGGTACGACCTGATCGAGGCGGAACTCCGCACCCGCGAGCGGGAACTCATCGAGACCCGGGCCGCGCTCGACCGGGCCCGAACACTCAACCATTCCTACGAGCAGGCCCGCGGGCCGGAGTTCCCCGGCGCCCCGCCGCCCGTGCCCGCCCCGGTCGGCGGCGGATGCCCCGTAAAGGAAATCTCGATCGGCCGCGGGACCGGGGGCGTCGACGACGACGGCATTCCCGGCGACGAGGCCCTGATGGTAGTCATCGTGCCCACCGACGAGGATCGGTCGGCGGTGAAGGTGCCGGCCCGGGCAACGGTCGTCGCGTGGGAGATCAACCCGCAGGGCCTGAAAAACCCGATCGGCACCTGGGAGTTGGGCGCCGACCAGCTCCGGCCGACGTGGCGGTCCGGGCTGCTCGCCACCGGGTATTTTGTAACCCTCCCCTGGCAGACCGCCCCGGCCGCGGAGCGCGTGCGGGTCGCGGTCCGGCTCACCACGACCGACGGCCGGGCGTTCGAAGCCGACCGCGACGTATCGGTCCATCTCACCCGGTACGCCGTCCCTCGCGGCACCCCGGCCCCAGCTCCCATCCCGCCGGCGACCCCGTCAGTCCCGCCGGGGGGGCGACAACCACTGTTTCCGGGTACACCGCCGACGGGCGTCCCCCCGGTCATACCGCCTGGGGTGGAAGAACTCCCACCGCCCGCCGGGCTCATGCCCGGCCGCGGAGCCCAGCTCCTTCCACCCGAAAAGCAGTAAAATCGTGCTGTCCCGGCTCGGTGTGTGCCGGCATCGTGCGGCGGCTCTGCGGGGTCATCTTCATGTCGCAACTCTCGCACTTCGACGAATCCGGGGCGCCCCGGATGGTGGACGTCGGCGGCAAGGCCCAGACGGAACGGATTGCCCGGGCGTCGGCCGTCGTCCGGATGCGACCAGAAACCCTCACCCTGATCCGCGACCGGAAGCTATCCAAGGGTGACGTGCTCGAAGTCGCGAGGCTCGCCGGCATTATGGCCGCGAAAAAGACCGCCGACCTCATCCCCCTCTGTCACCCTCTCCCCCTCACGTCGGTCGAGCTGGGCTTCTCGTTCGAAGGCCCGGATTCGCTCCTCCTCACGGCCGCCGCCAAGGTTTTTGCGCGGACGGGTGTTGAGATGGAGGCCCTGACTGCGGTTAGCGTGGCGGCCCTGACGGTGTACGACATGTGCAAGGCGGTCGACCGCGGGATGACCATCGAGCGGGTCCGCCTGGACGAGAAAGACGGCGGGAAGAGTGGGCACTTCGTCCGCGAGCCGGACACACCTTCCGCTGCGGATTGACGGTCGACACTCAGGGCGTATGACTGTCCCGGCTGCGGTCTTCCGCGCCGGGGCGGAGGAGGCTCGCGCCGTGAGACCCGTCATGACCACCCTTCCGCCCGTCTCCTACGCTGGTGCCGTCCCCCGCCCGGCCGGCTCCCTGTTCGGACCGGTGACCGCCGACATCGAGGAGGCGGACCGCATCTTCTCCGCCACGCTCGCCGCTTATCGGTCGCCGTTCGGCCCGCTTATCCAGCACCTTAAACACTATCGCGGAAAGCGGTTGCGTCCGGCGCTCTTGCTGCTGACCGCGAAAGCATGTGGTACTGTCGCGCCGGCACACCATACCCTCGCGGCGGCGGTGGAGATGATCCACACCGCCACCCTGGTTCACGACGACGTGCTGGATGAGGCGGAGGTCCGGCGGCACGTCCCGACGGTGAACGCCGGCTGGGGGAACAAGGTCAGCATCCTGCTCGGCGACATGCTCTTTACCCACGCCTTCCATCTCACGAGTACGGTCGACGGACGGGCATGTCAGCTCATTGGCGAGGCGACGAATCGGGTCTGCGCCGGCGAGCTGAGGCAGGTGTGCGAGCGCGGCAACCTCGACCTCACGGAGGCCGACTACTTCACCATCATCGAGGGGAAAACGGCCGCGCTGACGGAGTGCTGTGGCCGACTCGGCGGCCTGTACGCCGGGGTGTCGGAGGAGGTGGCCGGCCGGCTGGCGCACTCCGCCCGCAGTCTCGGGCTCGCCTTCCAGATCGCCGACGACCTGCTCGACCTCGTCGGCGACGAGCAGACCGCCGGAAAGACGCTCGGGACCGACCTGGGGCAGCAAAAACTCACGTTGCCTGTCATCCACTGCCTCAACCGGCTGCCCGGTGTCGAGGCCGAGAACCTTCGGGACGCGATCCGCAAAGGCGGGCCGGATCTCGGGGGCGGCGTGCTGGCGGCGATGGAGAAAACGCAATCGCTGGCCTATGCCCGCCGACGGGCCGAGGACTTCGCCCGCACGGCCCGGCAGGAGCTGGAGTGCCTCCCGCGGTCGGAGTGTCGGTCCATCCTGGAGGCACTGACCGAGTGGTCGATCCGGCGGGAAAAGTAAGGGGTCCGGCAAGAAATAATCACCGCCAGTCCATCTGGTCTCGGCTTGAGGAAGATGTCGCCCTGCTATCGAGGTGGTCCGGACAAGGCCCGCTGCTCGGGTCGGCCTGTCCACGGCTGAGGCCGGAATTCGGGAGAGCTGGGCCGCCCCCTCACCACCTCCACTCACCATCCTATCACGATGAATAGATGATACACCGGGGTTTGCCTGCGCATAGGCGAGTAGCCACGACGAAATTCCGCCAGCTGCCTTGCTGCGAGCCGAAAGGGCCTTCACCACTGCCCGCCATTACCTGCGGAGTAAGAGCGCGGATGAGATTGGGTTCGTTCCGCAGAAGCGACCTCCCCGCCGTGGTGATGGGCCTCCCTCAACTTCATGACCGGGTTGGTAGCCTTTGGCAGTCGCTGACAGCCTCCAGAGGGGGTTTTCTTCCAGCTGCTGGTGGGTTACGTGTCGGTGACAGAGTTTGACAGGGTTTGGCTGCACCGGAGCAATCTCGGATTCCCCCGCGGTCTTCCACCGGCCGATGGCACCCCCCCCGTGCGACCGTGACCCGGTCCCCGTGAAGTATGACGGGTTGGACGATCAGGCCGTCCCCGGGGGTTCGTTTTTTCTCAAGTCGGTGGGCCATGAGAGCGGTTAGGCCGGCTTCGACGGGTTGCCGGTACTCATGTATGTTCCGACACGACTTACTCGACCCCCTCGCCTCCCTGACGCCGCGGTGTCGCGCCTAATACTGCTTTGTCACTTCAGCAGGGGTCGGAAGCTCTCGATGTCTTCCCGTGCCATCCACTCGCGGAAGGCCTCACGCCGCAACCAGTCGCTGACCACCCGATGCACGGCCGGTAGCGACA
>JAQGHQ010000196.1 GCA_028288765.1 Gemmataceae bacterium | reverse complement strand
GACGATCGGGCGGCACCGCTTACTGTACTCGACCGACTCTTCCGTGCCCCGCCCGGGCCGTTCCCGCGAAGCCCGCCGGGGAGTGGAGGGCGGACATCACTTCCGTCTTTGCGGGGAGGTATTTAGGAGCGGCAGGGGATCCAGAAGTTCATCGGCCACATCCCCTGGGACCATCGGCCCTTGGTCTCCGTCCTTGCCGAGCACGTCGGTCGGGCGATCGGTGAGTCGGACGGGGTGCTCGTGTTCGATCCATCGGGGTTCGCCAAGAAGGGGACGAACTCGGTCGGGGTGGCCCGTCAGTGGTGCGGCCGACTCGGCAAGGTCGAGAATTGTCAGGTCGGCATCTATCTGGGGTATGTCTCCCGGCGGGATCATGCCCTGGTCGATTTCCGGCTGTATCTGCCGAAGGAGTGGGCCCGAGATCGGAAGCGTTGCCGGAAGGCGGGCGTCCCGTCCGAGGTCCGTTTCCAGACCCGCCACGGGCAGGCCCTGGAGATGCTCGACGAACAGGGTCCGCGGCTTCCTCATGCGTGGGTCAGCGGGGACGACGAGATGGGGCGGTCGTCGCGTTTCCGCCAGGGCTTGCGGGCGCGCGGCGAGCATTACCTGCTGGCCGTGCCCTCGAACACCCTGATCCGGGATCAGGAAGCTGAGCCGCCCGCCGACACCGGCCAGGGGCGGCGCCCACGGGTGCCGTTCGGGAGAGCGGATCGGTGGGTCGGGGCCCTGCCCGAGACGGCCTGGACGAAGATCGCCGTCCGGGACGGGGAGAAGGGGCCGCTGGAGACGGAAGCCATGTGCCGCCGGGTCCAGGCCCGGGCGGGTCGGAAAGTAGGTCCGGAGGAAATCCTCTTCGTGACCCGCGGGCGTCGTGCCGACGGTATCTTCAAACACGACTACTACCTATCGTTCGCCCCGGAGGGAACGAGCCTGGCGGAGTTCGCGCGGGTGGCCAAGGCGGAGCATGAGATCGAGGAGAGTATCAAGCGGGGCAAGAGCCAGGCGGGGTTGGCCGACGACCAGGTCCGGAACGGGATGGGTTGGCATCATCACCAAACCCTGTCCCTGATCGGCGCGTGGTTCCTGAGCGAGGAAACCCGACGGGGGGGGAAAAAGAGACCCCGGCGCTGACGGTGTCGCGCCTGCGAGACATATTAGCGTGCTTGTTGGAGGAACGGTTGCAGTACAACAGCCGGCCGATGATCCAACGGCGGAATACCCGCTGGATGCGTCGGACCGAGCAGGCGAGATTTTATTGGCATCGTGCGCATAAGATATTGCCGAAATTGAGGAACGAACTGCAGCGGTGTAGGAAACAGTAGAACTACTGTCCTGGCGTATAATACCTTACGACGTCCGTCCCCCCGGTCATTCGCTGCCTGAGTGCCATGACTGACGACCTATCGCACTTCTGCTGCCAGAACCTCGACTGCCCGGCGTACGGCCAACGCGGCGCCGGGAACCTGACCGTCTGCGCCCGCTATGGCCCGGACCGACGGCAGCTGCTCTCTTGCCGGTCCTGCCAGGACCGGTTCTCCGAGCGGAAGGGGACCCCGCTGTTCGACGCCCGGCTGCCCGAGAACAACGCCCTCGCCGTCTTGGCCCATCTGGCCGACGGGTGCGGCGTCCGCCAGACCGCCCGGCTGACCGGGGCGGACAAGGACACCGTCGCCCGGTACGCCCTGCGGGCCGGACCTCACGCCCGCCAACGGCACGACGAGTTGGCGGCTTTTTCCCCCTCGGACCACCCAGGTGCAGGTCGATGAGAAGTGGTCCTTCGTCGGCAAGAAGGAGAAGAACTGCCGGGCGGACGACCCGGCCGATGACCGGACTGGGGACTGCTGGGATCACGTCACCCTGGACCCCGACAGCCGCTTGGTCCTGGACGTCGTGGTCGGGCCGCGGACGGCCGACCGGGCGGTGGCCCTGCTGGAGGGGGTCCGGGGCCGATTGGGCGGGCGGGCCGCGGCGTTGATCACGAGCGACGAATGGCCGGCGTACCCGGACGCCATCCGGGCGGTGTTCGGGCAGGTGGTCGTGCCGCCCCGGACGGGCAGAGCGGGCCGGCCGGCCCGCGGGTCGAACCGCCCGCGGGCCTGTGCGACGCGACGGTCCACAAGGAGCGGGAGCGGAACCGGGTGGTGTCGGTCGACGAGCGGGTGGTGTTCGGGGCGGTGCCGGCCGGCGGCCGGGTGAGCACCTCGTACCGGGAGCGGCCGCATGCCACGGACCGCCACCGGAACACCCGGAAGGGGCGGAAGACATACCGGTTCTCGAAGGACGGGGCGGTGCACGAGGCGATGACCTGGTTCACCCAGTTCAGCTACAACTTCTGCTGGCCGGTGCGGACCCTGGCCCAGAAGGACGGATCGGGACATCGGCATCCGCGGACGCCGGCGATGGCGTCGGGATTGGCGGACCGCGTCTGGACGCTGCAAGAGTGGGTCACCCGACCGGCCGTTCAACGGTAGCGGGACACCACCACTTTCTCCGCTTCATTTGATTTGCCGTGAACAACCTTAGATCGGTAATGGTAACCGTTCATCTCCCGAAACTGGGGCAGCTCATTGGCCGCACCTCTGGTAGGCTTACGGGATGGACCAGCCGGACTGCCCTGGGTGCCGTGAGCGGGATGCCCGCATCGCGGCGTAGCGGCGAGAATCCTCGCCCGGGAGGGGCAGGTCCGCGATCTGACGGACCCGCTCCGGCCTCCTCCACCACCGGTGCCCCGGACCCCGCAACCGCCGGCCCCGGCCAAGAAGCCGACCGGGCTTCCGCCCGGGGGGCAGCCGGGGCACCCGCCCCATCCGAACGCCCTCGTGCCGGCCGAGCGGGTCAACCGGGTCGTCCCGTTCATCCCGGCCCGGTGCCCGAAATGCCACGCCGACCTGCCCCAATCGGCCGGCCCGGACGATCCCCCGCCGACCCGCCACCAGGTGGCCGAGTTACCCGTCCTGGCGACCGAGATGACCGAGTACCAGGGGCACGACCGGACCTGCCCGTGCTGCCGGGCGGTGACCCACGCCGCGATCCCGGCCGACGTCCGGGCCCAGACCACCGGCCCCCGGCTGGCGGCCACCTTGTCGTACTTCGCCGGGTGCCACGGGATTAGTCAGCGGGGGATCGAAGAAATCGCGGCCGCGGTGTTCGACGCCCCGGTCGGGTTGGGAACGGTCGCCAACCTGGAACAAGAAATGAGTGCGGCCCTGGCCCCGGCCCACCAGGAGGCCCGGGCGGCCATCGCCGCGGCCCCGATCAAACACGTGGACGAGACGGGCTGGAAGCAAGCCGGGAAGACGCGGTGGCTGTGGGTGGCGGCGACCGCCACGGTCGTCGCGTTCGTGATCCATCCCCGGCGGAGCTGGGCCGCCCTGACCCGGCTGGTCGGGGAGGCGATGGCCGGGATCCTGTGTAGCGACCGGTGGTGCGTGTACGACGCGTGGCCGGTCCTCCG
>JAQGHQ010000194.1 GCA_028288765.1 Gemmataceae bacterium | reverse complement strand
GAACTGGTCGACGCGAAGCTGAAGAAGGTGAAGGTGCAGCCGAGCGAGCTGTGCGACGACGCCGAATTCATCCGGCGGGTGTACATCGACCTGACCGGCCTCCCGCCGACGCCGGAGGAGGTCCGGGCGTTCTTCGCGGACCAGCGCGACGGGAGGGTCAAGCGGGACGCCCTGGTCGACGCGCTCGTCGGGAGCGAGGCGTTCGTCGAGCACTGGACGAACAAGTGGGCTGACCTGCTCCAGGTGAACCGCAAGTTCCTCGGCGACGTCGGGGCCGCCACGTTCCGCAAGTGGATCCGCGACGCGGTCGTGGCCGACATGCCGTACGACAAGTTCGCCTACGATATCCTCACCGCGTCCGGGTCGAACGTCGATAACCCGCCCGCGGCCTATTACAAGGTGCTCCGCACCCCGGACGCGGTGATGGAGAACACCACCCAGCTGTTCCTCGCCATCCGGTTCAACTGTAACAAGTGCCACGACCACCCCTTCGAGCGGTGGACGCAGGACGACTACTACAACCTCGCCGCCTACTTCGCTCAGGTGGACCGGACCGCGGACCCGAAGTTCAAAGGCCAGACGCTCGGCGGGACGGCGGTCGAAGGGGCGAAGCCGCTCGTCGAGGTGGTGGCCGATGGGAAGTCCGGGGAGATCAAGCACGACCGGACCGGCGAGGTGGCCCCGCCGAAGTTCCCCTACGCGGTGACCGCCGAGGTGGCGCCGGCCAACCTGCGGCGGGTGCAGGTGGCGAAGTGGATCACCTCCCCGCGGAACCCGTACTTCGCCCGCAGCTACGCCAACCGGCTGTGGGCCTACCTGCTCGGGGTCGGGCTGATCGAGCCGATCGACGACATCCGGGCCGGGAACCCGCCGACCAACCCGGAACTGCTCGACCGGCTCACGGCCGAGTTCGTCAAGAGCGGGTTCGACGCGCGGGTCATGATCAAGACGATCTGCAAGAGCAGGACGTACCAGCTCGCCATCCGCACCAACAAGTGGAACAAGGACGACGAGATCAACTACGCGCACGCCCTGGCCCGCCGCCTGCCGGCCGAGGTGCTGTACGACTCGATCCACAAGGTGACCGGGGCCGTCAGCCGGCTCCCCGGCCTGCCGCCGGGCGCGCGGGCCGCCCAGCTCCCGGACTCGAACGTCGAGCTGCCCGGCGGGTTCCTGGATCTGCTCGGCAAGCCGGTCCGGGAGAGCGCGTGTGAGTGCGAGCGGTCCGGCGGGATGAACCTCGGCCCGGTCCTGGCGATGGTCAACGGGCCGATCGTGGGCGACGCGATCAAGGACCCGAACAACCGGCTCGCCAAGATCATCGCCGCCGAAAAGGACGACGCCAGGGCGGTCGAGGAGATCTACCTGGCGGTCCTCAACCGGTTCCCGACGCCGAAGGAAAAGGCGGCCGCGGTCGAGGCCCTCCGGGCGGCCGGCCCGGACCACGCCGCGATGCTCGCCGAGTACAAGATCAAGGCCGACGCCCTGGCCGCCTACAAGGCCACCCTGGACGCGAAGCAGAAGGCTTGGGAGACCGGGCTGGTAAGCGAGAAGCCGACTGCCTGGGTGCCGGTCGACGTGGAGAAGGCCGAGTCGAAGCACGGTGCCGCGGCCAAGGACGGGGCGAAGCTCACCGTCAACAAGGACGGGTCGATCCTGGCGAGCGGGAAGACCGACCCGGTCGAGGTGTACACGGTGACCGGGAAGGCGAAGCTGAAGGACCCGATCACCGCCGTCCGGCTCGAGGTGCTTGCCGACCCGAGTCTGCCGGCGAAGGGGCCGGGCCGGGCCGACAACGGGAACTTCGTGCTGAACGAGTTCCGGCTCAGCTACCGGACGGCCGACAAGCCCGACGCGAAGCCGGCCCCGGTCAAGCTGACCGGCGCGCAGGCCACGTTCCAGCAGGATCAGTTCCCGGCCGGCAATGCGATCGACGGCAACCCGACGACCGGTTGGGCCGTCGCCCCGCAGTTCGGCCGCGACAACGCTGCCCTGTTCCGGTTCCAGCAACCGGTGCCGGTGGTGGCCGAGGGGGTGGCGTTCACCGCGGTCCTCGACCAGCGGTTCGGCACGAACCACGTCATCGGGAAGTTCCGGCTTTCGGTGACCACCGAGAAGAACCCGAAGCTCGGGAGCTCGCTCACCCCCGAGCAGATCGCACTACTGGAGCCCCCGGAGGCGAAGCGGACCGCGGATCAGAAGGCCAAGTTAAGGGCGATGTACCTGGCCCAGGACAAGGAGTACGGTCGGCTGGCGGCCGACGCCGCGAACCCTCCGCCGGCCGACGCCCGCGTGCTCGGCGCCCAGGACCTCACCTGGGCATTGATCAACAGCCCGGCGTTCCTGTTCAACCACTGATGAGGTCCCAAGTTCCAGGTTCCAAGTTGGACGGTGTGGAACCTGGAACTGGACGTCTTTTCGGAGACGCCATGGACGACTGAAAAGCCCGCATCACTGCCGATCCGGCCGTTCTCACCGGGAAGCCCGTGATCCGCGGGTTGCGGATCAGTGTCGAACACATCCTGCGAGCGCTGGCGAACGGCGTTCCGGAAAGCGAGCTACTCGCCGACTATCCGGACCTCCAGCCCGCGGCGACGCTATCATCACCGCCAGAAGATGTCCACCACGGGATTGCGACACAGCATAACCCGCTCGACCGAACTTCCGAAGGGTTGGCCATGTGCCGCATTCTTCTTCTAGCGGTCTTCCTTCTTGGGTTGGGCACTGGGTGCAAGAAGCCCGACACTACGAGCGACCAACCCGTCGGACAGCCCGCCAAAGCTATCGAACCGGCTTTCACCCTCAAAACACCCTATGCTGGGACGTCCGGAGACGGCATCATTGAGGTCAGTGTCACAGCAGACGGCCATTGGCTCGCGGTAAGCGGATACACCGAAGATAAAAACGTTCAGGTCTGGGATTTGCGCACGAAACAGCCAATTGGTCATTTCAACATCGACTTGAAGGGGCCTCATGCGATCCTATACCCGGAAGGATCACGAATCCTATCGACCTGGAAATGGGATCGTTTGCTCCTCTGCGACCCGCGAACCGGCGAAAAAAAGGGCGAGCTTAAGACTCCGCAAAATGACGGTGACCGGGGCAGTGTCATTCGCGACATGCGTCTCACTGCCGATGGGTCGCTGGCTTTGGCACTGACTTTTGAGCGCCTGCTGGGATGGGATCTGGCAAGCGGAAAAACGCGGTTCGAATGGCTGGTTCCCGGTGCCGTCTCGTTATCCGAGCCTTTCGCCAATGGGAAGCGAGTTGTGATCGGCAACGCGAAGGGAGAGCTTGCGATTTGGTACTTGTTTAGCGGGTCAAACCGTTGAAATCATGGTGTTTTCGCGGCCTTACTGGCTCAAAATCGCCTTTCCAGCCACATATTTTGAAAAGACCCGCTGCCGACCTCGAGCAAAACCGCCTTGTTT
>JAQGHQ010000193.1 GCA_028288765.1 Gemmataceae bacterium | reverse complement strand
CGAAGGTCGTTCGCCAGCGTTCCACGATACGAGGATCTTGCACGGCCATCACGGGGGCTCCTACGGGCGAGGAAAACCCCAGACTAACTCACCCCACAAGACGCTCGTTCACCGGACGTTAACCCTGATCGCACGTCAGCGGGAGGAGATGCGCAGCGCGAACGAGGAGGTGCTGCTCAACAAGCTGCTAAACGAGATGGACGGCCTCCAGCTCGACGCGCAGGTGATGTTCATCCTGACGACCAATCGGCCGGAGTCGCTGGAGGCGGCGCTGGCGTCGCGGCCCGGCCGCATTGACCAGGCGATCGAATTCCCGCTCCCGGATGCGGACGGTCGGGCCAAGCTCGTCCGACTCTATTGCGGCAAGTTCCGCCTCGGTGAGTCCGCGATCGACAAGGCTGTGTCGCGGACCGACGGTATGGCGGCATCGTTCATGAAGGAACTCATGCGTCGGGCCGCCCAGTTCGCGCTGGAGCGCGGCGATCACGACGCGATTACCGACCACGACATCGAGATCTCCATCGAGGAACTCCTGCTCCTCAACAGCGTCTTGAACCGGAAACTGCTCGGGTTCTCGGCCAAGTCGTGAGCGTCTAGCTTCGTCCCTCTCCGAAATTGAACTGCGCGCTTCGGTCACATCGACGTCACATCGACCGCCGGCACTTGCGGAGCCGCGATGCTCGCGGCTTCTTCCCGAATAGTTTCGCCACCTGAGGCCGGGTGGTCAGGCGTCGCCGGGCAGCCATTCCACAGCGGATGCTGGGTGCGGTCATTGCTTCTGTCTCGCTATACCTTTGTCACCCTCAGCCCGCGAACAGTTACCCGCCCACCATGCGGTGATGGAAGACGAGCTTCCTCGCGTCTCCCAAGTTGTCAGTATGCGAAAGGACATACCAGTACATCCGCTCGCGGACCGCGCTCAATCCCGCTCGACCCGGTGTCCCTCGGACGGCTTCGCGACCCAGCCCCGGGCGGTGCCCCGGAGTTGTTGCACGAGCCACCCGGCCTGATCCTGAGAGTTGACGAACGCGAACACCGCCGGCCCCCACGAGCTCTGCCCGACCCCCCGCACCCCGAGCCGGCGGACGGCGGCAATCACCCCAGCCACCTCGGGCCCGGCATAGGCACCGCCCTGCGCTTCGGCGAACGGCTCGCCGGCCCGGCGGTTGAACTCGTGGACCGCCTCGCCGAACGCGGGAAGATCGCCGGCCACGGCCGCCGGTAGTATCCCGAGCAGGGCGATCCGGCAGAGGGTGTCCGTCAGCCCGGGGGGGCGGGGCGTCTGCACGGCTTTCGCGAACGCCCCCTGTTCCCGGCTGCCGTGCCAGCGGTCGCGGCCGTGAGGGGCGAACACCGCCACCCGCCACTCGGTCGGGAGAAGGACCCGCGTGAGGAGCGGCGAAACGGTTTCCCCGGGGACTTTCCCGGGCTCGACGATCAGCCCCCCCCGGTCGAACCCGTGGACCCCGATCGCCGACCGCTCCCCGCGGCCGACCCGCTGCGCCAGCTGCACGGCCGACAGTTCCGCGTACCCGGTTTCGAGGGCCAGTGCCCTGGCCACCGCGAGTCCGAGCTGGGTCCCGACGCCGAGCCCGGTGTGTTCCGCCGGGCACTGCTCGACCAACAGCTGTGACGGCCGCGCGGGGGCTGGCAAGGCTTCCAGATACCGGTGGGCGAAAACCTGGGCCCGGCTCGCCAGCGTCCCTTCAAACTGCCACGAGGTGGCCGGCCTCGCGGTCACCACCACGCCAGGCTGATCGATCATCAACCCGACCCCGCCGAACGCCCGGACGGGTGCCCCCACCGTGCCGTCGAGTCCCGGCCAGCGGGCGGGGCGGTCGTCCGGGACGTGGAACAGCCCGAAGTGTAATCTGCTCGGGGCGGTGACCCGCGTCATCGTGACACCCCCGCGGCCGCCAGCCGCGATTCCAAAAAGTTCATCGCCTCGCACTCGGCCGGACCACCGGTCTTGGTCACGATCGTCCGGAGTTTGCGGAACTCGGAGGCGACCTCGGCGTGCGGGATCAGGTGCAGTCGGGTGGCGAGGATCGCGGCCTCGATCACCGCGTGCCTGGCCCGATTGAACCCCCAGAAGTCGCGGTGCCGGCCCGTGTGAACCACCTCGGCCTCGATCTCCACCCGTTCGCCCGAGTCGTCCACAGACCGGACCACGAATTCGTAGTGCCGGCAGGCGTCGGCGAGGACGAACCCCGCCACACGGTCGGCGCGCCGGAGCGGGGGCAGCGGGTCCACAGCTCCCAGAGCTGCTTTTGCGATCAGGAGAGCGTCGTCGGTCACGTGCAGGACGCCTTCGGGCCGGGCGAGCAGGTTGCGGTATGTCGTCGAGGTCGGGAACGGGCGGAGGACGAACCGGGCGAAGTCCGGCCCGACTCGCGGGCCCATCGGGGCGAGGTGTGCGGTGCCGTCGGCGTTGAGCGTGGTGACCAGCCCTTCGAGGATCATGGTCGAGGTCCAGGTTCCAGGGTCCAAATTCCAGGGCCGAGAGACACAGAGCAGCGGATCCGGTTTCAACCTGGAACCTGGAACGTGGCCCCTGGAGCTTCCAAGGCCCGGAGCAATCCCGCCGCCTTGTGGAGGGTTTCTTCGTACTCGCGGCACGGGTCGGAGTCGGCGACGACGCCCCCGCCGACCGGGAACTGGACCCACCCGCGGCCGGCGGTAAACGTCCTGATCAGGATATTGGTGTCCATCGTCCCGTCGAACCCGATGAACCCGAGGCTGCCGCAGTACGGGCCCCGCGCCGTGGGTTCGAGTTCGGCGATGATCTCCATCGCCCGCACCTTCGGGGCACCGGTCACGGACCCGCCGGGGAACGCGGCCCGGAGCAGGTCGAGTGGTCCGCAGTCCGGGCGGAGCTTGCCGCGGACTTCCGAGACGAGGTGGTGGACGTACCGGAACGTCTCGACCTCGCACACCCGCGGGACGCGGACGCTGCCGTACTCGCACACCCGCCCGAGATCGTTCCGCATCAGGTCGACGATCATGACGTTCTCGGCGCGGTCCTTGGGGCTGGCGGCGAGGTCGGCGATCAGGGCGGCGTCTTCCGTGGGGGTGCGACCGCGGGGCCGCGTACCTTTGATCGGCCGCGTCTCCACCTCACCGCTTCCCACCCGCAAGAACCGTTCCGGCGAGGCGCTGAGGATCTGATAGTCGCCGAGGTCGAAGTAGCCCGCGAACGGGGCCGGGTTCAGGGTGCGGAGCCGGCCGTAGAGGTCGAGGGGGTGTTCGCGGAGCGGGGCGAGCAGCCGCTGCGACAGGTTTACCTGGAAGCAGTCCCCGGCGTGAATGTAACCCACCGCACGGGCCACCGCGGCCTCGTAGCCGGCGCGATCGAAGTTACTTGTGACCCCGGGGAAACCCGGGACCGGGTGCTGGGGGAAGAAGGCCGAAGGAGGGAGCATGGGTGCGGCCGGCGAGGGCGGGCGGGTCGTCAACACGGCCGATTTCAACGCCTCCAGGACCTGCCACTGGCGGTACTCGGCCTGAACCAGCCGGTCCTCTTCGGGGCCGGCGTCGCCTTCCTCGAACCCGGTAGAGATCAACCAGGCCCGGCCACTTTTATGGTCGAAGCTGACGACCCAATCGTAAACCCCGAGCGCGAGTACCGGCGAGGGGAACTCGTCGAAGCGGGGCGCGGGAACCCGGCGCTCCAGTATCCGATTCAGTCCGTATCCGAACAGCCCCGCCAGGCCGCCTTGATACGGAGGCAGCCCGGGTACGGTCGGAAACCGGACGTCATTGGTCATCAACGCGGCGTCGTCGAACGGTGTGGCCGGGAGGCCGTGAAGTTGATTGGCGGCCCAGACCGTCGGGTCGGCCGTGATGTAGGAATACCGTCCCCGTTCGACGTGCCGTTCGGCCGAGTCGAAAAACAAGAGATGTGGGAAGTGGCGGAGGCGGCGGACCACGTCCCAGGCGTCCGGTGCCGGGACCAACTCGACCACCAGCGGGCCGTCGGCCGGTGTCGACACCGGCACTGCCTCGAACCGCGCTGGTATGCCCGCGTTCATGTGTTCAGTATCAGTATACGTCGGGTGGTGGGGACCGAGGCAACCCGGTCAGGCAAGGGTGGGTGAAAAGCGACCCGTGTCTGAGCCAGATATTGGGCCGATCGGTTGTAATCCTCTCCCCGCTGGGGAGAGGGTCGCGGCGAAGCCCGCGGGGTGAGGGGCCAGCGCACCCCTTCCGACCAGCCCCGACCCCTCACCCCCGGCCCCTCTTCCCAGCGGGGAGAGGGGAGGAAGAGGGGCCTCTCGATTACTCGCGCCGAGCCGGCCTCTGGCGATGCCCCTGTGCCCGCTATGGGCTTCGATTTTCCTGCCGGGCGCCTAACGAAACGGAACCGCCCACGGGCGGGTAGCCCGTGGGCGTGCTGTTCGCGCGGGTGTGGGGGCCTCAGCCCGCGCTGGCGGTCTCCTTGACCACTTCGTCGACCGCCTTGTCGAGTGCGTCGGCCTTCGGCGACCCCACCCACTTCTTGCGGATCACGCCCTTGCTGTCGATCAGGTACAGGGTCGGGAACGCCTTGACCCGGTACGACTTGACGACCGGTCCGTCGTCGCCTTCCCACCAGTGGACCCAGGGCATCGGCTCCTTCTTCTGGAAGTTCGTCACGTCCTCCTGCTTCTCGTCGATACTCACGCTGACCAGGACGAAGGGCTTGCCATCGAGGCGCTTTACCATCTCTCGCTCGTGCGGGATCATCCCCCGGCACGGCCCGCACCAGGTCGCCCAGACGTCGAGCAGGACCACCTTCCCCTTGTAGTCCGACAGCTTGACTTTCTTCCCGAGCAGGTCGGTCCCTGTCACCTCCGGGGCCGGCTGGCCGAGGGCCGTCCGCTTCAGGGCCCGGATGTCCGCCGTCGCGGCCTTCTCGAGCGTGCCGTCCCGGACCTTCACCTCCGGAGCTTCCTTTGCCGCCCGTTCAAGATACTCGACCGCCTTTGCCATCAGCTCGGCCGTTTCCTTCTCGCCCTGGGCGTCGTCCGCCAGTTCCGCGAACACGCTCCCGAGCGTGTACAGCGCGAGCCCCTTCACCTCCTTGTCGGTCGACTTGTCGGCCACCCCCTTCAGGAACTTTTCGGCGGCCGCGCCGGCCCGCCCGGAAGCGAGCACGAGGTCCTTGATCTTCGGGTTGTTGACGTGGTGCTCGACGACGATCGTCATGAACTTGTCCGCGTCCGCCCCGAGGGGGACTAACCCGGTGAGGCCGAACTGGACGGCGTCGAAGGCGGTCGCACTCTTGGGGTCGGTCTCGGCGACCTTGAGGACCTTCTCGGCGGTCAGGACGGCGAGTTCCTTCGCCTCGACCTGGATACCCTTCTTTTCGGCCGGGGTGGTGGCGTTCTGGAACCGCTTCCGCAGGTCCTCGAACTCCTCGTTGAACTTCTTCTTCACGGCCTTGAGCTGGTCCGTCTGATCGCCGCCCTTCTCGCCTTCCTTCGGCGGGTCCTTCTTGTTCCCGGCGAAGGCCGCGTACAGGCCGACGGAGCCGACCAGGACGACGGCACAGAGCAAACGCATTGAGCTGCCCTCCGATAAGACGGTGGTCCGTACCGGCCCCTGAGGGGCCTTCGATCCGATTAGGCTAGGAGTATAGACGCCCGGGGGGAAGGTGCTATTCGCCGGCCCCCCCGCCCCGGTGGGACACTTCCGGGACGGTGAGAAACCCCCACCGCAGTGCCTGGTCCTGGGTGTAACTTTTCCCCAGCGTCAACGCCGTGACGGCTTTCGCGAACTCGTACCCAAGATAGAAGGCGTGGGACGCATCGATCCTGGGGTCGGCCCCGGCCAGCTGCTCGAACAGCGCGAACGGGTCGGCGCCCCGGAGGTACACGCTTCCGTTCAGCACGTGAATCTCGCCCCGCTCGGCAAAAATCCGGTAGTTCCGGTCGGTCACCCGCCGGGCCAGTTCGGCCAGCGCCTCGCCCCCCAGTTCATACACTTTCGGGTCGCGAAGTATTACAAGTCCCGGGTCCAGTCGTTTCGGCAGCACTTTCTCCCGCAGAGCATGGTACACCAGCCGCCGGGCGAGGTCGAACTCCTTCACGGCCGACCGGCACCAGTTGATGACCTCCGTCGTCAGCACGCTCCGAATCCCGAGCTCCTGGCAGAACCCGGCGAGCAGGACGTTCACCCCGGCGGAATCGACCTCGGTCAGCTCGGTCAGGTTGCCCACGCCCATCATGAATTCGGCGTCGGGGAACCGGCGGCGGGTTTCGATGTACCGGCCGAGCGATGCGGCGAATCCGAACCCGATGGGTTCCAGGATCGGGTCGATCCGGAAGGTCACGCCCCAGGATGCCAGCTGCTCCACGCTACGACTCAGGCTGTCGAGGTCGGTCGGGGTGTCCGGGATCACCACCACCTCGACCCCGGGGAACCGGTCGTGCCAGCCCCGGGCTGCTTCGAGGTTCCCCCCGTTCACACTCAAGACGAGTTCCGCCCCCGCCGCGATCGCGGGCTCCACCTCCGCCGGGTCGAAGCTGTCGATTGACACCCGGAACCCGTCGTCCTTGAGCGCCCGGACGGCATCGCCGACACCGCCCCAGGGCCCGCCCGGGTCGCAGCCGAGGTCGATCACGTCGGCGCCACTCGCGCGGTAGTGGCGCGCGGTCGCCAGGATCGCGTCGAGTCCCAGCTTCGGGGCGTGGTTGATCTCGGCGAGGATCGCCGTGTCGAACGCCCCGTAGCCGGGGGGCCGGCCGGGGCTCGTTCCGAAAAACTCGGGCAGGTCGCGGAGGTCCTTGGGCCCGAGTGCCACGGGCAACCCGCTCGCCCGCTCCACCTCCCCCACGTCCCCGCGACAGAGACCGGGGAGGATGACCCGCCCGACGCCCTGCGGGACGGTCAGGTGGCGGGCCACCCAGTTCGCGGTCATGAGCGCGGCGACGGTGATATTCAGGACCGCGACTTCGGGGTCGAACCCGGCGCGCGGGGCGAGTTCGTCGAGGACCCGGCGGAGGGCCGGTTCCGCCAGCTTGCCGGTGACGAACAGGATCCGCGGCCGGGCGGCGGTCATACGACGGGGCAGATGGAGAACATAGCCGGTGGGGCGTCGGGCGCCGGGGGAACAGTGGGCGGCACGGTCCCGGCGGTTCCGGCGCCTTCGAGCGACCGCGACCCTTCGACCGGCTTCTGCTCCGGCGGGATCGGGCCCCCCGGCTCGCCCGGGGTGGGGGCAGGCGGGAGCGGCGGGGGGCCGAAATCCGGGTCTCTGAACACCCGCCACATCTCCCGCCAGACCGCCGGCACGGCCGGCTCCGCGGCCGGCGAGGGTGAGAGCGGGAGTTCGTCCATGATGCTCGTCAGGAACGTCGCCTTCGCCACCAGCTCGGCGTGGACGAAATTCCCGTCGGACTGAATCCGGATCCGCTTCAGAAAGGCCGTGCGGTAGAGCTTGAAGGCGCTGTTCACGTCCGCGAACGGGATTCCGAACACCCACGCGACCAGCGACCCGTACAGGAATTCTCTCATTCCCGGCCACGACGGGAGGGGCTGCATCTGGAGGCCGAGCGTGACCCGCCAGAAGAACCGCCACGCCCGCCCGAACCACTTCACTTCCGTGGGGACGGGCTTCCCGGTCCGGCACCCGCTGATCAAGTCTGGTTGCTTCCCGAACACCTCGTCCCGGATGTCGATCCGGTCGAGCAGCCGGCGGAAGTCGGCAGGCGCGTACGGGTAATCCGACGACGTGTAGAAGAAGAGCGGGTTCTGAACTTCGTCGAGGGCCTTCTTCAGGCACGCCCCGAACCCGCGGCGGGTGTCGTGTCTCAGCACCCGCAGATACCTGACACGGCCGGCGGAGAGTTTTTCCAGCAGTGCGGGCGTTGCGTCGGTACTCCCGTCGTCCACCACGATGATCTCGTACCCGCGGTCGAGCCGGGCCAGGGCGTCGCCCCACGCGGGGATGACCTTTTCCAGCCGGTCGGCCGCGTTGTGGACCGGAATGACGACCGATACGGCGTCGCGCGGGGTGGGGGGTTTGGCCATGAGAGGTCGGTCCGGGTTCGGCGTCGGGGGGGCGGAGCCTGCCGGGGTGGCTACAGAAGGATTAGTCGGCGGTCCGCAAGAAGACCAGCGGCCGGGGCGGTTTGCCCGGGACGTAGTCCTCCAACCGAGCGACGACCACCAACTTCCGGCTCCGGACGATCTGCCCGGTCGAATGGACGTACTCGGGCGGCATGACGACGAAGCGCGGGCCCGGCCCGGCCAGCCAGTCGTTCAGGTCGTGCCATTCGACCAGGGTGGTCAGCGGGCGGCCGAGGTGGAGGGCGAGCAGGTGCGACTCGGCCCGGAACAGGAGGACCTCGGTCGGCCGCGGGGCGTGTGACCGGATCATCCCGGCGAAGGCTCGCTTCTCCTGCGGGGCCTGCTCCGCCGGCTCGACGACGAACGTCATCACCTGCCACCCGATCAGGACCGCCGCCGCCGTCAGGCCGAACCCCCGTTGCGCGAGCTCGGCGGTTCTGGAATTCGTCCGGGAAGCGAGCCACGCTTCGGCGGCACTGCCGAGAAGGATCGCCGCACCCGGGAACAGGGGGAGCAGGTAATCCGCCCGCTTGAACTTCGCGGCCGACAGGACCGCGAACATCACCACGACCCACACCAGCCCGAACCGGAAGACCCGGTCGGCGCGCCACCGCCCGGACCGGATCGCCCACCAGACGAGCACCGCCAGCGGCGGGGCCCAGGGGAGGAAATCGACGGCGAACCGGGGCCCGTAGTACCACCACGGGTAGGAGGCGAGTGTCGGCGACGTGCCGGCGAACCGCTCGACGTTGTGGTGCCAGAAGAAGACGCGGACGAATTCGCCGCCGGTGGCGTGGTCCGCCCACACGAACCAGGGTAGCGCGAGAGATGTGACCACGAGTGGGCCGAGGACGGCGGAGGGCAGGGGGAGTCGGGGTCGATTCCCCGGGTCGGATGAGAACCGTTCGACGAGCAGAAACGCCACCGCCGCCGGGCCGATGAGGGCCAGCGCGATCGGCCCTTTTAGCACCACCCCTGCCGCAGCCGCGACTGCGGAAAGGAGGTGCCAGCCCAGGCGGTGTCGGGCGTCAGGGTCGCATCCCCGGTAGAACGCCAGCAGCGACGCGGTGACGGCACACGTGAGAGGCACGTCGATCCGCGCCGTCCGCGAAATCGCGGTGAAATGGGCCGCGGTCGCCAGGCCCAAAGCGGCAATCCATGCTCCCCGGGGTCGTCCTTGCCCGCGTAAGAACGCGAATACCATCACGACCGTCGCCAGTCCCGAGACGGCGGAAGGGAGGCGGGCCGTCCAGGCACTCACCGTGCCCCCGTTGGCCCAGCCCACTGCCGCGATCAGCCAGTAATAGCCGGGGGGCTTCTGGAGGTCGACCTGCCCGTCGAACAGGACGGGCAGGCCCCACTCGCCGGTGTCGAGCATTCGCTGGGCGTTCTGGGCCGCGCGCGCCTCGTGGCTGCTGTACAGCTCCCGGTGCCCGAGCCGGGACAAGAAGAGGACGCCGACGAGAAAGATGAGAGAAAGAGCGGGAGAGAGAGGGAAAAGATTCTGAACGACCTGGAGCGGTGACGAGGCGGGCGTACCGACCGCCCATTCCCTCGCTCCCGCACTTCCGTACTCCCGCACTGAGCTCATGCCGCTTTCCGAAACTGGGCGGATTGGTGTAACCGCTGGTAGACATCGCACCGGGCGATCAGCTCCGGGTGCGTGCCCACGTCGAGTATCTTCCCGGCGTCCATGACCACGATCCGGGTGGCGATCTCCGGTAAGCTGTGCAACCGGTGGGTGATCAGGAACGTCGTGCGCCCTTTGACCCCCTCCTCCGCGGTCTCCACCTTCGCGCCCGCGTTACCGCCCGGGGAGGAGGCTTCGCTCTTGCCCTCCGGCACGACTGCGGCCACCGCCGGCCGGGGCTTCACGAACTCCTTGAGCGCGGCGTGGATCTCGACCTCGCTCTCGGCGTCGACCTGACTGGTGAACTCGTCGAGGATGAGGATGCTCGGGTTCCGGAGGATCGCCCGGGCGAGCGCGATCCGCTGCCGCTGCCCGCCGGACAGTTTCGACCCCATGTCCCCGATCCGGGTGTCATACCCGTCGGGCAGGGCTTCGATAAATGCGTTGGCGTGTGCCCGCTTCGCGGCCTTGATCACGTCCTCCTTCGTCGCCCGCTTCTTCCCGTAAGCGATGTTGGCGAGGATCGTGTCGTCGAACAGCTGGGTGTCCTGGGTGACGATCCCGATGAGCTGGCGGAGGGACCGGAGGTGGGCGGTCCGGATGTTCACGCCGTCGATGAGCACCGCCCCGTGGTCCGGGTCGAAGAACCGCGGGAGGAGCCCGAGCAGGGTCGTCTTCCCGCACCCGTTCGGGCCCACGATCGCGATCGTCTCGCCCGGCTTCACCGTCAGGTTGATCCGGTCCAGGGTCGGGTTTTCCGCGGTCGGGTCGTACGAAAAGCCGACGTTGCGAAACTCGATCCCCTTCTCGACGGCGGTGACCCGCGGCCCGGCCGGGTTCGCCCCGACCGTCGGCATCCGGTCGAACAGGTCGAAGACGCGATTGGCCGCCGCCTCCCCGCCCTGGAGCTTGGTGTACACGCTCGACATCTTGCGGACCGGGTCGGCGATCGCGGCCAGGAACGCGTACAGCTGGAGCAGGGTGGCGAACCCGAGCGGCTGGGCGGTCATCCGCATCCCGAGGATGTGGGTGTGCTGCGTCACGACCAGGTACGTCCCGGCGGCCAGGGCGAAGCTGACCGCCGCCACGCCGAGGAGTTCGATCATCGGGTTGGCGAAGGCGTCGATGTAGATCACCCGCATCGCCTTCCGATAGTACTCCTCGGTCGCCTTCCGGAACCGCTGCCGTTCGTACGGCTCCCGGGTGAATGCCTTCACCGCCCGGATCGAGTCGAACGTCTCCCGCAGGATCTTGTAGATCGCCGACATCCGCTCCAGTACCTTCCGGGCCGCCCGCCGCATCATCTTGCTCACCCTCATGAGGGTGATTCCGGCCGCGGGGATGAGGACGGCGAACACGAGGGTGAGTTGCCAGCTGATGCAACAGGCGATGACCAGGCACGCGATCATCTTCAACGGCTCGCCCACCAGCCGGCCGTACAGGATCTTGACCCCGAGCCCGAGCTGTTCCAAGTCGTTCGTGAACCGGGCCATCAGCTCCGGGGTCGAAGTCCCGGCGAGCTGGCGGACGTCCTGGTGGATCGCCCGGCGGAAGAACCGGTTCCGCAGGTCGAACAGGGTCCGGTTCGTGATGCTCCCGACGAGCGTCTCCTGGAGGAACTCGAACACCCCCTTGATCGCGACCCCGACGATGAGCGCGGCCACGATCCACATGAAAGTCGCGAACCGGTCGGTCGGCAGGTGCCGGATCACCCGGTCCTTTAACAACTGGTAGCGGTACAATGAGTTGCCGGCGTCGCTCTGGTCGCCCTCGATCTTGGCGATCTGGCGGGTGGCCTCCCGTTCCTTTTCCTCGCGATTCGGGAAGAAGTTGGGATTCCGCTGGATGGCGAGGAGCGTGGTTTTGTTCTCTTCCAGGGCCCGCTTCCGCTCCTGGTTTTCCAACTTCCCCCGGGCGGCTTCGATCTCGTCGTCGACCCACTGCTGGAGGTTCTTGTCGGTGCTGAGGATTTGCAGCAGCGGGTAGATGGCCGAGAGGTTGAGGCTCCAGAGGGCGGCGACGAACAACGCGCAGACCACCGACGCGGCCAGCCGGTAGCGGTACGGCCAGGAGTGTTTCAGAGTCCGGAGGAAGTTTCGCATCGTACCGCCTGCCGTCCCCGGGGTTCATCCCTCCTCGCACCGTCGGCGCGGGCCGGGGTTTATAACCCGCCCCGCCGCCCGGGACAAGCCGGCTTGCCGGGCCTACCGCCGCCGCCCAAGATTCCCTTCAGATCGTTGGCTACCCCATCTCCTCCGTCCGCGGTGTCAGGCTTGGATTACAACCTGCTGAGGTCGTGGCTCGACCTGCCGCCCGGACTGTGGCCGCCGGACCACTACGCCGTACTCGGGTTCGCCCCGGGCGGGTGCGACCCCGCCGCGGTCGAACCCCGGGTGATGGAATGCATGGACGTCCTCCGCCGCCACCAACTCGTCCACCCGGACCTGGTGACCGAAGGGATGAACCAGCTCGCCCAGGCCCTCATCACCCTCACCGACCCGATCGGGAAAGCGGCGTACGATGCGGAACTCGGTGTCCCGGCCGCGACTCCCATCGCGGTGTCCCGCCGCCCGGCCCCGCCTCGGCCGGCACAATCGGAACAGCCTCCGGTTGTGGCCGGCCGGCCGACCCCGCTGGTCGTTGCCGAGCCGGTGTTCGACGACGATGTGTTCGGCGACGACGTTGAGACGGTCGGGCAAGACGACCGGGAGGACGTGACCCAGGTGATCGTGGTTCCCGTGCCGGGAGGGACTCCTCCTCCGTACGAAGTGATCCCGGACGACGAGCCCGTCACCCCCCTGTCACTCGATCCGGCCGTGACGGCAACTGGCCGTCCGGCCGAAACCGAGGTGGAAGTCGTCGAGGCGGTGCCCATCGGGCCGACCGCGGACGGCAAGGGACCGAACGGTCCGGCCGCCCGGCGGTGGATCTACGCCCGCCTCGCGCTTCTCAGGCGGGCGCTCCGGGCGTGGGAACGACTTCGGCCGGTACTCGGCGACCCGCAGGACCCGATCGACCGACCCGGGCGCGTACTCGCAATGCTCGAAGCGGCGGCGGGCGTCCGCCCGCTCTTGCCGTCACTGCGCGGGGTCGTCGGCGGGGCGGGAGAACCGGGAGGCGTCGTCGCGGCGGTCGTCGGCCAGCCGTTGATCCTCGACACCCTACGCCGGCTCCTGCCCGACCAGCGGCAGGCTGTGGCCATCGACTGGCGACGCGCGCAAGTGGAACTCCAGAATGAGTACTCAAGGTTGCGTGGACGCGCGCGCGAAAGTCGCACGCGCCCGGCCGGGGCACGCGGCGGCCCGGTGTTGTTGCGTTGGGTCATGGAGACGCCGGAAATCGCCCTGGTGGTGCTCGCCGCTCTGGCCGTCGGCATAGCACTTCTCCGCGGGGCCCCGGGCCGGTGACACGGCGATGCCACTTGCCGTAACCTCGAATCCTGGCGACGATAGTCCTTGACATTAACCTATGCCATATCTAGAGTTGAAAGTGAATCCGAACGGTTACCGGTGCGGACCTTCTTCGGGGGACAGCTCTCGTGACCAAGAAAGAAATCGTCCGGCAGCTTTGCGACCAGGCCAATAAGGAAAAATTGCTCAAGGGCAGTCTCACCCAACTCGCGACGAAGGTCATCGTCCAGTGGACCTTCGACGCGATCATCGAGACGTTGGTCAAGGAGGGCCGGATCGAACTTCGGAACTTCGGGGTGTTCGAAGTCAAGCAGCGAAAGCCCCGGAAGGCCCGCAACCCGCGGACCGGGGCCCGGGTAGACGTGGAGGCGAAAAACGTCGTCACGTTCCAGCCGGGGAAGGAGATGGAGGAGCGGGTGCGAAAATTCGCCAAGCCGATCGAGCCGAAGCGGAAGACCCGTCGCGCCGCGAAGGGTGAACATGCCGGGGAACCTGCGGTCTCCACCCCGGGGTCATCCCGGAACGGGCCCGAGCCGACCCCGGAGCCGGTCACCGCGGGGGCTGAATCGACAGCCGCCGAGTGACCGACGCCGGTCCGACGTCAGCCACCCTCCGCCGGGCCGGAAGCCCGGCGGTTTCCGTTGGTGGACGGCTGGTGTTTCGACTCCTTCTGCCGCGATTGACGGCGGCGATCTCCTGGCGTGCGGCGTGAAGACTTGGTGAAAATTGCCGGGTATGCCGGTTGGTCGCGACAGGAAATTTGATCCGAACTCAAGGTTCGGACGGGTGGGGCCGATAGTAGCAATATGGCCCGTCGCAAGGGCCGACCTGCCGGCCGGGTTGGGGGACCCGGCCGGGCAGGTAGCTGGGGGAGTTTACCGCGCACGGAGGCGGGCCATGTTCCGCAAGCTGATCCTCGGGGTACTCGCGGCGGTCGGGCTGACGGCCAACAGCGGCTGCCTCATCAACCAGTACTCGAGCGATCCGAACAACCGGATGCAACAGCTGCTGTACCAATCGGAAGACCTGCGGCAGATCGGGCAGGAGTGGCGGCGGTTCTGGTTCAACGACCAGCCCAGCCATCTCACCCCCGAACGCATCCACGGCGGGATTATCTGACGCGGTGGGCAGTGGACGGCGGGCAGCAGAGCATAGCCTGCTCTTTTCTGCTCACCGCCCACTGCCCACTGCCCCTTTCTACTGTCCACCGCCTGGGGTCAGTGCCGGCCCGACGGCGTCGGGGATGCCGGCCGTCCGCAGATCGGTGCCGGCGAACCGCAGCCCGACCCGGTGTGACTTCCCGGCGTTCGCCACCTTCACCAGAACCGCATTCCAGCCCGCTCTCAGCGAGACCTGGAACGTCTCCTCGATTGCCCCGGCCGGGTTAGGGATAATGCGGTCGAATATCGACCCTCCGTTCACCCAGACCCGGACCGGGTCTTCGGCCTGGACGACGCCGGTCACCGTCTGCGCCTTGGCGGAGTACACGAACGACCGGGTGTATACCCCGGCCGGGGCGGCGGCAGGGAACGCGCCCTTCAAGTCCACCGTCCCGTTCGGGTCGGCGAAGACCGTCTCCCACTTGATCCCCCCCTTCGAGGTCGGGTCGGGGAGCACCTCCGGCTTCGGGCTCCTCAGGTCCGCAGGGAACCCACTGGCCACGCCGAACTCGACCACCAGCCCGCGGAGCGATTCCTGCTCCTTGCGGCTCTTCAGGAAGGCGAGCAGGTCGATGAACTGCTCGTAGGTGAGCATCGAGGCCGCGTTGTCCGGCATCAGCGACAGCTTCGACGGGCTGATCGTTTCGATGTCCTCCTTGGCGACCCGCACGTCCCGCCCGTTCGCGTCCCGCACCACGACCTCCTTGCCCGTCTCGGACACCTTCAGCCCGTTGAGGACGACGCCGTCGGCGGTGACCACCCGGTAGGCCTGGTACCCCTCCTTGATCTCCTTGCTCGGGTCCACGATCGATTCGAGCAACTTCTCGACCGTGTGCGTGTCCCAGACGCGGCTGAGGTCCGGGCCGGTGGACCCGCCGACGCCCTCCATCCGGTGGCAGGTGGCGCAGGCGAGGATCTTGGTGTTCAGGTACAGTTCCTTCCCCTTCTTCGGGTCGCCCTTGGTGACCACCAGCTGGCGGACTTTCTCGATCTGACCGGGCTCCAAGGACAGAAGTAGCCCGCCCTTGAGGACCTCGGCCTGGAGCCTGGCGACGACGGCGTCGTCGGCCGCGAACTTCTTCAGGGCGTCGGTCACCTGCGGAAACATGTCGCGGGGGAGTTTCTTGGCGAGATACCTCTCCCCGATCAGCTTCGCCCCGGGCTTGGTCGCCCCGAGGACGGCGACCGCTTCGGCCAGTAGGGCCGGGTCGGGCTGGTCGAGGAGCTTTTCGGCGGCGGTGCTGGCGGCGGCCGCGTCGAGCCCAGTCAGGGTATGGAGGGCTTCGACCTTGAGCGCGGCCGGCTCCTGACCGGCAAGCAGCGCCTGGACCGGATTGACCGCCCGCCGCTCGTTCATGACCCGAAGGGCCTTGACCACGGCGACCCGCTCCGCCGCGGGCCGGGCCGCGTCGGCGAGCATTCCGAGGAGCGTCGGGGCGGCGGCGGTGAGTCGGGCCGCCTCGACCGCCCGGATTGCGGCCAGCCGTACCTCCGAGGCGGGCCGGGCGAGAAGGGCCAGCACCAGTTGCGTCGCCTTCGGGGCCTCCAGGCCGGTGCCGCTCGCGGCGAACACCTCGACGGCGGCCGCGACCACGCCGGCGGACTCGTCCGGCCGGCGGGCGAGGAAGTCGGCAAGCGGTTCGAGGGAGATCGGCGGGTCGAACTGGTAGTTGTTGTAAGAGGAGATCAGGGCTTCCCGCTCGGCCGGGGTCGCGTGCGGGTTGGCGAGCAGCTGGGGAATCGCCTCCGCCGCCGGGCGGGTGCGGAGAGTGACGAACGCATCGACGGCCTGCTTCAGCTCCTTGTCCCCCGAGGCCGCGAGGGAGAGAAGGGCATCGATCCCGGGCTTGCCGAGGTGTTCGAGCCCGCGGACATAGGCGTCCCTGAGAAACGCATCGGCCTGGTCGTCCAGCCGCCAGGCGTTGACCAGGGCGTCGGCGGCCCCGTCGGTTCCGAGCCGGCCGAGGGCCAGAGCCCCCGCCCGGCGGACGCCGGGGTCGCGGTCCCCGAGGGCCTTCAAGAGCGCCTCGAACGTCCGCTGGTCCTTGGACTTCGCGTACTCGCCGAGCCCCTCGGCGGAGAGCCGCCGCACGTCCGGGGACTCGTCGCGCAGCAGGAGCCGGAACAGGTCTTCGACCTCCGGGCTCCAGGCCGATTGGAGCAGGCCCAGTGCCGGCAGCCGGGCGTCACCGTCCATCTTGCCCGAGATGAACCGCTTCAGGACGAGGTCACGCGACTTCGGCCCCCGGCGGACGAGTTCCTTGCGGGCCTCGACCCGGTCGGTCAGGTCCGCCGCGCCGAGAGCGTCCACGAGTTTCTCGTCGTCGAGCCCGGTGATCCTGGCCCAGCTGTCGAGCGCCCGGAGCGGGATCGCCGGTTCGTCGGCGGTCCCTTCCCAGCGGATCCGGTAAACGCGGCCGTGGATGCCGTCGCCGGAGAGCTTCCCGGCCCCGCCAGAGTCGGTCCGCCAGTCGCACACGTAGATCGCCCCGTCCGGGCCGGTGACCATCTGGCACGGGCGGAAGAGCGGGTCGTCGCTCTTCATGAACTCCAGTTCGTTCGTGATCTTGAAGGTGGACCCGTCGTGGGTCGTCTTGTACGCCCGCACGAGCTTGCGGTACACGTCCGGGTAGTACAGCAGGCCGCGGTATTTCGTCGGGAGGCGGGTGTCGTGATAGATGAGCAGGCCGGCGGGGGAGCCGCGGCCGGTCTTGATCATCGGGGCGACCTTGCCGGGGACCTCGCCACCGACGGACACCCGGGCGTCGTCCGGCCGGCAGCACCGGGCCCCGTACCGCAGCCGCCAGCCGAAGTCCGTCCCTTCCGCGACGTGCATGATCCGGCAGCCCATGAACTTGCTGCCGTCCTCGTTGTCGTTGTCGGCGTGGAACCAGTTGAACTTGTCGTCGTATGCGAGGTCCCGGTACGGGTTCCGGTAGCCGATCGAGTAGGCCTCCATCTTCGACCCGTCCGGGCGGCAGCGGAACACCGCCCCGGTCCGAAGCACAGTCGCCCGGCTGCCGTCAGACCCCTCGGCGTAGTTGTCGTCGTCCCAGGTGGTGACGTTGTGCAGCCCGTCGTTCCCGATCTTCAGCCCGGACAACTGGTTGTGGTGGAACCCGCAGAACCCCTGGGCGATCGTCTCGCGGACGTTCCACGGGTCGTTCGGGGAGGCGGGTTTGGTGAGGTCGATGCCGGAGATGTTGCCGGCCGGGGCCTGGCGCCACCGGCGGACGGTGCCGCGCCCGGTCACGTACAGCCAGCCGTCGTGGTAGAGGATACTCGACGGCAGCTCCTCGGCGATGATGACCTTCGGCGGGCCGAACTTCCCCGTGGCGGGGTTGGGCCGGAAGTGCTTCACCAGGTCGGTGGTGAACTTCTTCATCGTGGTGACCCGGCGGGTGGACCCGTCGCGGTATCGGATTGTCTCCAGGACCGGGAACCAGCTCTCGCCGGCGACCGGGTCAGGCCGCCATTCCAGGACGAACAGGCTGCCGTCCGGGGCGAACGTCATCCCGACCGGGTTGATGACCTCCGGGTCGGAGACGACGACCTCCATCCGAAACCCATCCGGCAGATAGTAGCCCTTGAGTTTGGGGTCGAATCGGCCCTGGTCCACCAGCTTGACCGGGAAGGGTTCCGGCTTGGTCGGCGACTGGGGCTGAGCGAATTCCGCGGGGGGGGGCGGAGGAACTGCAAGTGCCGGGTGGGTGGGTGAGAAGGCTCCAAGGACGAGGGTAAGGCCGACGAGGGAGAGGGTGCGAATGCGCATAAGAAAAGGGTCTCCGTGCAGGAGGGAACAGGCGGGTTTCAAGGCGGGATATGTGAACTGTACATGAAGACCGGGGGGATTAGGAAGACTTTTCTGCACCGGAGACGGGTGACGGGTAAGTGGGGGGTGGGGTTGGAATGGTCGGCGCGGGTGAATTGGTCGCGTTAACGTCCGGCGCGAACCGGGCATGGGTCGCGGAACTCTTGTCTGGCGGGGGGGTGGTTGTAGACTACAGGAACGCTACCGCGTGCTGTAAGTGCGTGTGTTTGCGGCGGGGTAGCTCAGTGGTTAGAGCAGTCGCTTCATAAGCGACGTGTCGCCGGTTCAATCCCGGCCCCCGCTACTGAAGATTTGAACTAAACCCTTGGGAAACCAGGGGTTTTTTCATTTGGGGTAACCGGCTGGACTCGCGAACGGGGAGTCCGTTTCTCCGAAATCGGTGATGGTCGTGCTGCTCCACAGAACGGCACGTCCACCCGCCCGAGACCATTTGCACACTTCCCAACAACGCTTCCGAACCCCCGACCCATACACGTCTTCCTGCAAGAAATCCAAGTTGGCGAGTTAAGATTGGTTAACATTTGCGGGTTTCTGACCGGTTCCGCATCGCTTTCGGCGACTCATCCGGCGGTGGTTAACTCTCGTTAACTCGTTAACTATACACTTGTGCAGATAAAGACTTGCGCCCCGAGCTCTTGCCGGTCGCTCCGGTGATTTGGCGGCAATACCACTCGCCCAAGCCCGACCGGTTACGCCCGAATGAACTGGTCGCAACCGGCCGGCCGATCGGGATCGGTCTCGTGTCCCAGCCCGAGAGGCTGAAGACACGACCGCGGGCGACCGGTTACGTCCTTTGTCATTCCCGCATGTCATCCAATGTCACTCCTTGTCAGCTGGTGTCACGCCATATCGGGACCAAAATGGGACCGGGTCCAACTGACGGACACTCGCCAGGTTTACCGGGAAGGGAAACCGAGCCGTCCCAACGGGGTCGTGGACCAGATCGTTGATGACCAAAGATTAAAAGCAATCGGCGCACATACCAGCCTCGAACATTCTTCACGCTTCGTCGGCGGGTATGCACTAGGTATTGTTGTAACTCCGACGACATTCTGCCCATGAATGATCATGACTGCCGCGACGTCGGACGAACTGCTGACCAACCTCCGGAACAGCCAACTCGTTCCGCCCGAGCGACTCGACGAGTGGCTGGCCAGCTGCCCCGGCTCCACCGCCGACCCCCCGAAAACGCTCGCCATCCGGCTCGTGTCCACCGGTCTCGTTACTTCGTTTCAGGCGGACCTCCTCCTCGAAGGCCGGCGCAGCGGGTTCTTCATCGCCGGTAAGTACAAGGTTCTCGACCTGCTCGGAAAAGGCGGGATGGGGGCCGTGTACCTGTGCGAGCACCAGGTTTTGAAAACTCTGGTGGCCGTGAAAGTGCTGTCGACGGTTCCGGGCGAAAACGGAGAAGCCCGGGAGCGGTTCCACCGGGAAGCCCGGGCGTTCGCCACCCTCAACCACCCGAACCTCGTCCGCGGGTTCGATGTGGACAAAGACGGGACGATTCACTTCATCGTCATGGAATACGTGGACGGGGTGGACCTCCAGCTCCTCGTGGCCAGGCGGGGGCCGCTGCCGGTCGCCCGGGCTGTGAACTATATCCGTCAGGCGGCGTCCGGACTCACCCACGCCCACGCCCAGGGGTGGGTCCACCGGGACATCAAGCCGGCCAACCTGGCGGTCGATCGGGCCGGGTTGGTCCGGGTCCTCGACATGGGCCTAGCCCGACTCGTCCTCGATGGGGGTGACGGGGTCACCCGGAATGACGTCGACGGGTGTATCCGCGGGACGGCCGACTATTTGGCGCCGGAACAGGCCAACGGCGGACACGTCGACGGCCGGGCCGACTTCTACAGCCTCGGGGTGACCCTCTACTACCTACTCACCGCCCGGCTCCCGTTCGGGGGAGAGAACACGGCTCAGAAGCTACTGGCCCACCAGATCAAGACGCCGCCGTCGATCCGGGCAATCCGGCCGGAGGTGCCGGACAGGCTGGCCAGGGTCGTCGAGACGATGATGGCCAAGCAGCCGGCGCACCGGCATCAGACCGGGCTCGACCTCACGGAGGCTCTGGCCGCGTGGGACGACGGCGGCCCGTTCGTCCCCTCGGAGGACGAGATCCCTCCCAGGCTTGTCCCGGGGACGGCCTCGCCCTCCACCCCCGCACCCACCCCCGCACGGTCTGCCCCCACCCGTAGCAGGAGCGTTTTCGAGAGCAAGAGGGACCGGAGAAGCTTGGGGGTGATGACCGTTTGCGGACTGGCGGTGGCCGTCCTTGTTGGGGTCGGGCTGATCGGGTTCTGGTTCCTGAACCCTCCCCTGCCCCCTCGGGACGCGTTGACCCCTCCCACGGTTGCCAGAACCGCGTCTCCGTTTGTCGGGAACTATGTCCCTGTTACGCGGGCGCACGGCCCGAACCAGGTCCCTTTTCCAGGCGGATATACCGAGTACCTGAACGGCCGGGTCTATCCGACGGTCGCCGCGGCCCTGGCCGACCCGCGCGTTCGGGAGCTGGAAAACTGCCGCATCCTGCTTCTCGACGAGGTCCACGAGGAACAGGTGGTGGTCGACGGGGCCAGGATCCCCCCGGGCCTCTCCGTCGGGTCCGCCCGGACCGACCCGCCGACCGAGTGGATCCCCCCGGAGCATACCGACCCGGCCCAGCCGCTCCTCCGTCTGACCGGCGGGTCGCGGGCGGCCGTACGACACTTGACGTTCAACGGCATGGGCCGGGTTGACGCCCCATTGGCCTGGATCCGACCCGGTCCCGGATGCCAACTGCACGACCTTCGCGTCACCAAATTCACCGGTGCTGGTGTGATCCTCGATAGTCCGGCCGGGGACCCCGATGACCCGGTTCAGGTGTCCCGGGTCAGGGTCCACCCGGACGCGGGAGCACCTGTGGATTCGTGCGTGGCGGTCCGCGGGCCGGCCCGGCATCTCCGGCTGACCGACTGCCGCTTTGAAGGGTCGGCAGCTGTGGGGTTGATGTGTGACTGCGGGATGGAGTATCTGGAGGTGACCGGGTGCCGGTTGTTCGGCCTTCAGAACGGGTTGCGGTTTGCCGGCCCGGGGAAACTCCGGGCCACCGTTGTCGGGAACACAACCGCCCGGGTCCCGTCCGTCGTCCGGATCGATGTCCTGGCCCCGGTCTTGGACAAGGACGACCGGCTGCTGCTGCGTAACAACTTGTTTTTCGAGGCCACGGCCGCCGTCCGGCTCTGGGACGGGCAGTCCGGTCAGGCCGGCGAGCTGTTCCGGGGAAGCAGCGGGAACTGGTGCGAGGCCGGGGGGTGCCCGACCCCGACCCCGGCGCTCCCGGTTTCCCCGTCGCACGGGCTGATCCTCGGGCTCGACCCGACCAGGGATGCCGAGTTCTTGCGATACCCGGCCAACAGCCCGATGGCCACTGGCGGCCCGGACGGGCGGCCGGTCGGGGTTCCGCCGCAGCAATGATGGGGACAGCGAGCTCGCTTTCGGCCTACCGAGCACACCTCAACTTTACCGCCGGGGACCGCCACCCCAACCTTTCGCCTCTCCGGCCCCGTGTGACGCGGCCACACTGGGCGCTATCCACCCTCGCCGTACCAGTTTTCCGGTAACGATCTCAATCCTGGTCGTGGCAGGCCGTCGACGGGCGGGCGACCCTGAGTTTTCATCGAATCCACTTCGCCTGTTGTTCTAGAGTCCGTCGTACTACGGCAGACGGTGAACGATCACCGCTCTTCCCGCGTCGTCCACTCCGCCAGGAGACCGCGTGACGAGTTCGTCCACCGTGCGCCGGACGGGGCCGCCCGGGTTCACGCTGATCGAGTTGTTGGTGGTGATCGCGATCATCGCGATCCTGATCGGGCTCCTCCTGCCCGCCGTCCAGAAAGTCCGCGAGGCCGCCGCCCGCAGTACCTGCTCGAACAATCTGAAACAACTCGGGCTGGCCCTTCACAACTATGAGTCCGCCAACGGCTACTTTCCGACCAGCGGTGAGGGGCCGAACTCGGGCAACCAGTTCAGTGCCTTCGACACGGTCTCGACCTACGTCCAGCTGCTCCCGTACATCGAGCAGGACAACGTCTACCGGGGGATGGACGAAGCGTACCGGTACAACGACAGCCGCTGTCCGGGGAATCAGGCCGGGGCCAGAACGACCATCAAGACGTTGCTCTGCCCGAGCAACGCACTCTACCAGGTCGACCCACAGGGGTACGGGGAGTGCGACTACATGCCGGTCGCCTACACCGACATCGTTCCCCCCGGGGACCCGATGGGCAGCGCCAGGCAGGCGGGGACCCGGGACACCGAGCCGCCCGGAAGCCGGAAATATCGCACCCCGGGGTTCCTCACTCTTCATTACGAAGTGGCGACGGAGAACGGCCCGAGCACCCTGGACCCCGCGGCGAACTACGCCCGTTCCCCGAACAACCGGCGGAGCCCGCGGCGGGTGACGGAAGTGACCGACGGGACCAGCAACACGATCGCCGTCATCGAGGACGTTGGCAAGCAGCACGAGTCGTACACTTTGCCGGGCGGCGGGAACATGCTGGCCAAGTACTTCGACTTCAACCCGTACGGGGTGGACAAGTCCCCGACCGGGCGGTCGAACAACTACCGGTGGGCCGAGCCTGACATCGCGAACGGGGTGTCCGGGCCCGATCAGGACACGGTGAACAAACTGGCCCGCCTGAACAACAACGCCAGACCGTTGGGCGGGGCGGCGTCCTGCCCGTGGTACGCGAACAACTGCGGCCCGAACGACGAGCCGTTCGGGTTCCATCCCGGCGGGTGTCTGGCCGCGTTCGGGGACGGGCACGTCCAGTTCCTCCGGGAAACGATCGACCCCTCCACCGTCCGGTCCCTGTGTACCCCGACCGGCGGCGAGACGTTTACCCTCGATTGACGCCTACCCTTCCACAGTCCCCGCCGGCCCGGCGGGGATAATCCCACACACGGAGACCTCCGGGACATGACTCGTCGGACTATCGCAGCGCTCGGCCTTCTGGCCGTCGCCGGGCTGCCCGGGTGCTCCGGCTCGCGCCCGGCCGTGGACATGCCCGAGGTGACGGGCCGGGTGACTTTGAACGGCCGGCCGGTGGACAAGCTCATCATGAACCTCACCCCGTTCACCCCGGGAGAAGGGCGGGAGGACGAGTGCCTCGTCCAGAACGGAGAGTACCGGGTCAGGCTGATCGCCGCCCGGTACAAGGTGTCGTTCACCCCCGGTCCGGGTGGGCCGAGCGTTCCAAAACAGTGTCAGACCGCGGAAACGTCTAACCTGGAACTCGACGGGACGAAGTCCGATCTGAGGGACTTCGATCTCAGGTAGCTGTCCGTTGTCGGCGCGGGTGGTGAGCCCAGGGGGGGCCGGTTCGACCGACCCGGCCTGACGGATAGCCGTGCGGGCGCGCCCGGCCGAAGAAGGCCCCGGGGAGACCGTGGCCGACCCCCGAGCCCTCTGTCGTTCATCGGCAGCGTCGGTTGTCGGTTCACGCCCGCGGTGATTCTCACGCGCCCGCCGTAGGCGGGATGTGCCCTGGGAGCGGAGCGGGGTCGGTCTCAAACCCGTTGACCGCTCGAACCCGCTACGGGCAGGTTTCTTTCTCCGGCGAACACTTCGGCCCTCGGCTGAGACCGGCACCGGGGAAGCCAACTTTCACAAGTCGATCACACGAGTTCTGGGTGGAGCCGAGATAGCCTGTGGTAGTGTTCTCATAATCTCATCGCGGCATAAAGTTGTCGCCGCCGGCCGTCCCCCGGTCTGGAGTGTTGCCGCCGTGTCCGCCCAATCGCCCGCGTTTCCGAATGTCTCTTTGGCCGTCACGGCCATTTCCCTCGGGTCCGTCGTGGCGACCGCCGCGCTGTTCCCCGTCCTCGGACCGGCCGCGGGCCTGTGCGCGCTGATCCCGGTCGTGACGGCCGGGTGGGTCGGCGGGGTCTGGGCGGGGTGCGCGGCGGCGGCCGCGGCCGCCGCCGCGCAGATCCTGCTCCTTTACCTCTTCGGCGACCCGGGCGCCGTCCGGGGTACCTTCGCGACCGGCGGCCGTCCCGTGGTCATCGCCCTCGGACTCGCCGGCGGGGCCGCCGGGTGGCTGTCCGGTTTGTGCCGCGAGCACCTGCGGCGGGCCGACCTGCTGGCCGAGGCCGACCGCCGGTTCCGGGACGTCGAGACCCGGTACCGATGCCTGATCGACCAGGCCGCCGACGCGATGTTCGTCCTCGGGCCGGACGACCGGATCCTGGACGTGAACACCCAGGCGTCGATCGACCTTGGGTACACCCGGGCCGAACTCCTCCAGTTGACCCTACACGACGTGCTCACCACCCATACGCTCGGCCAGGCCGGGGGGGTGGACACGAAGACGCGGGAGTATGCGTACCGAAAGCAGGACGGGAGCACCGCCCCCGTCGAGGCGCGGGTCGGGCGGGCCCCGACAAGCCTGTGCTTTGGGGCGGCCGGGAAGACGGGTGGGATGTGGGTGGCCGTGGTCCGCGACATCACCCGCCGGCGGCGAGAGGAAGCGGCCCTCCGGGAGAGCGAGCGGCGGTTCCGCGACACCCTGGAGAATGCCCGGCTCCTGGCCGTCTGCCTCGACGCGGACGGGGTGGTCACGTTCTGCAACGACGCCCTCCTCGGCCTCACCGGATACCGGCGGGTCGAGGTGGTCGGCCGGAACTGGTTCGAGGTCTACTCCCCCCCGGCGGACCGGCGCGACGCGGCCCGCCGGTATCGCCGGACCATCCGGGAGGGGGAGGTCGCCGCCCACTCCGAGAACGACATCTTGACCCGCGACGGGAAGCCCCGGGTGGTCGCCTGGAGCAGCACCGTCCTGCGGGACCCGGACGGGCGGTCGGTCGGGATCAGTATGCTCGGCGAAGACGTGACCGATCGGAAGCAGGCGGAGGCCGCCCTGCGGGACCGGGAACAGATCCTCCAGACCGTCCTCACCCACATCCCGTGTGGGGTGTTCTGGAAGGACCGGGACAGCCGGTATCTCGGGTGCAACGCCCAGGTCGCCCGGGACCTGGGGTTGGATTCGGTGGCGGCAATGGTCGGGAAAAAGGACAAAGACCTTCCGATCCCGCTGGCGCTAGCGGAATTGTTTCGGGCGGCCGACCTCCAGGTCATGCTGACCGGCGAACCGGTCCTGAACCTGGAAGAACCAGGTACACGGCCCGGCGGACGGTCGGTCATATTGACCAGTAAGGTCCCGCTCCGGGACCCGGCCGGGGTGGTTGTCGGGGTGCTCGGAATGTACCAGGACATCACCGACCGAAAGCGGCTGGAAGACCAGCTCCGGCAAACCCAGAAAATGGAGGCGGTCGGGCAGCTGGCCGGGGGAATCGCCCACGACTTCAATAACCTGCTCACCGCCATCAACGGGTTTGCCGAGCTCCTGTTGGAGGACCAGCTCCTGACCGATTCGGCCCGCGAGTTCGCGGCCGATATTCGGACGGCCGGGCTGCGGGCCGCCGACCTGACCCGTCAGCTCCTGGCGTTCAGCCGCCGGCAGGTGCTGGAACCCAGGGTCCTGGACCTGAACGCGGCCGTGGCCGAGACCACCCATCTGCTCCGCCGGCTCATCGGCGAGGACGTGATCCTGACCACCGCCCCCGCCCCGGACCTGTGCCGGGTGAAGGTGGACCCGGTCCAGCTGCAGCAGTTGCTGATCAACCTGGCGGTGAACGCCCGGGACGCGATGCCGGCCGGTGGCCGGTTGGCGATCGAGACACGGACCGTCTCCCTCACTGCCGAAGACGTCCTGGACGCCCCGGACGCCGCCCCCGGTGTGTTCGGCGAACTGGTCGTGTCCGACACCGGGCGCGGGATGACGGCCGAGGTGCGGGATCGCATCTTCGAGCCGTTCTTCACCACCAAGGAGGTCGGGAAGGGGACCGGGCTCGGGCTGGCCACCGTGTACGGCATCGTCACCGCCCACGGCGGGCACATCCGGGTCGAAAGCGAGCCGGGGGCCGGCACGACCTTCCGGGTCTACCTTCCCCGGGGCGCCGAGTCCCGGGCTGCCGCGGCCCCCGAGCCGTTGTCCCACCGCGTACTGCCGGAGGGGACCGAGACGGTGTTGCTGGCGGAGGACGAGCCCATCGTGTTGGCGCTGGCCGCCCGGGTGCTCCGCGACGGCGGGTACGAAGTGCTCGAAGCTCGGGACGGGGAGGACGCGATCCGGGTCGCCGAGGGGCACCCGGGGCTGGTCGACATACTGGTCACGGATGTGGTGATGCCGGTCCGCGGCGGCCGCCAGGTGGCGGAGACGATCAGCCTGGCCCGGCCGGGGCTCCGGGTGTTGTTCATGAGCGGGTATACGGACGACGCGGTGGTCCGGAACGGGGTGATGCACGAGAAGGTGCATTTCCTCCCGAAGCCATTCACCCCGACTGCCTTGCTCATGAAAGTCCGGGAGGTGCTCGACCCGGACTCTGTCCGTTCGGAGGACGTACTGACCCCGCTCGTGTCTGCCACCTGACCCCGGACGATGGGCTTCCCTCCGGATTCCTGTACGAGGCGGGAGGTTCGCACCATCTCCCGGCTGGGTTCTGAGAGGCCGTTACGGGCTGACAGGCCCAGGGTCCACGTTCGTCACGGCGCGGACGACGTCTTCCGGGGCCACGGGCTTGACCAGATGGTGGTCGAACCCGGCCTCCCGGCTCCGCCGCCGGTCCTCCTCCTGGCCGTACCCGGACACCGAGACGAGCCTGGCGCCGGCGGTCGCCCGATCGGCCCTCAACGCCTGGGCCACCCTGTACCCGTCGAGCCCGGGAAGGCCGATGTCACACAGGACCACGTCCGGGCGGACCTGTCGGGCCGCCTCCAGCCCGGCAACCCCATCGTAGGCCACCGTCGCCTCATGCCCCGCCAGTTCGAGGATCGCCCGGAGGCTCTCGGCCCCGTCCCGGTTGTCCTCGACCACCAATACCCGGCGGCGGGCGGTCCTCGCCTTCCCGGAATGTTCCGCGGGCTCGAAGCCCCCGGGCGTGGGCTCTACCGGCGAGGGAAGCCGGACGACGAACTCGGACCCGTGCCCGTGCCCGGCGCTGTGGGCCTCGACCACCCCGCCGTGCATCTCCACCAAACTGCGGACGACGGTCAGCCCGATCCCCAGCCCGCCCTGGGACCGGTCCAGTGACCGGTCCGCCTGGACGAACAGGTCGAACACGTTGGAGAGGATCTCGGGAGAGATCCCGGCCCCGTTATCCCGGACCCGGACCACGGCACCGGCCGGCTCGTGCACGGCCTCCACCCGGATGCGACCGCCCGGCCCCGTATACTTGGCCGCGTTGTTCAGCAGGTTCGAGACCACCTGGGCCAGGCGGGTCGGGTCGGCGTCCACCCAGACCGGGTCCGCCGGGAGAACGACCGCCAGGTCGTGCCCGCCCGCCTCGACGAGCGGGGTGCTGGTCTCGACCGCCGCCCGGACAACCGCCCGGAGGTCCACGCGCACCGGCCGGAGTTGGACCTTGCCGCGGGTGATCCGGGAAACGTCCAGCAAATCGTCGATCAGCCGGGACATCTGGGTCACCTGCCGGTCCATCATCTCCACCGCCTGGCCGACAACCGACGGGAGCCCCCGGTCGGCGAGCCGCAGTACGTGGAGGCCGTTCCGGATAGGGGCGAGCGGGTTCCGCAGTTCGTGGGCGAGCATGGCCAGGAACTCGTCCTTCCGCCGGCCCGCCTCGGCCAGTGCGTCCGCCGTCTCCCGGATCTCCCGTTCCAGCTGTCGCAGCCCGGACACGTCCACGAACGCCGCCACCCCGCCCCGCACCCGGCCCTCCCCGTCCCGGAGGGGGACGGCCGACCCGTACAGGTGGACGACGGTTCCGTCGCCGAACACCACCTCCTCCTCGAAGTCGCGGACCTCCACCCCGCGGGTCACCGCGGCCTGGAGCGGGAGCTCGTCCGCGGTCAACTCTCGGCCGCCTTGGAGCACCCGGAAATGGGTCGGGCGTTCCCCGGGCGGGGCGGCCGCCGACAGGTTCGCCCCGCCCGGCATCCGGAGCAGGGCCTCCCCCGCCCGGTTCCCGGTGACCACCCGACAGTCCGGGTCGTGGGCCATCCACACCCCGACCGGGATGATCTGCATCAGGGCCTCGACCTCCTCCGCCCGGTCCCGGAGCTGGGCCTCGGCCAGCTTCCGCCCGGTCACGTCCATGATCAGACCATCGTACAGGACACGCCCGTCCGGCAACCGGCGGGGGGCGGACCGGCAATGGACCCACTTGACCTCTCCGGGTCGGGTCCGCGCCCGGAACTCACAGTCGAACGGCCCCCCGGTCGTCTCGGACACGGTCTCCTCGGCCAACACCCGTGGGGCGTCTTCCGGCAGAATCAGCCCGTACAGAGCGGTGGGGTCAGCCAGCACCTCGGCCGGGGTGACCCCGAACAGGCGCTCGATCCCGGCACTGACGTAGGTGAATTTGCGGGCCCCGCCGGGGAGTGGCATGACCTGGTAGACGGCCCCGCCCGGGAGGTTGTCCCCGAGGGTCCGGAGGAGGGCCTCCCGGTCCCGGAGGGACTCGGCCGCCTGCCGCCGGTCGGTCACGTCCCGGAAGTTCACCACAACCGCCCGGACGACCGGGTTGCCGAGCAGATTGGTGCCGACGTACTCGATCCACCGCCAGCGCCCGTCCCGGTGGCGGGCTCGTATCTCGGCCATGATCGCCCCGTCCCGGGTTGTGAGCAGCTGGTCGAGCTGCCGGCGGAGGTCCCCGACATCGTCCGGGTGGATGAACTCGAAGCCGCTCCGGCCGACGACCTCGGCGGGCGAACGGCCGAGGATCCGCCGGGCCGACGGGCTGGCATAGAGGACGGTCCCGTCGGCCCCGACGAGGGCGACCGCGTCGGAGCTGGACTCGGTCAGGACCCGGAACCGCTCCTCCGCGTCCCGTTCGGCCGCCTCCCGTTCGAGCGCCCGGACCCGCTCCGTCTTGAGGTAGAGGTCTACGAACACCGCCACCTTGGCCCGGAGGATGTCCGGAACGAGCGGTTTGACGAGGAAGTCGACCGCCCCCAGCTGGTAGGCCTCGGTCAGGGGGGCGTCGGCCGCGTCTCTGGCGGTAACGAAGATGACCGGGGTCGTGCGGGACCGCTCGCGGGCCCGGACGAGCTTGGCGGTCTCGAACCCGTTCAGCCCGGGCATATTGAGGTCGAGCAAAATGACGGCGAAGTCCCGGTCGGCCAGCAGGGCGAGGGCCTGTTCCCCGGACCCGGCCCGGACGAGGTCGAGCCCGGGGCCCGTCAGCACGGCTTCGAGGGCGAGCAGGTTGGGGGGGTGGTCGTCGACCAGCAGGACCGGCGTGAGTTCCGCGAGCATGAGGTTCAGTCTAGGCGGTCAAGTGGTCCCGGTCACGGCTGCTTCCGCCCACCCGGGGGTGGCGGGCTCGACCCGGGGCTCGCGGCCGGGGTTCACCCGGCAGGCAGTACTCAGGTACGACAATCGGGCCACCGTCTCTGGTGCGGTCCCGCTTGAATTTCACTTGCGCGAAACAGTCATCCGAGCGGCCAAGGCTGGGCCCTTAACCGGGCCGATCAAACGATTCACCTCCGGCCTACTCTGAGTATTCACACCCGGTGCTGTTCTTGACGTACAGTACCCCTACTTCAGCCGGCTCATGCCATGTTCGCTTTCCTTGACGCCCCGAAAATTCATGCTCGACCGGAAGTTGAACGTCTCAGAAGCGGGTTCCGGAGGTGATGGGCCGCCGGATTCTGCCCCCGGGTCTGGCTGTTATCCAGTGGCCGAGGGGTCGCCCGGGCGGTGCCCGCCGCCGGTGATGCGGCAGCTGGCTCACCTGCCGCCCCGGCCGATCCTGGCGGACTTACCGAACTACGCCGCCCGCATAGACACAGGCGCGTCTGGGGCCGATCTGGCGAGGCAATTCGCGAGCTCGCCCGAACTGCCCGCGCTGATCTTCGAACCCGTCGGCGAGCTGCCCCGGCTCATCTGCCGGGAAGCCTTTCACCAGCTGATGAGCCAGGGATTCAACCGCGAGGTATTCGCACGCCGGCCGGTCGCCCTCCTGGTCCCTCACCTGGCGTTTGAAACGCTCCGGCTCTCCCACTCCACCGGTATCCCGGAGGCCGCCTATCAGGTCCTCAGCCGGCCGCCGGAAACTGTGTACGACCCGGTCCTGGTCGAGTACCCGGACGGGCAGTGCCGCGTCCTCGACACGCACCTGCTTCTGGTCGCACAGACGTACCTCCTGGAGCGGGCCCACGGGCTGGAGGAACAGCTCCGGCAGGCGAGCAAGATGGACGCGATCGGACAACTCGCCGGGGGGATTGCGCACGACTTCAACAACCTCCTGACCGTTGTCATCGCGAACCTCGAACTGATGCGGGAGCAGATCCCGGACGAGTCGCCGGTCGTCCCCCTGATCCGGGACGCCGGCCTGGGGGCGCGGCGGGCGGCGGACCTGACCCACCAGCTCCTCGCGTTCTCCCGCCGCCAGGCGTGGCGGCACGAGGTCATCGACCCGGTCGCCGGGGTACACGAGGTCACCGGGCTCCTCCGCCGGGTGATCGATCCGCGGGTCGTCATCGACGTCCGCGTCGGGCCCGACCCGTGGCACCTGACCGCCGACCCCGGCCAGTTCAATCAGGTGCTGATGAATCTGTGCGTGAACGCCCGCGACGCCATGCCGGCCGGCGGCCGGCTCACCCTCCGGGTGGACAACCTGACCCTGGGGGCGGCCGATATTCCCGCCGGGTCGCAGGGCTATCCGGGCGAGTTCGTCCGGATTACCGTCGGGGACACCGGCCACGGGATTCCGCCGGACGTCCTGCCGCGGATCTTCGAGCCGTTTTATACGACCAAGGAGGTCGGGAAGGGGACCGGGCTCGGGCTGGCCACCGTGTACGGCATCGTCCGCCAGTGCCGGGGGTGGGTCGAGTGCCGTAGCCGGGTCGGCCACGGGGCCCGGTTCGTCCTGTACTTCCCACGGGCCGTCGGGGTGGACCCGCCCGTGGTGATCCCCGCCGAACTCCTGGCGACGGACCACCGGCCGGGAACGATCCTGGTGGTCGACGACGAAGAACTGGTCCGGAACGTCGCGCGGATCGTGCTCGAGGCCCGAGGGTATCATGTCCTGCTTGCGAAGGACGGGTTAGAGGCGATCGACCTCTACCAGCGGGAAGGGAATGGGGTCGATTTGGTGTTGCTCGACCTGACGATGCCGCACCTGTCCGGTCTGGACACGCTCGGCCGGTTGCGAGCCATCGACCCCGAGGTCGGGGTATTGATCTGCAGCGGCTACTCGGCCGACGTGGTGCCGCCCGGGGGCGGGGAAGGGGTCCTCGGGTTTGTCCGCAAGCCTTATCCGCCGAACGAGCTGGTGCGATCGGTGCAGGCTGCCGTCGCACGCCGGGCGTGTGCCCCTGCCGGAGTGAGTTGCGGCCTCATGTGATCCGATCACTCGTTGTCGCTGGGACGACGGGGTGTCGGGGCTTCCCCACATCCCACCCGGACGGCTCGGTTCTCATCCCCGATCCGGGTCAACCTCTCCGATACCTGTCGCGGCACTGGTCCCAGACCCTTGTACCCGCGCATCCCAGACTGCGCCGGGGCAGGATTGGCCGCGGGTCGCAGCCGTCGTCCCACGGGTGGGTGGTTCGGCTAGACGCCGGCCGGGGGGGTGGTATACGTGGGCACCTCAGGAGGTCTGAGATGCCCAAGCTCGGGGAGCTGAACTACGTCAAGGCGATCGGCCCGGAAGGTGTCGATTTTGCCTTGAACAAACCGTTCGGCGGCGGCGGGTGCGGCCGGTATCTGGCCGACCTGGGACGGATCATGGAACTCCTCCCCCCGGTCCCGGCCCGGGTCCTCGACCTCGGCGTGGGGAGCGGGTGGACGAGTACGTTCCTCGCCCGCCGCGGGTACGACGTGGTCGGCCAGGACATCTGCCCGGACATGATCGACCTGGCGAACCAGAACCGGGACCGGACCGGGACCGGGTCGATCGCGTTCGTCGTCCAGGACTACGAGTCCATGGGATATCGAGAAGAATTCGACGCGGCGGTGTTCTACGACGCCTTGCACCACGCGGAGGACGAGCGGGTCGCCCTGGCGGGCGTGTACAAGGCGCTAAAGCCCGGCAGGGTGTGTATCACCGTCGAACCCGGGGAAGGGCACTCGGTCGCGTCCGCGCACACGGCCGAGAAGTACGGGGTGACCGAAAAGGACATGCCCCCGCACCACATCATCACGCTCGGCCGGGAGCTGGGGTTCCGGCAGTTCCGGGTCTACCCGCGCGCGGCCGAGCCCGAAATGGCCTGCTGGTTCGACCGGACCCGGCCGCTGTGGCCGGCCCGTCCGGGCCGGTGGCGGGTCGCGGCCCGGTTCGTCCGGAAAGCCGTCCGCACGGTGGTCAAGGGCGCGCGTGGGTCGGACCAGGCCTTTCTGTTCGACACGCCGCCCGAAGCGATCTTGCGGGCCGGCAACCTTGTCTGGCTCCAGAAGTGACGGACCCGCGGGTCCGCCCCCCCGCGTGACCCGCGTCACTCGACGGTGACGCTCTTGGCGAGGTTCCGCGGTTTGTCCACGTCACACCCGCAGAGCAGGGCGATCTCGTAGGCGAGCAACTGGAGCGGGATCGCGACGACGATCGGCTGCAGGTACTCGGGCACGTCCGGGATGGGGATCACGTCGTCGGCCACGGCCGCGACCTCGGCGTCGCCCTCGCTCGCGATCGCGATTACCGGCCCGCCCCGGGCCTTGATCTCCTGCATGTTGCTCATCACCTTGTCGAACACGTTGCCGCGCGGGACCAGGAACACGCTCGGGGTGCTTTCGTCCACCAGCGCGATCGGCCCGTGCTTCATTTCCGCGGCCGGGTACCCCTCGGCGTGGATGTAGCTGATCTCCTTCAGCTTCAGCGCCCCTTCGAGCGCGGCGGGGTAGAGGTACTGCCGGCCGAGGTAGAGCACGTTCCGGGCGTCGGCGTACTTCGCGGCCACCCGTTTCACATGGTCGTGGCAGCCGAGCGTGCGGCGGACGACGTCGGGCAGTGCGCGTAACTCCTCGATGATCCGCTGCCCCTGGATGCTGGACAGGTGCCGGGTCCGGCCGAAGTACACGGCAAGCATCGTCATCACCGCGACCTGGGAGGTGAACGCCTTGGTACTGGCGACCCCGATCTCCGGCCCGGCGTGCAGGTACACCCCGCCGTCCGCCTCCCGGGCGATGGTGCTCCCGACCGTGTTGCAGATGGCGAGCGTCGTGTGCCCCATCCGCTTCGACTCGCGGAGGGCGGCGAGGGTGTCCGCGGTCTCGCCCGACTGGGTGACCGCGAGCACCACCGTCCCCCGGTCCATCGGCGGGTTCCGGTATCGGAACTCGCTCGCGTACTCCACCTCCACCGGCATCCGGGCCAGTTCCTCGAACAAGTACTCCCCGACCAGCCCGGCGTGGTAGCTCGTCCCGCACGCGGTCAGGATCACCCGGTCGATCTGCCGGAGCTGCTGGGGCGAGAGGTTCAGCCCGCCGAAGTGGGCGGTCGAGTCGGCGTCGTCGAGCCGGCCCCGCATCGCGTTCGCGAGGGTCTCAGGCTGTTCGTAGATTTCCTTCAGCATGAAGTGCGGGAACTCGCCCTTCTCGGCGTCCCCGTCGGCCAGGAAGTGAGCGATGTCGTGGACCGAGGCGGTTACCGGGGAGAGGTCCTGGGCGCGGAGCTCCCAGTCGTCGCCGTTCAGGACGCACAGCTGCCGGTCGCTCAGGTAAACGACCTTGTCCGCATACCCGGCGAGGGCGTTCGCGTCGCTGGCGAGGAACGTGCCCCCGTCGCCCACCCCGAGGACCAGCGGGCTCCCGAGCCGAGCCCCGACGATCAGCCCGGGCTCGGCCCGGGACATCACGGCGATTCCGTACGTGCCCTTCACGAGGGTGAGGGCCTGCCGCACGGCGGCGACGAGGTCGCCGACGTAGTAGTGGCCGATCAGATGGGCCAGGACTTCGGTGTCGGTGTCGGACCGGAACTGCACCCCGGCGGACCGGAGCTGGTGCTTGAGCGGGGCGAAGTTCTCGATCACCCCGTTGTGGACCACGGCGATCGTGTTCGTGCCGTCGAGGTGCGGGTGGGCGTTGCGGTCGGTCGCCCCGCCGTGGGTGGCCCACCGGGTGTGACTGATCCCGTAGCACCCGGGCGCGGGGTGGGCCGCCACCGCCTTGGTCAGCTCCGCGAGCCGGCCGGCTTTCTTCCGCAGGTGCAGCTCGTTCCCCGTACCGGTGATGAGTCCCGCGCTGTCGTACCCGCGGTACTCCAGCCGCCGCAACCCTTCGAGCAGGACCGGCGACGCCTCGCGCCGGCCGGTGAATCCGACGATCCCGCACATGTCTGTGGCTCCTCCAGGGTGGGCAAGATGTTGTACCTGATGGGTGACGGGGCGGGGAAGGGGAAGTTCCGATGCCCCGCCCGGCCGGCCACTGACATGAGGACTCAGCGGGGGCCGGTCGGGGTGGTGCCCGGGGCAGGGGGCTGGTGGTCCCCGACGGCGGTGAACCCGCACGCCTCGTAGAGCGGGCGGAGCTCCGCCCGGCTGGTCAGTGTCACGTAGGGGACGTCGCGCCGGTGCGCCTGGTTCAGGGTCTCGATCACGAGCACCCCGGCAATCCCGAGTCCCCGCCGGTCGGGGCGGACCACGACGTAATCGATTTGCCAGTTGACCGGGGTGTTGACGAGCAGAAACCCGTCCGCGGACCCGTCCGCGTCCCGGTGGACGGCCACGAACCGGACTCCGGGCCAGACGGCCAGAAACTTGCCCCGGGTGCGGAATTGTGTCGATACCAGGTCCCACAACGTCTTGCACGCCGGCTCGTCGGCGAGGAATGCCTGTACGCCGAGGAACTCCACGAGATGGCCGGTCGGTCGCTCGCCGCCCGGCTTGCAGTAGTAGAGCAGTTCGGGGTCTGCGGACACGCGGGGCCTCCGGGTAACCGAGGGGCCGCGCCCGCACGCGGCGCGGGGGACGAATACCGGGGTCATGATGGGAAAGGGCTGCCCGCGCGGCGAGTGGCAAGAAGGCGGGACGCGAGCCGAGTACCCGCCCCGGCGTCAGGCGTTCCCGGCCCGATTCCCGTACTCGTCGAAGGGGAACACGACCGGGGGCTTTACCTTCGGCTGGAGGAGGCCGTACCGGTCCATCTTCTTATACAGCGTGACCCGGCTGATCCCGAGCAACTGGGCGGCCCGGGTCCGACTCTGCCCGGCCCGCTCGAGCGCCCGCAGAATGTTCGCCCGCTCCATCGCCGCCCGGCTCTCCTTCAGAGTCCCGCCGTACCCGGTGCTGACCGGAAGGGTGACCGACGGGGTGTCGGCCCGGGTGGTCACTAGAGGGGAAAGATGGTGTTGCTTCAGCTCGTTGCCGGAACTCGTCAACACCGCCTGCTGCACGACGTTTTCCAGCTGCCGGATGTTCCCCGGCCAGGGGAACGACTCCAGCGATCGCATCGCCTCCGGGCAGATGCCGAACAGCTTCTTTCCGAACTTCGTCCCGTACCGGGCGACCATCCCGCGGACCAGCGGGCCGATGTCCTCCGGCCGATGCCGTAGCGGCGGGAGGTGGAAACTGATGACGTGTAGGCGGTAGTACAGGTCGCGGCGGAAGGTGCCCCGTTCGACCGCGTCGGCCAGGTTCCAGTTCGTCGCCGCGATGATCCGGGCCCGGCAGGACTGGGTGTCGTTACTCCCCACCGGTTCGAATTCCCCGGTCTCGATCACCCGGAGGAGGTTCGCCTGGTGGTCGAGCCCGAGCGTGTCGATCTCGTCGAGGAGGATCGTCCCTTCCCCGGCCGCGGCGAATTTCCCGACCTTTGGCACGTCCGCCCCGGTGAAGGCCCCCTTGGCGTGCCCGAAGAACTCGCTCGCGATCAGGTTTCCCGACAGGGTGCCGCAGGAGACCACCAGGAACCGACTCCCCCGGCGGGCCGAGCAGTCGTGGACCAGCTTCGCCAGGAACGTCTTCCCCGTCCCCGTCTCGCCCTCGATCAGCACGGTCACGTCGTGGGCGGCGGCGATACACAGCTGGTCCACCATCGTGGTTAGCGACGGGGTGTGGTTGACCAGCCGGCGGCGGATCTTCTGGGCGGTCGTCTCGGTGGCCGGGTCGGCGAACCGGGCCCCGTTCGGGGAAAGGGCCCGGCGGGCCCACATCGTCAGGTCGCGCGCCAGGTGAGGCCACACGAATCGGCCGGTCAGGTACGGGGCGAGATGGTCGAGGGGACGCAGCCCGGCAACCGATTCGGCTTCCAACACCGCGAGCCCCGCCGGGGCCATCTGGACCTTCGACTCGCGGACCACGTTCTCGACCGCGACCACGTCGGCCGGGTCCGAGGCGATCAATAATAGATCGCCGTCGGTCTCCGGGGCGAGGAGGTTGGAAACTTCGTCAAACCGGACGACCGGTGCGGTCAGCTGTAACGCCTTCTGCAGGTGCGTCTGAACAGCTAGCGCGAGCTTCGGTTCATTGGCGACGAGGACGAGTCTGCGGGGGGGGAGCATGTGCGGCGACTCTCCGGCGTGAGCGATCGACAAGAGCGGGGGTCGGTATAACCCGCACACCCGGAACGACCGGTCGGAGTGATAACCACTCCTCGCGCTCTGTGTACCGGGTTACTCATCTCTACAGAAAGGAAAGTTTACAAATTGCACCCAGGCAACCGGTTTGCCCGAAAGTGCGGGAAAAACCGGTCGTGCATTGTGGGGGTTGTGGCAAGGGCGAAACTCTTGCCTGGGATTCGGATGACAGCCGAGACACGGTGAGAGGTCGAGGGGCGCCGCCCGCACGGGCGCATGCGGCGGCCGATTGCACCGCGGCACCGACAGTCGGTCGGTCGACCCCGCGGTGACGGGAAGGTATGTTGTCGGACGAGAGGCCACGGGGGAAAACTGGTTTGCCTGGCGGCGAGCGGGAGTCAGGGCTGACGAGCCCGGGAATTGGACGGAAGGCCGTCAGGGGATACCGCGAACGATGGCCGGGCCGAGGTATTGCGTGAGCCGGACCGGGAGCCGTTGCCAGAGGCGGATGGCCCGCTGATACCGGGGGTTGTCCGGCCGCATGTCGGTGACGGCCCCTTCCTTGACCGCGTACTGCCAGACGGCCGGGTGCGGGACCGCGCCCCACTGTTTCTTGAACTTGAAGGTGCTCCCGTCGGTGGTCGATCGGCCGAAGTCGAAAAGCTGTTGTCCTCGCCCGACTGACCGTTCCAGCAGTTTCCAGTACATCAACATATTCACGCAACTCGGGTTGTATTCCCGCAAGGCCGCGGCGGTCGGGACCTCGGTCACCCCCCACCCGTGGAGGAGCAGGGCGGCGGCGGCCGGGCGGTCCGCGGCCCGGACGAGGCAGATCTCGGCGTCGGCCGGGAATGCGGCGAGGGTTTCCCGGAAGAGTGCCTTCGCGTACACGGGCGTTCCCAGGTCGCGCATGTTCCGGCTGAGCACCTCGTAGAACCCGTCGAGCAGTTCCGCCCCGCCCCAAGCGACGGCGAAGCCCGCCTTCTCGCCCTTGCGCACCTGGTTGCGGACCTTCGGGTCGAACCCCTTCCACAACGACTCCACGGCCCGGGGGAGCGGGAGTCGCATATGGACTTTGCTCATGACCGCGGCGCTCAGGTCGGGGTGGTCGACGGGCTGTTCGTGGCGGAGTTCGAGGTAGCGGACGTTCAGCTCGTCGGCCAGGGTGACCGCCCGGGACACGAGCCGGGCCTGCACGTCGGCGGACTCGGCCACCACGCCGTTCGTGTTCAGATAGGGCAGGCTGACCAGAAAGCGGCCGAACAGCATGCTGCTGATGTGGGCGAGCGGCAGGAACCCATACGTCTGGCCGCCGGCCACCGCCTCCAGGGCGTACACCTCATGGTCCAGAGCTGCCCGGAGGACGTTCAACCACGCCGGATGTTTGCCGAGAGGGACGACCGGGGCGGAGCTGCGGACATATGCCGTCAGGGCCTGGAGGCGGGCTGCGATCGCGGCACGTGGGTGGACGACGACGGAAAGTTCCGAGGCCGTGCTCGAGGACATGGGGCGGATCATCGTGGGCAGGGCTCCGGCTCGGCAGACCCGGGTCGTAGTATTCTAATGTAGCACCGGGGCCGGGCGGGGGCGGTAAGTCCGGGACGGGAGGGATGCCGATCGCACGTTCTCCCCTGACTGGGTTTACTGCCAACCGCCGCCGATCCTTTCAGTTATTCGGCAGCAGCTCGTCGTAGATCCGCTTCAACTTCTGCATCCGGGTGGGGAAACTGTACCGCCCTTCGACCGTCCGGCGGCCGGCTGCCCGGAAAAGGTCTCGCAGCCCCTCGTTCGTCAACAGGCCGAGCAGGGCGGTAGTCAGTCCGTCCGCATCCCCGGCCCCGATGAGGAACCCGTTCCGCCCGTCCTGGACCAGCCGGGGCACCCCATTCACCCGGGTCGCGACGACCGGGACTTCGAGGGCCATTGCCTCCAGCAGCACGTTCGGCAGCCCCTCGCGGTGGCTGCTCAGGGCGAAGACGTCCATCGCCTCGAAATACCCCCGGACGTCGGCCTGCCAGCCCGGCAGTGTCACCCGGTCTCCTAAACCGAGGTCGGCCGCCAGTCGTTCCAGGTTGGCCCGCTCCACGCCCTCGCCGACGATCACGAGCCTGACGTCGAGCCCGCGCCGGACCAGGGCGTGAACGGACTGGATCAGCACGTCGAAGCCCTTCTCGGCGGACAGGCGGCCGACCGCCCCCACGAGCAACCCGGGGTGCGGGAAGCCGAGCGCCCGTTTCGCGTCCGCCACGGCCCGCCGCCGCGTGTACTCCCCGGCGTCGATCGCGTTTTCGAGGAGGACGAGGTTCCGGGCCGGAACGCCGCACCCCTCGCACGTCTCGAACAGGTCGTCGGAGACACAGATCACCCGCTCGTACCGCGGGAGACAGAGCTGGTCGACCTTGTAGTAGAGGGGGGTGCGGGCGGTGTGCTGCACCCACCCGTGGACGGTGGTGACGAGCCGCATCGGCCAGAACCGCTTGAGCAATAGGCCGAGCGCGTTCGTCTTGTAATCGTGGCTGTGCCAGACGGCGACCTTGTCCCGTCGGCAGACGGCCAGGAGATCCCTCACCACCCGCCAGTCCCAGGGCCCGCGGTCCGGAATCGAGACCAGCGGGGCTTCGTACCGCTCGGCCTGGCGGCGGATAACCTCGAACCCCGGGTCGCCCGGCGGGTACAGGTACGCGCAGACCATCCGATACCCGAGCGGCCCGAGAAACCGGGGGGAGTTCAGGATCGTCTTGTCCGGCCCACCCCCAGACCCGGTGACGACACGGGCGTCGAGAACCACCGGGGAGGTCATGAGGGTCCGTCCCGGGGGAAGGGAAAGATTCACCACCGGGAACACGGCGGTGGGCGCGGCGGTATGCTCCAGCGTTTGGTCTGCGATGTCCAAATAACGGGGGGAGTTAGGGGTTTAGGAGTGGGCGGGGTGAGGGGGAACTCGCCCGACCTCCGGGGGGGCGAAAATCGCGGTCAGTAACGGCTCCAGGCAGTCTTCCCAGTGGTGGTGTTCTTCTACGAACCGGCGGCCGGCGGCTCCCAGTTCCCGGCACCGGGAGGGGTCGGCGAACAACCCGGAAACTCTTTCCACCCATTCCCGCGGGGTGGTGGCCGCGAGGAGGTCGGTCCCGGGGACGGCCTTCAAGGCCGCGAGTGCCGGGGGGGCGGCCACGACCGGCTTGCCCATGGCCAGCGCTTCCAACACCTTGTTCTGGATCCCACGGGCCAGCCGCAACGGGACCACCGCCACCGTCGCGGCGGCGACGTGCGGGCGGACGTCGGCCACCTGCCCGACGACGGTCACCCCGGGAAGCCCGCCGAGTAGACACACCTCAGGGGTCGGCTTCCGCCCGACGATCCGAAACTCCGCCGCCGGGAACCTCGTCCGGATCGCCGGCCACACCTCGCGAGCGAACCACACCGCGGCGTCGACGTTCGGCAGGTAGTCCATCGCGCCGACAAAGACGCAGATGGGTTCCGCCAAGTGGCACCCGCCGTTCCCATCCGGGGCGTGCAGACGACTCTCGGGCCGGAAGTAATCCAGGTCGACGCCGTTCGCGGCCACAGTCGCGGCCCCGCGCCCCGCGAATTCGTCGAGCACGTCGGCCTCGGCCCGGCTCACCACCGCGACCGCCCGGGCCCAGCCGGGCAGGCGACGCTCGAGCTTCCGCACCCGCGATGCCTCGAGCTGGTAGAGCCAGCGCTTCGGCCCGCGGGCGGCGTTGGCGAAGTCGGCCCACTTCTGGCTGTCGACGTCGACCAGATCGATCACCGCCGGTACACCCGTCGGGGCGAGGTCTTTCAGGTACGGGGCCATGCTCGACGCCGACGCCACCGCCGCCGTGAAGGTCGTCTCGCCCGCCCATTCGCGGACGACTCGGCGCAGGCCGGATTCCGCGAACGCGCCTTCGGACACGCTCCGCCCGGCGAGCACACTGACCGCGGCCCGCAGCCAGCGACCACGGCTGACCGGGACGACCGAAACCCGCTCGCAGAGCCGATGCAGTTCGGCGGTCACCCCGGGCGCCACTTCCTCGTCGGCGAGGCACGCCAGCCACACCCGCCCGCGGCGGGCCATCTGCCGGAGCAGGTGGAAGTTCCGGATGCGGTCGCCCTTGTCCGGCGGGTACGGCACCCGGTGGGTGAGGTACAACACCCGGGCGGCGGACCGGCCGTCGGCGGGGGGGGCGACAGCGGAGCTCGGGGCGATCACAGTCATGTCGAGGGTGTCGCCCGGTGGCTGTCCTGCAGGGGTAAGCCCGTGGTCGTCGCTGCCGTCACGCCGGCTGGAGTTGCGTGAGCGACGGGTGTTCGGCGGTGAGGTTGTCGCGAAAGACGGCGGCCACCTTCCGCCGGTTGGGAAGTACGAAAGCCCGCCGGATCAGGTTCGGCCCGGCCCCGGCCGCCTTCGCCAGCGTCGCGAAGATCAGCCGGAGGTCGAGCAGGAGGCCCTGGTGCTGGACGTAGTACAGGTCGTACACGACCTTGTACCGGACGCTCGTGATATCGGTGTCGGCCGGGAGCTGGACCTGGGCCAGACCGGTCACCCCGGGCTTGACCCGCAACCGCTGATTGTACCCCGGGACCAGCTGGTGGAGCCCTTTCGCCTGGATGACCTCGGGCCGTTCCGGCCGTGGGCCGACGAGGCTCATCTCGCCCATCAGGACGTTGAACAGCTGGGGCAGCTCGTCGATGTGGGTCTTCCGGAGGAACTTGCCGACCCGGGTGACCCGGTCGTCGTTCTTTCGGGCCCACCGGATTCCGGACTTCAGCTCACAATCCCGGTGCATCGTCCGGATCTTGATAATCCGGTACCGGCGGCCGTTCAGCCCGACCCGGGTCTGGGTGTAGAAGGCCGGGCCCGGGGAGGTGAGCTTGACCGCGAACACGGCCAGCCCGATCAGCGGGAGGGCGAGCGGGAGGAGCAGGACCGCGACCAGATAGTCGAGCATCACCTTGCCGGCCGCGTACCACGTCGGACAGAGTGCGAGATCCACCGCCGAGTCCGGCATTAGCCGGTCGATCTCCGGCCAGGGGTCGCGCGCCTCTGCGGCGTGCGGGCTGGGCATTATAGGGGGTATGCTCATTTCGCTCGTGCTCGGACTCGGCGGTCGATGGTTCGGGCGTCCTCTGCGGGACCCGGTCAGCCCGGGGTCGGGGCCAGGGCCTTCTTCACTTCGGGGAGAAAATCGGTCAGAAACTCCTGTGTCGGATCGGGCCCGGGCCGGCCGGCCTGCTCGGCCGCGGTGAGGCCACGGCTGACATAGAGTTTGAACAACACGCTCCTGAGCACGAACTCGCGGCGGGGGGCCTCGGACGCGACCCAGTCGCCGTCCGCTCCCCATGCCCAGGCCACCAGAAGGCCGGGCTCGCCGTTCCCCTTCTCGAACCTTCCGGACCAGAAGACGGGGGCCGACCCGTCCGCGAGGGGGATCGGCTTGCGGACTTCGCGCCCGGTCATCTGGTAGCCGAGGCCGGCGTAGCAGACGTCCGGGGTGTGGGCGCCGATCGGGCCGGACGGCCCGCACAGGATCAGGACGCTCAACGTCGCTCCGGTGGTCTTGTTCTGGTAGACGCGGGCCACCGCGCCGACCGCCTCCGCCTTGTCGAGGATCTTCGGGTCCATCTCGGTTTCGGTGCTCGTCCAGGCCCCGAAGGCGGGTGGGATGTAGGTCAGCTTGCCCGCCGACGCCCGCAAATCCTCGGACACCCCCCACCGGTTCGATCGCCTCCCCTCTACGACCCCGGCCGCGACCAGGACCGCGAGGGCGCCGACGATCAGCACGGGGCGGAGCACACCCGGTCTCGCCGGGCCGCCGGGCGGCTCCCGGCGGTCCGCGTCACGCCGGGAGCTGCTTGACATAGTTGTACCCGTAGGCGTAGTAAGCACTGCCGCCGCTCACCCCGTTCACCACCGCCCCGAGAAGCGGCACATTCAACTGCTGCAACTTCTCGGACGCGACCAGTACCTTCGGCAGCTGGCTGATGTCCTGCATGATCGAGAACACCACCCCGTCCACGTGCTGGCCGATGAGTAGTGCGTCCGCCACCGGGAGGACCGGGCAGCTGTCCACGATGATGAAATCGAATTGCCCGCGGAGGCGGTTGAAGAGCGTCTCGAGCGGGTGTCCCTGGGCGAGGGCGGTGATCACCCGGGTCGAGCACTGCCCGGCCGGGATGACCCACAGGTTCGGGACCGCGGTCGGCTGGACCGCGTCGCTCACGTCCGCCTCCTGGCAGAGCACTTCACTCACGCCGACCTGGAGGCCGAGGTCGAACAGCTTGTGGATCGAGGGGTTCCGGAGGTCGCAGTCGACGATCAGCGTCCGCATCCCCGCGGTCGCCATGCTCGTCCCCAGCTGACTGGCGAGCGACGTCTTCCCTTCGCCCTGGGTCGCGCTCGTGACCATCACGACCTGCATCGACTCCTTGCGGGCGGTGTGAAGGAGCATGGTCCGGGTTGAGTTGATCGACTCGTTCAGGATGAACCGCCAGTTCGCGTTCCCGGCCGCCTCGGCCGCTTTCAGGCTGGCCTTGTTCGGGAAAGATGGGACGGTCCCGATCACCCGCATCCCGAGGTCGGTCACCACCTGGTCGACGCTGTCGATCCGGCGGGTCCGCCACTCCAGATACCCGATCACGACGAGGACGAGCAAGAAGGCGGCAACCCCGGCCCCGATCGCCAGCAGGGTCTTCTGCCTCTGGTTCTGGTTCAACATCACCGAGGCCGGCTCCCGGATGCTGACTCGGGCGTCCAGCTCTTTATCGACCATCAGGTTCACGCGCTGGCTCTCGAGCTGGTTCAGGATCGTCCGCTGCGGGTCGAGCTCCTTCAAGAGCGTATCGATGTCGAACCCGCCGCTGGCCGCCTTCGCCAGGGTCTTCTCGAAGTCGTCGCGGGTCCGCTGGCGGTTCGCGAGGAGGGAATCGGTCGCGCTCAACTTGTCCTGGAGGTCGGCGAGTCTGCTCTTGAGCTGTTGCTCATTCATCTTCGCCATCACGGCCAGGATCTCGGGCTCGACCAATACCCGGGCTTTCGCGATCGATTTCTCCAGTTGTTCGATCTCGGACTTGAGGGCGAGTACCGTGGGGGCCATCGTGTCGGCGGCCCGCTCAAGCTCCCGTTGCAGGACGTACTCCTTCGCCGCCTTCTGCCGGACGAATTCGCCGACCCGGAAGTCCCCGTTCACCAGGGCGTTCAGCTCGAGCGGGTCCAGATCGAACCGCTTTTTGTCGAGCTTCTTTTTGAGGAGCTCGACGTTGACCCGAAGCTCCTCCGCTTCTTTCTGGGAAGCGAACACCTCGGAGTCGTGTTTGGCGAGTTCCTGCTGCATCCGGGCGAGCTTGGCGGCGGCGGCGTCCCCGCCGAGTGTCCGGTTCGCCTCGGCCATCATCCGGATCGACCGCTCCTTCGCCTGAATGTCCAAGCGGAACCGCTCGAGCAGGAGCTCCAGCCGGCGGGTCCGGTCGTCCCGCTTCCTCCGTTCTTCGGCGGTCGAGTCGTCGATGTACTTCTTCACCAGCATGTTCAGGAGTGTCTTCAGATCCTCCGGGTTGTCCCCGGTGAGACTGATCAAGATCGTCTGCGGGGAAGGGTCGCTGACCTTGATCCCCTCGTCCAGCATGCGGACCGCGTCGTCGGCGTTTTTTACCGTGTCGAGGCTGGCGACCGACGGTTCGGAGAGGGTGCGGTTGTGCAGGTCGCGGGACTTGAGGAGAAACATCTGGTCCCGTCGGAAGTTCTCGAACTCGTCCGCCGAGCGGTGGCCGACTTCCGGGGTGTTGGCCCGGAGCTGAACGACGGCCCGCGCCTGATGCTTGCCGGCCGGCAGCACCATCCAGACGGTGGCCGCGGCCGCGACCGCGACGAGCGCGCCGAGGAACGTGGCCAGCACCCACCGGCGCTTCAGGGCATTGAGGAGCCCGGCCGGGGTCGGCCCGGCCTTCGCCGCCGAAGGCGTCGTGGCATGATACCCGGGGTTCGGTCCGTAGGGACCGGCCGGGGGGACCGGCATCGGGTTCCCACCCGAGGGCGTGTGGTACGGGGAGAGTGGATTCGGTGTAGGCTGATCACCGGGGTTTTGACGGGCCATGTGCAGGGTCTCTTGGCGGTGTCGGCAGCGGACTCAAGACCGCGGATGGTCGGGGGGATTTCCTACCCGCAGCAAGAATCGGGTGGCACTCGGCCACAACCCCGTGCATTCAGCCCGGGCGAACAACTGTCAGCCGGTAGCATAGCATCCTGGATGCCGAAATCCGGGCACGGGCGGTAGCCGCGAGTTGTGGTTCGAGCGGACTGAAGGAAGTCATTTCATGCGAACACGTTCGGCAGAATCATGGGGGAGAGCGTCCTGGACCCGGAAGGTCGACAATATCTCTCCGCCTGCTGGGTGTTACGCGTGGCGTGTACCACTGAAATTACATCTGCTAACCAATCCTTACAATCCCCCGAACCCCAAACAGTGTAACTACAACATCCCAGGATAGGAAAGGCCACAAGTCAAGTTCGTGCATGAAGGATTTATCGGGAGAGGCGGTATGACCAACCGAGCTGGCCGATCCGGCAGGCTGGACGACCGGTTACCGTACTTGTTTAGCGGGTCAAACCGTTGAAATCATGGTGTTTTCGCGGCCTTACTGGCTCAAAATCGCCTTTCCAGCCACATATTTTGAAAAGACCCGCTGCCGACCTCGAGCAAAACCGCCTTGTT
>JAQGHQ010000190.1 GCA_028288765.1 Gemmataceae bacterium | reverse complement strand
CGAGATGGCCAGGCCGACCCAGATCACGAACCCGAACAGGCTGACCACGTACACCAGGGCCAGCCGGCCCAGCCCCTCGGCCCACAGCCGGCGGAGGTTCGCCGCCAGGCCGATCGAGAAGAACGTCAGCACGAAGAACAGCTGGCGGAACACGTTCCCCTGGGCCGTGCCCCGCTTCAGCACGTCCACCGTCTCCGGCCGCGCCAGCCCGACGGCGAGGAACACCCCGAAGGTGAGCAGGTAGCCGAAGACGAACTTCGGGAACCGCTGCCAGATCTCGGCGAGCGGGAGTCGGGTGTCGGCCCGCTTGTCGATCTTCCAGGCCCAGATCGCCGACAGGATCAACGCCCACACGCCGATGAACAGGTCGATGAACACTTTCACAGTGGTGGTCGTCATGACCATCCACCCCGGCTGGTAGACGTGCCCGGCCGCGGCCGCCTGGGAGTAGACCAGCGATTCGGTGATCGCCCCGCTCGAGACGGCCGCCCCGTCGGTCTTGACCGCCAGCCCCATCCACGCCGCCGCCACCATCGGGTCGTCCGCCAGGAACGTCCGGGCCAGCCCGGGCAGGACGAGCATCTCGACGACCGAGAACACGACCACCAGGGACGAGACCATGACCGGGACGACCGGCCGGGCCCGGATCGCGGCCCCGGTGGTGATCGCGGCCGACACCCCGCAGATCGAGATCCCGGACGCGAGCGGGGCGGCCCACTCCCGGCTGAACCCGAAGACCCGCCGGGCGAGGTAATAGACGACCGCCCAGTAGATCAGGTACGCCTCGATGATCGCTGCCAGGCCGCGGAACATGACCGCCTTGGCCAGCCCGCTCGCCTCCGCGGCCTGGGCCCCGAGGCCGGCCCCGAGGATGACGATCGCGGTCTTGATGTACAGTTCGGAGAGGGCCGCCGGCTTCAGCCAGACGGCCGCCCGCGGGGCGAAGTTGCCGATCGCCAGCCCCCCGAGCAGGGCCACCAGGTACCCGGCTTCCCCGGTCAGCCCGGCGGACCACGGGATGCCGAACCCGGCCCGCTTGTCCGGGGTGGCGGCGAGATAGGCGTTGTTTCCGGCCACCCAGCAGCCGAACGCGAGGGCGAACAGGACCGTGAACCGCACGGCGAACCGGCCGGTCGGCCGGCCGAGGAACGCCGCCCCGGCCGTCAGGACGGCGAGCAGGAACAGGTACGTCAGCCCGAGGCTGGCCGGGCCGGACACCCAGCTGTACCCCTTCGCCGCCGGGGCCAGGGCCTTTGCGGGGTCGACCCAGACGGCGGTGGACGCCGCCCAGCCGAGCAGATCGGCCCCGGTCAGGACGGACAGGCTCAGGCCGACGACGGACAGCCCGAGCAGGACGGCGAGGGTGTCTTCCGAGCGGAGCCAGGTTTTCATCGCGGGGCAGGTCCGGGGGCGGGGGTTATGGTTCGGGCAGCTGGTCACTTTTGTCGAAATCCCCGAGGAACGGGCGTCTCGAGGATTTCAGCCTGAAGGGCCCGTTGGGGTGAAAACCACACCCCACCGAGCTCTCGACTAACCAACGGGCGGTCACTTCGCCTTCCCGCGGATCTGCTCGAACACACCGCCCTCGCCAAACAGGGCCTCGTGCGCCTTGAGGACGTCCGGGAACAGGTCGCGGGCGTCGAACAGCTCCACCTCCGGGGCGTCCGGACGGACCTTCCGGAGCACACCCGGGCGGACCGGTCGATACCCGTGCCGGGCGGCCAGCTCTTGCACCTCGTCCGAGTAGAGGAACTTCGCATACGCCTCGGCCGTCTTCTCGGTGCCCTTCGCGGCGGCATTCGACGCGACCGCGACCGGGTTCTCGCCGCGGATGCTGATCGGCGGGTAGACGATTTCGAGCTTCCCGTCCGATTTCTTGACCGCGTCGAGCGACTCCTTCTCCCAGTTGAGGAGCACGTCGCCCGGTTCGGTCGGCAAGAACGCCGGGGCTTCCGCCGGCGCGGGTTCGCCCGCGGGGCGGATGACCGGTGCTGGCAGCTTGGCCCGCTGGTACACGGTGGTGACGAACGCCCGGGCTTCGTCCTCGCTTCCGCCCCTCTGCCGGACAGACCCGTATGCCGCGAGGAATGAATGCCGGCCGGTGCGAGAGCCCTTCGGGTTGGTGTTGAGAACCCGCACCCCTTCTTTCGCCAGGTCCGGCCAGTCCTTCACGCCTTTCGGGTTCCCCCTGGGGACCACGAACACGATGAACGTGCCGAACGGGTTGGCCCGGTGCGGGAGGCGGTACCGCCAGTCGGCCGGGATGAGGTTCGCCTTCTGAAGTGGAGAGAGGTCGGTCCCGGTCCCGAGGGCCACGACGTCGGGTTGGATTTCGCCCTTCGCCACCAGGTCGCGCTGTTTACTCCAGACCGCGACCGACTGCTTCACGGCGACCCCGGGTTGCCGGGCCTGGAACCGCTCGTTGATTTCCTTCCACAAGTCCGGGGCGTGGTTGTCGGAGACGTTCACCAGTTCGGCGGGCTTCGTCTTCGGGTCGGTATCGCCAGCCGATACGGTCGCCGCGGCGGCGAGCAGAACTGTTGCGCGGAGGACAGACCGGTTCATTCAACCGCTCCAGGGTAAAGGGTCAGGATCGTGCCGGCGCGGCCCACACCAGCCTGGGCGGGTGCCACACGCCACCGAGTCTGGAGAGACGGGCCGACAAACCGCCGGCTCGGGGTGAAGAAGATGCGAGTGAAGAAACGACTCCCCGCGGCCCGTTGCCCCGCTCCCCGAGGGCCCTGAAACGTCGGGAAGCCCGGCCCGCGGAGGTAGCCGGACCGGTCGATCATGACCGGACCGGCGGGAGCGATTACTTACTTCTTCCCGGGGAACTTGAGCTCCGTGACCGTCTTCTTGTCCTTGTCGACGGTGATCTCGAACTTGCTCCCTTCGTTGGCCGTTTCCGCCAGGTACTTCAGGGCGTTCTCGAGCCTGCCGTCCTTGTCCCCGCGCTTGACCTTGGTCTCGTCGGTGATCGTGTAGGTGGCTTCCTTGTCGTCCTCTTTGACAGTCAATTCCTTTTTCTCGGCGTTGTACTTCACGAACGCGACCTCACCCGCCAGAGTGAGACCAACGGTTAGCACCAGGGCCAGACCGGCCAACACGAACTTCCGCATGCGTCATCTCCTCAATGCTTTCAGGCCGCTCACATCGACAAATGCCGGGGGTGCATACGACCTGTCCACAATATGCATCAATAACATGTCCTTAGTCAACATTGTAACCTGAGAAAATGATGCTCGGGATTGCGACTTCGTCAGGTCTTTCTTCGTCAGGTCAAATCATCATGATGAAGGAGACGATCTGATGACCTTCCAGGTAGGTCAGGTGACCGCCCGGATCGGAAACAGGAGAGGGAACGAAGGTTACGCGGTCGCGGAAAGCCATGGGCGGAGAGGCCCCGCCGGGTTGGGAACGAACAGCATGCCCCCGGGCCGGGGTTACCCCCGCCCGGCTGATGCGGCCCCATCCGCCGTCCAGTTGCATTCCGCCCGACTCGAGTGGCAGCCTGTAAGCGGGGCCGAGTCTTCATCCTCCCCGAGCGGAACACTCTTCGTAAATCCCCGGCCGCGCGCGAGTGCGAGGTCTGCCCCACAGACAGCGTTCTATTGCTTGAGGTCCAGGGTTTGCGACGATGTGACCCGACTGAAGTGCCTCACTCATCGGGGGTGAGTTCGAATCCCACTCGGTGTTCACCAGGAACACCCGCCCCCCCGAGTGGTCATCACCGGGTAGGCCGGGGGTTCTCCCTTCCTATCGGGAGGTCGCCTGCCGGAAGCGGCTCGGCGGGTTCCTCAAGCACCACCACTGCCAGGCCGCCTGATCGGATCTCTGTTTATCCATGTTCGGCCGTCGTGATCGTCTGGTCACCCGCCGCGGCATGCGCGGAAGCCGCGCCGGCACCACCCGACCGCGCGGAGCCGGCCTTTTGGGGGCCCATCCTCTCGCGCCGGCTTGAGACAACCCGATGACCGACGGCCCGCCCGAACCGCTGACCAATCCGCGGCTTGCCGTGGACAACATTTCCGTACAGGGCGAGCGGTGCCGTCGGGCCAGTACTCGATGCCCGTCCGACCCGTGGGGTTCTGCGCGCAAGGGTCCGGCAGACCGTCGTTCCCCTGTGGGCGGAAAGGTCGACACCCGAGAGGCGACACCCCAT
>JAQGHQ010000189.1 GCA_028288765.1 Gemmataceae bacterium | reverse complement strand
CGAGATGGCCAGGCCGACCCAGATCACGAACCCGAACAGGCTGACCACGTACACCAGGGCCAGCCGGCCCAGCCCCTCGGCCCACAGCCGGCGGAGGTTCGCCGCCAGGCCGATCGAGAAGAACGTCGGCACGAAGAACAGCTGGCGGAACACGTTCCCCTGGGCCGTGCCCCCGCTTCAGCGCGTCCACCGTCTCCGGGTGCGCCAGCCCGACGGCGAGGAACACCCCGAAGGTGAGCAGGAAGCCGAAGACGAACTTCGGGAACCGCTGCCAGATCTCGGCGAGCGGGAGTCGGGTGTCGGCCCGCTTCTCGATCTTCCAGGTCCAGATCGCCGACAGGATCAACGCCCACACGCCGATGAACAGGTCGGTGAAGACCTTCACGGTGGTGGTCGTGAGGACCATCCAGCCCGGCTCGTAGACCCGTCCGTCCGCCGCCGCCTGGGAGTCGACCAGGGATTCGGTGATCGCCCCGCTGGAGACGGCCGCCCCATCGGTCTTGACCGCCAGCCCCATCCACGCCGCCGCGACCATCGGGTCGTCCGCCAGGAACGTCCGGGCCAGCCCGGGCAGGACGAGCATCTCGACGACCGAGAACACGACGACCAGGGACGAGACCATGACCGGGACCACCGGCCGGGCCCGGATCGCGGCCCCGGTGGTGATCGCGGCCGACACCACGCAGATCGAGATCCCGGACGCGAGCGGGGCGGCCCACTCCCGGCTGAACCCGAAGACCCGCCGGGCGACGAAATAGACGACCGCCCAGTAGATCAGGTACGCCTCGACGATCGCCGCCAGGCCGCGGAACAGGACGGCGGACGTCCGCCCGCTCTGCTCGGCCGCCTGGGCCCCGAGCCCGGCCCCGAGGACGACGATCGCGGTCTTGATGTACAGTTCGGAGAGGGCCGCCGGCTTCAGCCAGACGGCCGCCCGCGGGCGAAGTTGCCAATCGCCAGCCCCCGAGTAGGGCCACCAGATACCCGGTCAGCCCGGCGGACCACGGGATGCCGAACCCGGCCCGCTTGTCCGGGGTGGCGGCGAGGTAGGCGTTGTTCCCGTCCGCCCAGCAGCCGAACGCGAGGGCGAACAGGACGGTGAACCGCACGGCGAACCGGTCGGTCGGCCGGCCGAGGAACGCCGCCCCGGCCGTCAGGACGGCGCGCAGGAACAGGTACGTCAGCCCGAGGCTGGCCGGGCCGGACACCCAACTGTACCCCTTCGCCGTTGGGGCCAGGGCCTTTGCGGGGTCGACCCAGACGGCGGGGGACGCCGCCCAGCCGAGCAGGTCGGCCCCGGCCAGAACGGACAGGCTCAGGCCGACGACGAGCAGCCCGAGCAGGACGGCGAGGGTGTCTTCCGAACGGAGCCAAGTTTTCATCACGGGGCGGGTCCGGGGTTCGGGGGTTATGGTTCGGGCGGCCGGTCACTTCACCTTCGCGCGGATCTGCTCGAACACGCCGCCCTCGCCGAACAGGGCCTCGTGCGCGCGGGCCACGTCCGGGAACAGGTCGCGGGCGTCGAACAGCTCCACCTCCGGGGCGTCCGGACGGACCTTCCGGAGCACCCCCGGGCGGACCGGCCGGTATCCGTGCCGGGGCGGCCAGCTCTTGCACCTCGTCCGAGTAGAGGAACTTCGCGGACGCCTCGGCCGTCTTCCCGGTGCCCTTCGCGGCGGCATTCGACGCGACCGCGACCGGGTTCTCGCCGCGGATGCTGATCGGTGGGTAGACGATCTCGAGCTTCCCGTCCGATTTCTTGACCACGTCGAGCGACTCCTTCTCCCAGTTAAGGAGAACGTCGCCCGGTTCGGTCGGCAAGAACGCCGGGGCTTCCGCCGGCGCGGGTTCGCCCGCGGGGCGGATCACCGGTGCTGGCAGCTTGGCCCGCTGGTACAGGGTGGTGACGAACGCCCGGGCTTCGTCCTCGCTTCCGCCCCGCTGCCGGACAGACCCGTATGCCGCGAGGAATGAATGCCGGCCGGTGCGAGACCCCTTCGGGTTGGTGTTGAGAACCCGCACCCCTTCTTTCGCCAGGTCCGGCCAGTCCTTCACGCCCTTCGGGTTCCCCTTGGGGACCACGAACACGATGAACGTGCTGAACGGGCTGGCCCGGTGGGGCAGACGATAGCGCCAGTCGGCCGGAATGAGGTTCGCCTTCTGAAGTGGAGAGAGGTCGGTCCCGGTCCCGAGGGCCACGACGTCGGGTTGGATTTCGCCCTTCGCCACTAGTGTCCTGAGTTACAAGTTCGCTTACAAACCTCCTCGACCTTCCGGAGGATGAGATCGGCGGTCGCGGTCCACCGGAACGGCTCGGGGTCGTCGTTGTGCTCGGCCAAATAGGCCTCGATCGCCTGCTCCAGTGCCCGGACCGTCTTGAACACCCCCCGGCGGATCCGGTGCTCGGTGATCGCGGCGAAGAACCGCTCGACCTGGTTGAGCCAGGACGCACTGGTCGGGGTGAAGTGGACCACGAACCGCGGGTGCCGGGTCAGCCACCGCTTCACGGCCGGGGTCTTGTGGGTGG
>JAQGHQ010000186.1 GCA_028288765.1 Gemmataceae bacterium | reverse complement strand
AACAAGGCGGTTTTGCTCGAGGTCGGCAGCGGGTCTTTTCAAAATATGTGGCTGGAAAGGCGATTTTGAGCCAGTAAGGCCGCGAAAACACCATGATTTCAACGGTTTGACCCGCTAAACAAGTACTACTCGCGGGACCAGCAGGCGGTGGTCTACGGCAGCGTGGCGTTCAACATTGGCAGCGTCGTTTGGAACGGGACCAATGCGGATGGGAACACTGCCCCTCTGGGCAAAGTCTTCGTGCCGTTCGATGTCGTCCCCTCCGAACAGATGATTGTGTTCGACGAACCGGTGTATGCCTGGGCCGGGACCGGTGGGGTTCAGGGCCAGCTTGATATCCCGAACCTCGTTCTCGAAACCGGCTGCCTCATCGAGAACCCGGAGACGAACCAGCTCGTCCGGTGGCTGAACTCAATCGCCCTTGGCGGGACCGCCCCGGCGGAATGGATGGTCCGGGACGACGTCGGGGTCGGCGTGGTCGGGCAGTATAACGCAGGGAGCGCGCTGGTCGGGTTCAAGCTCCAGGACGAGGCCGATGCCCAGTCCCGGGCACAGTATTACATCAACGGGATGTTGCAGAAATACCAACTCCCGGGGAGCCTGACCCGCCAGTACGCGGGGATCATGCCGATCGACCCCGACGGGCTGATCCAGCAGGTGACGTGGTCGGTCGGGCCGGGCGGGCCGACGACGATGGCCAGCGCGAACGCCGAACACGCGGCGGCCATTCCCGACTATCCCGCTCGCCGCCGGGCGGAGAATCTGCCACCGAACAAGGCGGCGGAACTGGCGAACCTGACCGACCGGTTGGCCGGCGGCCCCGGCGCGTCCTCTCAGGCGAAGTTGTACTACGCCTCATTGCCGAACTACCGCGCACCGAGGTAATCCCTCATGGCCAAACAACCCGCTAACCCGCTCGTTCTCAGCCCGGCGATTCTCCAGGCGTTGGAGAACGTCGCCGACGCCCTCAAGGCAAATACCCGGCAGACGGGATACGCGACCGCGTCCGCCATCAATGCCGCCGCTCGGGGGGCACCTGAGAACCTCAGCCCCGCGATCCTTCAGGCGATGGCATCCGCCGCCCAGCAGGTCGCCGCCCGGCTGCCCGCAGGGAGTACACAGCAGCAACAGGCGGCCGACCGGGCGGCCCGGGAGGCGGCCACGACGTACCGCCGGGAGGAGACCGCTCGGGGCGTGATTCAGCGGAATTCCAGGGGCGAGTCCCCGGCCGAGGCCCAGGCTCTCGCGACGGCGATCAATCACGCGGTCGCCCGGGCCCCCGGAGGGGTCGCCGAAGTCCGCCGTGCGGCCGAGAAGGCCGCGGTCGAGTGGGATCTGGCCCGCGGCCGGCGAATGGAAGTTGAGGCGGTGGTCGAGCGGCGGGCCGCCGGGGTTCACGGGACCGCCCGCGAGGCGATCGAGGCGGCTGCCCAGCGGGCCGGGGCCGGAGTCGTGTCGGGGGATGCGCGCGAGATCGCCAAGGTTGCGGACGAAGCGGCGAAGAAAACTGCTAGGGCGTATACATCGGGCCTGGTCGCAAGCAACGAAAAACTGTTCCGACAGGCCGGGTTGTTCAGCGACTTCGGCCTGCACGGAGTCGGTAGTTCGATGGCCCGTATCGGCGGTATCTCCAGCCACCTGCACGAACTCGGGATGACCGGGGCAGGGGCCGCACTAAGCAAGCTGGCTCTACCGCTCGCCGCAGCGAAGGCGGGCGCCGACGTCACCCTCGGGACGATCAAGACCACCGCCGGGGTCATGCATGACGAATACCTGACCCAGGGGCAACGGGAGCGGGCGTTATTCAAGGGGATCGTCCCCGGGGGCGAGACCGCCCTCGACTGGATCGACACGGTTAGCGGCCGCAAACGCGACATGGAGCGGACCGGCGAGCAGTACGGGCGGATGCAGATCGGGGCGAACACGGCGATCGGGGTGTCCCAGCTGCAGTTCGGCCTCCAGCAGCAGGGCGACCGCTACCGCATCCACGCCGAGACGCTCGGGGGGGCGACCGCCGTCCAGATGCCGGTGATCGACCGTAGCAGCGTGCAGGGGGAGCGGGAGTACCGGCTCCAGAGCCGGCTACTGTCCGTCCGGGATCGGATGCAGAAGACCGATATCGCTGCGGCAGAAGCCGCCAAGGCCGTCACGGCGGCGACCGCCCAGCGGACCAAGGCCGAGGCAGAGGGCCTCGGCCTGCAGAAGGAGGAGGCCGAGATCCGGGCGAAGCTCAAGGACAACACGGCCGCATCGGCCGCCGACGTGCTCAAGCGGGCCAAGGCCGAGCGGGAGGAGACATCGCGGCGAAAGATGGAAATGGCCGGGCATGCTTTCACGGCGCCCTGGCTAGCCGCAGGGCTCTTTGTGCGAAACGAGATTTCACCCGCCGGGGCGGTAAACGGACCGGAGGGGGCGGAGCGGTTGAGCCTGCTGAATAGGCTGGCGGTGAACAAAGACAAACAGATCGCCAACGATGCGCTGCAAACGGAGGCGACAAAGGCTGAGGGCGGTCGCAAAATAGAAGCCGCCCAGGCGGTTGCGGAAGCGGCGAAAGCCAAAGCCGAGCAGAACCGAGCCCAAGCGGAGTACGACGAGCACCGGGCGGGGCATGCGGCGGGGCATGCTCGGAATTTGGCAAGGATGGGGGCGGGGGCTCGGCTGGAGGGCAAGATGGCCTATGACCTTGTCACGGCCAATCCGCATCTGCTGACCCTTGACCCCTATCTCGCGGCGAAGGCTGAGAGTTACGCACCCGACGTCATCGGCAAGAGACTCGAAGTTGCAGGCGAAAAGCTGGGTGAGTTCAAGCACGCCAAGAAGATCGGCGAAGTAGACCTTCGGCCAGGGGAAACGATCGAAGGCGTCCGGCAAGAAGGGATCAAGGGCCGAAATCGGGAGTCCGTGGCGGTCCTCAAAGCGGACCAGGAGCGGGCCGTTATCGTGGATCGGGAGTTCGGTGAACTGTTCGAACGGCTTGTGAAGATTGCCGCAGCCTCCGGGCACAAGGCGCTTGACAAATACGAGCTCGGCCTCCGGCAGGGGAAGAGCCCTTAACAAGCGAGGTCGCAGCTCAGTGATTAGCCAACCATTCGGCTCCGCCAAGATCAAGTAAGGCATCTCTCGTCTCTGCCGAGATGCCCGCTTTGGTCCCGCTGTTTATAGTTTCCACAATAAAGCTCTGTGCGACCTCTTCGATCAATTCCCACTTGGCAGCCGCCATCGCAAGGTCTGATCCCGTTATGCCCGGGTGCCAAATCCCTTTTATAACGGTCAAAAACGTCTGTGAGTTTCTGGCGGACTTAGCGCTGGCCACCTGAACGCAGTGCCGGAACCCTAGGCTGCTGAGCTTATTCATCGCCGTTGTAAACGCTGAGAGTTTAGCCTTGCCGAGCAGCCGGAGGTATATCTCAGCCTCGGTCAACTCAGCCTCGGTCAACAACTTCTTTGCCTTTGCCGTTTTCTCTGGCTCGTCGGCTACCATCTGGTCAAGAATCGTCTTTGCATCCGCCCATGCCCGTTCAAACGTGGGCTCCGGTTTTGGTTGTGGTGGTGGCGGTTGCGTGTTATCATTCTGCGTCCTGTTTGTTTTTAGGTCTGCGACTTCCTTCCGGAGTGAGCCCAGCTCGTCCTCCAAATCCTGGACCCGCTTTGCCTGAGCCTTCTCGGTCTCGGATGGGCCCCGGCTGGAACTCTCTGTCGTTTTAGGAGCGGCGGCGGGCTCTCGGCGGGGTTCCGCCCCGCCGCACCCCACCACCCCGACCGCCAGCGCCACCGCGAGCACAACGCGCATCACGCACCCCCTGGGAGGTGCGAGCGCTCGCACCCCGTACCCCGCCCGCCGTCCCCGGGCAGGCAACTCCGCCGCACACAATCGCGACATGCGTCTAGTGTACGGCAACGCGTTCATGCCGATCAACGGGGCGACGACGACCAGCCGGGTCCGTCCCGTCCTGGCCTCTTCGGGCCGGCCGATCCGGTACGTCGCCCAGATCGAGGTGAAAGTCTGGCTGATCGGCAACGGCCAGGCGGACCTGACGGCGCAGGAGAACACCCTCAACGCGGCCCTCCTGGTCCCGTACCAGAACCTCGTCCTGTACCAGGACACCGGGTTTCCCACCGGCACCAACCTGATCAACCCGGCCTCGATCTCCGGCGTCCGCGTGGTCGAGGGGCCGAGCTACGAGAACGACGCCCGGGACGGCGAGTACGTCACCCAGCGGACCTGCCGGTTCGTCTGCGAGGCCGAGTACGTCGTCCCCGGGGCGGCCGCCGCGATGCTCTCGTTCACCGAGTCCGTGTCGATCAACGGCACCGGCGGCCCGGTCTTCCGCTGGCGGCCGCTGATCAACGCCCCGCCCGTCCGCCAGATCATCTACCCCGCGTCCACGGTCAAGGCGACCCAGGCCGGGTCGGCCGTCGGGCACCTCGGGTACCCGCCCGTTCCTCCGCCACTGTGGCCCGACGTCGAGATGGTCGACCAGCGGAGCGTCACTGCGGGCAGCCCCCGCCGGCTGGGCCAGGGGTTCGTGGAATGGCCCGTCCAGTGGCGGTACACGTTCGAGGCCTACGGCCCGCTCGTCGGACTGCCGTCCCTGCCCCCGTTGTGAGGTCCGCCGATGGCGACTAACCGCTGGTGGGGGATCGCGAAGCCGGTCTCGCAGGTCGTCCTGATCCAGGTCGGGGGTACGGTCGCGGCCGGGCAGCTGTACACCGTCACGATCAACCGCAAGCCGGTCTCGTACACCGCGACCGGGACCGACACGATTGCCTCCGTCGCCACCGGCCTCCAGGCCGCACTCACCGCGTCCGGCACCCCGGCCGAGTTCCAGGAGGTGACCTGGACGACCGACGGGGTGAGTCTCATCACCGCCACTGCGGCCACCCCGGGCGTCCCGTTCATCCTGACCACCAGTGCGTCCGGTACGGGCACCCTCACGTCGAACACCGCCGTCGCGTCCTCCGGCCCGAACCACGTGGACGCGGCTGCCAACTGGTCGCTCGGCGCGGTCCCCGGACCCGGCGATGACGTGTTGATCGACGGCGGGCCGGACCTGCTGTACGGGTTCGCCAACCTCGCCCCGACCGCCGGCAGCCCGATCGGCCTGCTCCTGTCGTTGACCTACGCCGCGGGCCCGCCGGCTTACAACTCGCTCCGGGTCAAGGCGTCGTTCACCGGCTCGATCGGTTTGCCGGTGTGGAACACGGGGAACAGCGGCGGGTTCAGCACCGGAACCACCGGGTACTACGAATACCGGGCGCGGGCTTTCGTCGTTCCCACCGGGTGCCCGGTCACCGTCGGCGAGGGCGACGGGTCGGGCCCGACCCGGGTAAACCTGTCGTGCGGTTCGGTTCTCTCCCTCGTCGTCCTCAAGACCGGAACCAGGCGGGCCACGGGCGGGATCACCGGCGGGAGTGCCCCGGTGATGAACGTCTCTGGCTGCTCGTCCGGCACCCTGTCCGCCGCTGGCGGGGACATCGGGCTGGCGGCGGACGACGACACGCTGACCACGACGCTGACGACCGTTTCGCTCTCCGGATCGGCGGCCGTCGCGGTCGGGAAGGGGGCAACGGTTACCACCCTGAACCAGGACGCCGGGACTGTCACCGCCCTCGGGGCGGTCGGGACACTGGTCATCGACGGCGGGACCTATGTCCAGGCCGGCGGGTCCCTCACGACCGTCACGGCCAACGGGGGGACGGTCGACTACCGGGTCGGCGGAACGATCACCACCGCCACGTTCCAGGGTCAGGGAGTTACGCAGAACGTGCCGACCCTTCAGTGCGGGAACGACCCCCGCGGGAAGACCATCACCAACGGCTCGTTCATCGGCGGGGCGGTCCTGGCCGACCCGTACAAGACCTGCGCGTTCTCGAATCCTCTGACCTTCGATGCAGCATCCCTTGCGGCATCGAATCTCGGCCCGCGGATGACACTGACCAGAACCTGAGACCCCTTCGGAGTCCTTTCTCATGAGCATTCTTGTCACGCCCGGGTCGGGAGCGACCGCCGCCGCCGACGTCGTTGGCACCCCGCATGCCCCGTCGACGGGTGAAAACGTTCAGTGGGTCGGGATTGCCCTCGGCACCCTCGGTTCGCCGACCCCGGTGGGGCCGACCAACCCGGTCCCGACCCAGAACGGGGACGGGGTGAACCTCCAGAAGTCCGCCAGTGCGGCGAACCTGGCGACCAAGACCGGGATCAATGCGGCGTTGGTCGCCCCCCCGGGTTGTTGGGCCGTCACGTCAAACCCGGGAGCCAACACCCAGGCTTCTGCCAGCCAGGCAGCTGGGGGTGCGGGGGTCCGGCACGTCTGTACCGGCCTCTCCTTCTCGATCGCGTCAGGCGGTACCGCCCCAACCGCGGCGCAGCTGGTGGTGAACCTCCGGGACGGGGCGACCGGGGCGGGCACGGTCCTCCACAGCTGGACGATCGCCATCCCGGCGACGACCGGGGCGTTCAACTCGTTCGAGATGGTCGGGCTGAACATCGTCGGGTCGGCCAACACGGCGATGACCCTGGAGTTCGCCGCCGCCGGCGGGGCGAACACCTACGAGGCGTGCAACCTCACCGGGTACGACGTGAGCTGACTCACCCGCCCGCCCCGGCAGGCAAGCCCGACGAGCACAATCGCGACATGCCGTTCCCCTACGTCACCAACGACGCCCTCAAGCAGCAGGTCGCGTGCGTCCTCCAGACGACCGCGGCCAACCTGCCCCCGCAGTGGGACGGCACCATCGCCGCGGCCAACCTGTCCGGGGCGGGCGACGTCCGCCAGCAACTCATTGGGAAGGGGTTCACGATCCCCCAGATCGAGAGCTGGGACCAGCTCACGGCCTACGTGCTCGACCAGGGGACGTTCTGGGCCCTGACCCGGGGCGGGGTCGGGAATGACCAGGTGCCGGAGGCCAAGCTCAAGGCGTTCGACCGCCGCGAGGAACTGAAGGCCACCGGGTTCCTGACGACCGGCAGCACCATCCTGTACCCGGCCCCGAACGACAGCCCGGTCGGCGGGATCAGCCACGGGCACAGCGAGTACCGCGAACACCTGGAGCGGCAGTACGACCGCCACATGGGCGAGCCCCACACCCGGCGCCGCGACCGATTCTTCGACGACACGGAGGTCGACTGATGCCCTCCCTCGCCGTCACCGACCTCGCCAACGGCACCGGCGCGACGGCCACGATCGCCGGCTCGGCGGGCGGGGCGAACACCGTCTACGTCCAGCTGGTGACCGGCACGATCGGGTCGGGCTCCTGGTCGGCCGCGGGCACCCTG
>JAQGHQ010000184.1 GCA_028288765.1 Gemmataceae bacterium | reverse complement strand
AACAAGGCGGTTTTGCTCGAGGTCGGCAGCGGGTCTTTTCAAAATATGTGGTTGGAAAGGCGATTTTGAGCCAGTAAGACCGCGAAAACACCATGATTTCAACGGTTTGACCCGCTAAACAAGTACGCTTCCCGGACATCGCCATCGAGAGTTTGCAGAAGACGCTGCCGGACAAGAACGTCCGCATCCTGATTTACTGCAACAACAACTTCAAGAACTCCCCGGCGGCGTTCCCGTCGAAGGCGATCGTCGCGTCGCTGAACATCTCCACGTACATCTCGCTGTACAGCTACGGCTACCGGAACGTGTACGAACTCGCCCCGCTGATCGACCCGAAGGAATCGAAGCTCACGTTCGAGTCCACGGCGAAGGCGCGGTGAGACCGAATCACCGAGGGCTAGAAGACGCGCCCTTCCAATGAAAGAGACAGCGAGATAACTTCTCGATATATACCTTCCCAGCTATCAAGAAGAGCTTCTGGCGAAGGCCGCGTGAGCGGATCGATACCAAGCATCGTTTTTAGCAGTGAACAGATCGCTGATGATTGAGACCCGAGAAATGTTTGGATAGAATCAAGCTCTACAGGATCAAGAATTTTGGCACATGGTTTAAGTGGGTTAGAGCCAGTAAACATAGTTGTGAAAACCAAACCCAATTGAAATACGTCTGATTTTGTTGTCAAATCTGATTTGCCACGACAGTAGTCAACAAGATCCGGACTTCTGTAGAATCTTGGTAGTCGAGGGCCCGTGCTCTCGATGACGAACCCTTTGTCATCACTAGCTTCTGTTCTCTCGCTACCAAGGTCTATTAACTTCATAAGTCCAAAGTCGCCAAGTATGCTGGCGCGACCCCGAATAAAAATGTTCTCTGGCTTAATGTCTCGGTGGATAATCTTAGGGGTCTGGCTATCAAGATATAGTAGTGCCGAGAGCAGCTGCATTACGTAGCTGAGTTTTTCTGTCATAGTGAGCCCGCTCAGCATTGCATCGTGTAGAGTAGATGGAAGGTATTCTGCGATGACAAATGGAAAGGTGACCTGGGATAAACCTGATGTAACAACCTCTCCTTCATCATAGATTCTCATTATAGCGGGGTGGCTAAACTTCCGTAAAAACTCAACTTCTCGTTTAAATCGATTTAGACGAGTAGCGTCTGTTACTTTTACAAAAAGTTTTAGCGCAAATAAAAGCCCACGATATTGCCCTGAAAGTGCCAAAACCAAGTACACGTGAGAGTTGCCTCCTTGGCCCAATTTTTGTATAATCTGATACCATGTGTCTGAATGTGACGCAATCCGTTGTCTCGTTTCAAATTGAGGTGGCGCAGTTGGAGGCATAGACTACTCAACGGTAAGAATTGGACTGCGGAAATATCCAGGTTCGTACTGCAAGACTGGCAAGTTCCGAACCTCTAGTTTGAATCTCATTTATATTCCAGTTGCCCCGCTCGCTGATTATTCTAGTAAGCTCCATAGATGACCGTTTCAATACCGTATTTGGCATCGATTGAAATGTTTTGCCCGGCGGTAGTCTGATAAGATCATCCTCAATCAGGATTCGGTTACCAATCTGAGTTGTGTATTGGTCAATACCTTCGAGTCCGGTTCGGTGCGGAAAAATATAATCTGGAGATACCGATGATGATAGAGTCCGAAGAGTCAGGTAATCCTCACGTGTAAAGTTTCTAGCTAGGCTCCTAAACGTCGCCTCCAATTCTAAAAGCAGATATTGCACTTTCGCTGCTTTTGATTCGGCTAGCTTGCTAAATGAGATGTGGAAACTAACATCGTCTGGTAGCATGGTCAGAAGATGCCGATGGGCGTCAGCCGCAGTTCGCACAGATCCATTGTAGACCGATTGGGCCAACCGAGCGAATTCCTTCTCGACAAATCCGGTTCGGCCTCTCCCAGCTATTTGATACCGAATGACGACAACTATTAACAGCCATACTAATTCAGTGAATTCGTTAGAACTAAAATTAGAAATGCCGCCTAATATTAATGGCCGCAGTTGGCGATTGCCTAAAAGTTTTAGATCGCCAATACGTTGCCTACATTGCCACCCAAAAGGTTTCCAAAGTTCATGCTCAGGGTCGTCAAGTGCGCTAAATTTTTCAGAGGCGTCAACTAACTCATCGAGAAGCCTAGCCGCGCCTACTTCACGTTTGTACTCACCTCGTAGTTTTTCAAATAACATAGCTTTTGAAACGATACCATACCTTGAAGTCCAAAACACCTTTAGAAAATCATCAGCGTCTTTATCTTCTATGTTATTAACTATATTTGCCCATTTTTGTTGTGAGGATACATCAGAGGAATTTGGAAGTTGACTAAATATATAGTTTTTTACCAAATCTAGAGCGGAGAGGTCCATGCCTCTCGTATTTAGCGTTTCAAAGAGAACATAAGCATCTATTTGAGACGAAACGTCTAAGCAAACAATTATGACACGTGTCTCAATAAAAGAAGAAAGCCTAAATAATTGTGCCGCTTGCTCAGGTATAGTTTGGTATATTTTTGTGTATTCGTCAATCCACTTGCGGCATCGAATCGCCCCTTCAACCAGTCTGTAGTTTGATGACATTTTTGGAGCACTTGCCAATTCTTTCTGCAATTCAGTTTCAGGCATTGACTGGACCACACATCTCTGAAAATAATCGTGATTTTCGCTATTAAGCCTAAGTCTTGAGTTGTAAGTACCTCCGAGTTGCCTTACACCAATAAACTCAGACTCGATCTGTCGTGAATCGGTCTCAAACCCTCTTGCCTTAAGCCACTCACGGATAGCTGAGTAAGCCATGATAGTCGTTGCGAGACGTTGTTGCCCGTCAAGGATCTGCCAGGCAGTCTCCGGCAGACCTTGAAGAACTACGGTACCAATGAAATAATCAGTCGCGTTTCTCTCATGCGAACTGGCTATATCATCTAAATACTGTTCGATCTGATCTACTGTCCAGGCAAATGCTCTCTGATGCTCGGGTACGACAAACATCTTACGCTGCGTAATCAGTTGTCCGATACCATACGCTTTTGCGTCTAGTTGGGAACTTGCCACTTGAATAGTCTCCCTCTACTTCTTACAGCACATAAAGGCGCTAAGTTTATAGAATATTTTTTGTCGCAAATATGCTTAAGTCACGCAAGCCTTTTCTCAAGAATATTCTGGTAGCCTTTTCTATTCCAACTACCGCTTCACGCCGTTGATGTGCTCCAGAGTCAGCAGCAACGCGTGCGTCCCCTTCCGCCCGGACCGCCTCGTACAGCTGTTTCGTCAACCCCAGCCCCGGCAGGCACAGGTTCATCAGCTGCCCGCGTGGTAGAATATCGGCAGCGGCGATCCGCGGCTGCTCTGGAGAACTGGCCGTGTCCGAACTCACCCTCGAAGCCCTGGCCGAACGGGTTGCCTCATTGGAGCGCACTATCAGCCGTCTGCTCTCGCCAGACAACGAGCCGCTGGGCACCGTCGGTGACGAGCAATCCGATGAGCCGGAAGCCGTCGCACGCTGGCTCGCCGCGTTCGACGCCATCCCGCCCGCCACGATGACCCCGGACGAAATAGCCGCCTGGCAGGCCGCCCGCGCAGCCCACCTCACCGCTTCACGTTGTTGATGTGCTCCAGCGCGAGCAGCAGCGCGTGCGTCCCCTTCCGCCCGTACCCCTGCGCCCGGACCGCCTCGTACAGCTGTTTCGCCAGCCCCAGCCCCGGCAGGCAGAGGTTCATCTTCTCGGCCTCGGCCAGGGCGATCCCCATGTCCTTGATGAAGTGCTCGACGTAGAACCCCGGCTCGAAGTTCCGCTGTAACATCCGTGGCCCCAATACCTCCAGCGCCTTGCTCCCCGCCGCCCCCACCGACACGCTCTTGAACACCGTCTCCAGGTCGAGACCCGCCTTGTAGCCGTACAAGAGCCCCTCGCACACCGCGATCATGTTCGACGAGATCAGGATCTGGTTCACCATCTTCGTGTGCTGACCCGCCCCCGCCGGCCCCTGGTGAACGATCGTCTTGCCCATCGCCTCGAACACCGGCTGCACCGCCGCCACCACCTCCTTGTCCCCGCCGATCATGATCGACAACGCCGCGTTCTTCGCCCCCACGTCGCCCCCCGACACCGGGGCGTCGATCGCGTACACCCCCTTCGCCTTCGCCGTCTCGTAGATCTCCTTCGCCAGCCCCGGCTCGCTCGTCGTCATGTCCACCAGGATCGTCCCGGCCTTGCTCCCGGCCAGAGCTCCGTCGGCCCCGAGGAACACCTCGCGCACGTCCTTCGGGAACCCCACGATCGCGAACACGATGTCCGACCGCTCGGCCACCTGCTTCGGACTGTCGGCCGCCGTAGCCCCTTGCTCGATCAGGGGTTGCAGCTTGTCCTTGCTGCGGTTATAGACCGTGACCGAATAGCCCTTGCTCATCACGTGCTGGCACATCCACCGGCCCATCACGCCGGTGCCGATCCAGCCGATCCGGGTCTTGCCGGGCTGAGCGACGGGAATCGTCATTGCGTAAATTCCGTGAAGATGGTATGTTTGCTAGCTTCAAACGCCACAGCCGGCCCCGGCCCCGCCGAGGACCGCGGGGCTCGTATTCATCGTAATGTCCTCCCGGCCGTAAGGCCACGACCGCCGCTCGACGAAGGATTGACTGTGGCCCAGACGACCGCCCTCATCCCCCAGCTGACCGACCCGATCGTCCTCGTCCACGGCCTCTGTGGGTTCGACCGGCTGTACGCGCTCCGCCGGCCGGTGAAGGACTACTTCCCCGGCATCCGCGAACGCCTGGAAGCGGCCGGGAACCGGGTGTACACCGCCCGGGTCAGCCCGACCTCCGGGGTCGCCCGCCGGGCCGCCGACCTGAAGCGGTTCATCACGCGGGATATGCCGGCCGGGCCGGTCCACGTGATCGGGCACAGCATGGGCGGACTCGACGCCCGGTACATGGTGGCGAAGCTCGGGATGGAAGAGCGGGTGCGGTCGGTCACCACCGTCGGCACCCCGCACCGGGGCAGTTCGTTCGCCGACTGGGGCTGGCGGCGGTTCGCCCGGGTGCTCGTCCCATTTCTCAGGCTGGTCGGCATCCCGCACCAGGCGTTCGTCGACCTGCGGACGGACAGCTGCCAGCGGTTCAACGAGGACGTGCCGGACGTGCCGGGGGTGCGCTACTTCGCCGTGGCCGGCGTGTGCGAGAAGCCCTGGCTCGGGCCGGAATGGACGCTCCCGCACCGGATCGTGAACCGGGTCGAGGGGCCGAACGACGGGGTCGTGTCGGTCGCGTCGGCGACCTGGGGCTCCCACACCGACGTGTGGAACGGGGACCACCTGAACCTGGTGAACTGGCCGAACCGGTTCGCCTGCCGCCACGGCCTCTGGACCGACCGCGCCCCGGACTACGGCCGCATCCTCCGTCGCCTCGCCGGGGCGGGGTTCTGAAGGTCTTAATGTGAAGGCACAAATCAGAAGATCTCACGCAAAGTCGCAAAGTCGCAAAGTCGCAAAGATTAGAAGCTGCCGGCTAAACTCATTTCCTCGGCCGAGCCACGCGAGTTTTTTCAACAAAGCAATTTTCGTGTAATAATTATTACATTTTTACTCACTTCTTTGCGGCTTTGCGTCTTTGCGTGAGACCCGTCTTCCGGCCAGCCAGGAGGTGGCGATAGGTGACACCGCGCCATCCGGGGCCGGGATGTTCGGGACCGCCACCCGCGCCGGGGGCGAGGTGGTAGACGGGTTCTGACCGCCGCGGTACGCTACGAGGGACGCCGCCTTCACCCTCCTCCGGACCGGGCCGACATGGACCTGTTCGCCGTCTCGCTGTACCACCACGACCCGAGTTCCGGCCGGCTCATCCTGCACGCGATGCCGGTGATGGTCGGCGTCCTGTGCTGCCTGGCAATCGCGTACCGGTACTACTCGGCGTTCCTGGCCGCGAAGGTGGCGGTGCTGGACGACGCCCGGGTCACCCCGGCCCACCGGTTCAACGACGGGCAGAACTACCACCCGACGAACAAATGGGTGCTGTTCGGCCACCACTTCGCGGCGATCTCCGGGGCCGGGCCGCTGATCGGCCCGGTGCTGGCGATCCAGTACGGGTACATGCCGGGGCTGCTCTGGCTCGTCATCGGCGTGACGCTCGCCGGGGCGGTGCAGGACATGCTCGTCCTCGCCGCGAGCGTCCGCAGCGACGGCAAGTCGCTGGCCGAGATCGCCCGCCGGGAGCTCGGCTTCCCGGCGGCGGTCATCGCCTCGGTGGCGATCCTGTTCATCGTGGTGATCGCGCTGGCCGGGCTGGGATTCGTGGTGGTGAAGGCGCTCGGCGGCGAGGAGGTGAAGCTGCCGAAGGGGATGCAGATCGCCGTGCCGGAGGGGGCGCGGGCGGAGGAGGCGATCGGGGACCACACTCGCGACCTGAGCGATTACGTCGCCACCTTCCCCGCCGGGTGTCGAGTCCGGTACGCGCCGGATCAGCCCGAGACACTACGGCCCGAGGCGTTCCGCATCCGGTTCCCGGCCGGCTCACGGGAGGAGTTGAAGGTGGAACCCCTCGGCACGCCACCGCGTGTCGACGGACTCGAGTTCCATACCTTCGCGCACGGCCCGGCTCGTCTGACCCTCCCCGCCGGCTGCACGCAGATCGTCCCCGGCAGCTCGTGGGGCACGTTCACCATCGCCTGTACCATCCCGATCGCCCTGCTCGTCGGGCTGTGGATGTACCGCATCCGGCCCGGGCGGGTGGTCGAAGCCTCGGTCATCGGCGGGGTGCTGACGCTCGCCGCGGTCGTCGCCGGGAACTGGGTGCCGGGCTCGGGGCTGGAGCGGTTCTTCTCCCTCACCAAGGAGCAGACCATCATCGCCCTCGCGGTGTACGGGTTCATCGCCGCCGTACTCCCCGTGTGGCTCTTGCTCGGCCCGCGGGACTATCTCTCCAGCTTCCTCAAGATCGGCACGGTCGCCTTGCTCGTGGTCAGCGTGTGTATCGCCAACCCGCCGCTCCACGCCCCGCCCTTGAACGAGGTGTTCCTCAACGGCGGGCCGACGTTCCCCGGGCAGATCTTCCCGTTCGTGTTCATTTGCATCATGTGCGGGGCGATCAGCGGGTTCCACTCGCTCGTCTCGTCCGGCACGACGCCGAAGATGATCGACCGGGAGAGCCAAATCCGGACGATCGGGTACGGGAGCATGCTGACCGAGGGGCTGGTCGGGACGGTCGCCCTGATCGCCGCCGCGTCGCTCCCGTCGGACCTGTACTACGACATCAACGTGTCCATCGACGCCGCCCCGCGGTTCCAGTCGCAGCTGAATGAGGTCGACGCGAAGTACGGCGTGAACCGGGCCAAGCTGCCGCCCGAGGCGAAGGACCGGCTGCACGACGCGAACGTCGATTCGCCGCAACACCTGGATCTGGGAACGGTGGAGGAGAAGGTGGGGGGGGAATCGCTCCGCGGGCGGACCGGCGGGGCGGTGACGCTGGCGGTGGGGATGTCGGTGATCTTCGAGCAGGCGTTCCGCTGGGTCGGGGTGACCGGCGACTGGCTGCTGAAGTACTGGTACCACTTCGCGATCATGTTCGAGGCGCTGTTCATCCTGACCACGATCGACGCCGGCACCCGGATCGCGCGGTTCCTGCTGCAAGAAACGGCCGGCCGGGTGTACAAGCCGCTGGCCCGGCCGGACTGGCTGCCGGGGGCGGTGGTCGCCAGCGCCGCCGTGACCGCCGGGTGGGCCGGGCTGGTCTGGACGGGCTCGATCGACACCATCTGGCCGATGTTCGGGATCGCCAACCAGGTGCTCGCGGTCCTGGCCCTCGCCCTCGTCACCACCTGGCTGGTGAACGCCGGCCGCGGCCGGTACGCCCCGCTGACCGTCCTCCCGATGCTGTTCGTGACGAGTACCACCCTGACCGCCGCCGCGAAGATGGTGACCGGCCGGTTCGCCCAGATGATCGCCGACGGGCAGGCGAAAATCGACGCCGGGGCCGTCGAGGCCGGGCGGAAGCTGCTCCTCACCGGCTACCTGAACACCGGGATGACGGTGTTCGTGGTGTCGTGCGTGTGCGTGCTCCTGCTCTGGGCGGTCGCCCGGTGGGTGGTCGTGCTGGGCGGGTTCGCCCCGGCCCGGGCCGAGACGGCGGGGAGGTGAGTTTGTCTTGTGGCCCAGGCGTTCGGAGTTGGGTCGCCGCACAGGTCTGGAGACCTGTGCCACAAGATAAGGAGACCTGGGCCACAAGATGAACAGAAGCCTTCTGTTGTGGCACAGGTCTCCAGACCTGTGCGGCGACCCCTCTGGTGGAGCTGAACATCGCCCGCAACAGGCATCACGCCCCGGGCGCGTCACTCATATTTCAGTGCTTGGATCGGGTCGATCCCGGCGGCGCGGCGGGCGGGGTAGTAGGCGGCGGCGGTCGTTACCAGGACCGCGAACCCCGCCGCCCCGGCCCACAGCCACCCCGGGAACACGAAGATCGTTTCGCTGAGCAGCTGTTCCCCCCGGATTTGCTGCTCGATCAGCTGGCGGACGTACCCGTCGGCCGGGATCACGAGGAGTCGGGCGAGCCCCAGCCCGAGCCCGCTCCCGAGCAGCCCGATCACCGCCCCCTCGGCCAGGAAGATCCCCAGCACCTGCCCCCGGGTCGCCCCCACCGCCTTGAGGATGCCGATCTCCCGCGTCCGCTCGACCACGCTCGCGACCAGCGTGTTCGTGATCCCGATCCCGGCGACGAACAGGGCGATCAGGGCGAACAGGTTCAGCCCGGCGGCGATCAGCGTCACTTCTTTCTTCGCGCTGTTGAACCACTTCATAGCCGAGAACGTGTCGTACCCCAGGCCCTCGATCGCGGCCACGGTGCCGGGCAGGTCTCCGCCCGGCCGCACCCGCACCTCGGCCGAGACGAACCCCACGTCCTTCCCCCACGGCAGCTGGTGGAACAGCTGGTCGCCCGCCCCGGGCGGGAGGAAGATCGTCCCCTGCCGGATCTCCCACGGGGTGAGCGGGTCCGCCTTCCGCCGCTCCTCCCGGGTGACGAGCCGGACCACCCCGACGATGCGGTACTCGCCCGTCGCGGTCCGGCCCGAGTCGTGACGGCGGGGTTCGTCCGCGTCGGGTTTTTTCTCCAGGAGCGTCCCGAGTGCGGCCCGGTCGGCCGGGGTGAGGTCGAATTTGTCGAGCGACTTCGGGAGCGCGGCGGTCAGCTTCGCCAGGGCGAGGGCCTGGGCCCGGGACAGGTCGTCGCCCGGGAGCCGGCCGAGCAGCGCCCGGGCCAGGGCCATCGGCTGGGCGTTCTGCACCCCGCCGACGTCGACCTGAAGTCGTTTCCCGATCACGGCTTCCAGGTCGGCGTCGTCGCAGACCCCGAGCTCGTACAGGGTGAATTCGGACAGCACCACCTCCGCCGCGTCGGGCGATTCCGGCAGCCGGCCGGCGGTGAGGCGGTCGGCCAGCCCGCCGAGTCGGCCGGCGACTACCTGGCCGGTGGCCGACCGATCCCCGAGCCAGGCCCGCCCGGTCTCGGTGTGGTAGGTCCGCACCTCGTTCACGTCCGGCAGGGCGGCGATGGCGGCGATCTTCTCCGGGGTGAGGGGGACCGGCGGCTTCCGCAGGCCCTCGGTCAGGTACTTCTGGGTGAGGGCGTCGCGGATGCGGTCGCGGCGGTCGTCGGCCATCTCGCCGTGGACGGCGATCTTCTCCGGCGGAACGTCGGCCGGGGTGGCGGTCGGTTCCCCGACCCGGACGATGACCCGCCAGAAGTCGTCGCGGCCCTGGAACTCCTTATCGATGAACGCCCGCAGCCCCAGCCCGAGGCCCAGGCTGAACGCCAGGGCGCACGTCCCGACCGTCACCCCGACGAGGGTGAGGCCGGTCCGGACCTTCTGCCGCCACAGCCCGCCGAACGCGAAGCGGAGGAGTTCGGTAGGTTTCATCGGGGCCCGGGGTCGGGTCTTTCGGGGATGTCGGGTACCGGGAAGACGGCCGGAGGGCGGCGCGGTTCCATCATCCACTGTAGAGCCTGCCGATCGTGATTTCTTCCCGGGAGAATGGCGTGGCCGGTCCCGGACGGGTATGGGCTCGGGTCCGGAGCCCCGGCGGGGCGGGTGCCGGTAGCCCGGGGTGAAACCCCGGGCGGTCGAGGCCGGATCCCGGGGACGGAAGACGGTTCCGGAGGGCGGCGCGGGTTCGGAACCCCCGGCCGCGGGGCGGAAGGGCGTTCGCCCGCCCGGGATTTCATCCCGGGCTACCGGCACCCGCCCCGCCGGGACGAACCCGATGGCCCGGCTCGGGCATCGCCCTCGGCGGGGCCCGCCGGGCCGGCCGCAAACCCCGCGTATTCCCGAAAAACCCGACTGCCCTGTTGCCGGTTTGGTACGCCCGGTACAATTTCCAAGCTTCCCCCCGACGATGCGGCCGTGTGGCCTGCCGGGGGAGGGGGACCTTTTACCCGTTCCAGCCCGCCGGTCACCCGCTTACCGCGTCAGCCCCGGGCCGTTCGTTCCCACTAAACTATGGTCAACCGCAACCTCCTCCGCCAGATCAACGTTACCGAAGAAGACGTCCACAACTCGTTCGCCGGCCTGGGCGAGGACGAAAGCTCCTGGGACAGCTGGCTCACCGAAGAGCCGCAGGTCTTCGAGTCGAACAAGATCGTCTCCGGCCGGGTCCTCGAGATCCGCGGGGACGACGTCGTCATCGACATCGGGTACAAGTCCGAAGGGGTCATCAAGCTCGACGAGTGGCGGGACGAGGGGGCCGAAGGGATCGCGCCGCCGAAGGCCGGCGACACCGTCGAGGTCCTCCTGGAAACGGTCGAGGGCGAGGACGGGGCGATCGCGCTCTCCTACCGCAAGGCGAAGCGGCAGAAGGAGTGGAACGCGATCCTGGCCAAGCACAAGGAAGGGGACGTGGTCGCCGGGAAGGTGATCAAGAAGATCAAGGGCGGGCTCCTGGTCAACATCGGGGTGAACGTCTTCCTCCCGGCCAGCCAGGTCGACATCCGCCGGCCGCAGTCGATCGACGAGTACATCGACCGGACGATCGAGTGCGTGATCCTCAAGATCGACGAGCAGCGGCGGAACATCGTGGTCAGCCGCCGCAAGCTGATCGAGGACCGCCGCCGGCTCCAGAAGGACAAGCTGCTGGCCGAGCTGGAGATCGGGCAGATCCGCAAGGGCGTGGTCAAGAACATCGCCGAGTTCGGGGCGTTCGTCGACCTCGGCGGGATCGACGGCCTGCTCCACATCACCGACATGGGCTGGCACCGGGTGACCAACCCGCACGACGTGGTCAAGATCGACCAGGAGCTCGAGGTCTACATCCTGCACATCGACCGGGAGAAGGAGAAGATCGCCCTCTCCCTGAAGCACAAGACCCCGAGCCCGTGGCAGAACATCGAGCAGAAGTACCCGGTCAACACCCGCCACACCGGCGAGGTGGTGAACATCATGCCCTACGGGGCGTTTGTCAAGCTTGAGCCGGGGATCGAGGGGCTGGTCCACATCTCCGAGATGAGCTGGGTCAAGCGGATCGCCGACCCGAAGGAGCTCGTCCAGATCGGGGACAAGGTCGAGGTCCAGGTCCTCAACATCAACCACGACAAGAAGGAAATCTCGCTCGGCATGAAGCAGTGCCAGGCGAACCCGTGGGGCGAGGTGGCCAAGAAGTACCCGCCGGGCACGGTCATCACCGGGACGGTCCGGAACCTGACCAACTACGGGGCGTTCATCGAGATCGAGGAGGGGATCGACGGCCTCCTGCACGTCAGCGACATGAGCTGGACTAGGAAGGTGTCGAACCCGTCCGAGGTGGTCCAGAAGGGGCAGAAAATCACCTGCCAGGTGCTCTCGGTCGACCAGGAGCGGAAGCGGGTCGCCCTCGGGCTCAAGCAGATGGCGAGCGACCCGTGGGAGGGCGACATCCCCGGCCGGTTCAAGCCGGGCCAGAAGGTGACCGGGAAGGTGACCAAGCTGACCAACTTCGGCGTGTTCGTGGAGCTGGAACCCGGGCTGGAGGGGCTGCTCCACATCTCCGAGCTCTCGGACGACAAGGTCGAGAGCCCGGAAGAGGTGGTGAAGGTCGGGGACGACGTCGAGGTGAAGGTCCTGCGGGTCGACACCAAGGACCGGAAGGTCGGCCTGAGCATGAAGAACGTGGACGACCCCACCGTGCCGGACGAGATCCCGGACATGCCGACCGAGGCGACCGCGGCGACCGCCGGGACGACCGGGACGACCGCAGCGACCGCGGCGGCGGCCCCGGCCGGTGGCCCCAAGACGGGGGCGAAGGATCAGAAGAAGGAGCAGCTGCGCGGCGGCACCGGGGCCGCCGGCCCGCTGTTCCAGATGCCGGCCGCCGGCGAGGAAGAGTAACCGCCGGGCCGCCCGAACGAACCCCGGTTTCTTCGAAGAAACCGGGGTTCTCGCCCCGCCGACGACCCAAACCGAGCCCCGGGACACCTGTCCCGGGGCTCTTGTTTTTGGACCCGGTCTTCCCACCATCCCCGACACTTCTCACTCGACACGACAATCGCTCCCACGCTCGGCGCCATGCATTGCCCCCATCCGGGACCCTCGGGTCGGAGGTGTCTGTACCCCGGAGGGGTTGGAGTCCACAGCCCAGGGTCGCCAGCGCAGCGAGCGCACCCTGGGTGGCGGTCGATCGAGGTCGAACAGCTCGTCCTCGGCCGCTCCCGGGGCGCGATCCCCTGACCCAGGGTGCGCGAAGCGCGACCCTGGGCTGTGGACTCCAACCCCTCCGGGGTACAGGGCTGTCGACGCCGTGGCGCGAGGAGGGAGTGAGTGTCGCGTCGAGAGAGAAGTCTCCCTTCCCCGGGGGATTTGTTCTACGCTTCCGCGCGTAGGCCCGAACCCCGCCCCCGCGAGGGAGACTCCGCCCTTGCGCCCGGAAGCCCGGCAGGCGCTGGGGACGGCCCGACCCCGGGCGCGGACGACCCCGGGGCCGGGGCGGTCGGCGTGGTGCACACGGAC
>JAQGHQ010000182.1 GCA_028288765.1 Gemmataceae bacterium | reverse complement strand
AACAAGGCGGTTTTGCTCGAGGTCGGCAGCGGGTCTTTTCAAAATATGTGGTTGGAAAGGCGATTTTGAGCCAGTAAGACCGCGAAAACACCATGATTTCAACGGTTTGACCCGCTAAACAAGTACGTGCAGACGCTGGGGGACAAGGTTGGGGAAGCCGCAATATGGCACAACTTGGGGCTCATGGCTTGGGAGATCGGGCGTAAAACTGAGGCGCCGAAACTCGTGACAGTCTGCAGTATTATTGCCCAGGCAATCGGAACGAATGAGGCAGTGGAGGCTGGAATTACACTTATGGGGATGTGCAACGATCTGAGTTACTCACAGAAGCATATCAGCGAGATGCTCCGCTCCGTCGTGGCCTCGTACCGGCAAGACCGCGGGGCCGCCCTGCTAAAAGCGGCGTTCCCGGACGAGGCGTGATCACTGCTTCCGCGGCTGACCGACGACCTCCAGTCTGACCGGTACGCCGTCGACTTCGGTCGGCAGGCGCGTGTCGGATGGCGGGGGCTCGCGCAGGTTCACCTTCAGCCCATAGCCATCCCCGATCCGGGTGATCCCAACCCCGACCACCGCGGCCAACGGTTCGAAGACCGCCAGCGCTCGCGACTTCGCCGCGCGGACCTCGTCCAGGGTGTGTGCGTGGGATTCGGCCATCACCCTCACCGTACCCCGAAGTCACTCGGCCACCAAGTCCACCTTGAGGGCATCCAGTACCGACCGGAGCGGGTTGGCGTAAGTCAGCCCCTGGTCGTTCTCACCGCCCGCTTCCGTTCCGGCGAAGAGGAGGGCGACCGCCAACCGGGTGTTCGCCTCGACAATCAGCGATCCGCTATCCCCGCCCCGGCTGAACGGGCCGTCGTCTGCCCCCTCGATCTCGATTTGGCCGTCGAACCGCAACGGGCCGATGTCGAAAGTGACCACCACGTTATCGAGTTCGAACGCCGTCACCCGGCCGCGAGTCAACCCGGTGGTCCGGCCGAGCTTCGCCACCTCGGTCCCCTCATCTACGAACGCCGCCCCCAGTCCGGCCAGCTTCCCCAGCCCACGGATCGTGCGCGGGTCGAACTCGAGCGCGTCGTCGAGCTTGCCGATCGCCGCATCGACGGCGTTCGGCTCTGTCTTTCGCAGCCGGGCCATGCCGGCCAGGGCCGCGATTCGGTCGGCCGGGTCCGCACCACCGTCGTACGTCCCGGCCTGGATGATCGCATCTCCGGTCTTTGCGCGGTTCTCGTTGGCCAGTACGTGGTTGTTCGACAGGATGTGAGGGTCGGTCCCTCCTCGCTTCCGGACGAATGCCCCGAGTGTACCAGCTGTGACCTTGACGTGCCCGGTGGAGATCCCGATTTGCAACGGCCGGTGCCGCAGCTGTGTCCAGGGGGCCGCCCGTTTGCTCACCGGGCCGATATAGCGGACGTCGACCTCGTTCTTGGCCTTCCTCCGGATCTGCTCGACCTCCTTGCCGGTCATCAGTTCCCGACGCTGGCACCTGACGGCGATTTGGAACTCATGACCGGCTTTGCGGCCGATGCCGACGGCGATGGAGGGCTGCACCGGCGATACCCCGGCCACCGGCCCGGCCGGGACGGCGAGGATTTTCACTTGTGGACCGACCGAGACGAACGGGGTGAGCACAGTTTCAATCAGGGCTCGTTTCAGGCCGCGGGCGGAGTCGAGCTGCATGGGCTTTCCGTGGGCGAGTCTGGACGCGGGGTCGGGCTGCGGGTCACTTGCAGTCTGTTCTCATCGTTGTACCTATTGCAGGAAACGCCTGTCGCCCAGATGCTCGGCCAACGCGATCCGACCTCGGGGCCGGTACTCCGCAGGCAAAGCCGGCGGTATAATCCGAGGCGTCCCGGAGCGAAGGATCTGTAGTTCTTGTAGGGTGGGCCTCGAAGACTCGACCCACCCTACAAGAACTACAGATGTTCGAGTTTTATAAGATCAAAGTGGCTGCCCCGGCGGCAGGCGCATCCATCCTCTCCGCGCTCCCCTTCTAGGCTCACGCGAACACGATTGGTCGGCTTCAAGGTTCGAGCTTCTGCACAGATGGCCCGGCCGACCGTAGCCTGGGATTCTGGAACCCCGATACTACCAGCGGGGTTTTATCGAAGGACTTACCATGCGGTTGCTGGCAATCTGCTGTTGGCTTTGGGCATACGATGGTGCTGTGGTGCGGGGCGAGGACGACCATCCCCGACCTTTGTCCACTATCGCCCTCACGGGAGAGAAAGAGCCCGGGGCTACCCCACCCAGGGTGCAGTGGATGGGGTTCTCCCCAGATGGTCGGCACCTCGCGGTCGGTAAGCCTCTTCCGCCGAAAACGAATGGAGTCAGGGATAATTTTCTTGAAGTCTTCGAGACTGCCACTTGGAAATCAGTGGCCACGGTCAAAGTTCAAGACGGCTGCGGACGACTAGGCGACCCCGTTCAGGGAACCTGCGCCTTCTCGTCGAGAGGTGAATGGATAGCCGCTGGAACCCGCCTGGAACTTCGGTTCGTTGCCATCCCCCCTCAGAAACCGGTCCTGCCCGGCGGCGGCCAACTCGACCTCCCTCGTATGGTCCGAGGTCCGGGCGCCAACCTGTGGACTGACCCGTCAGGTGAATCCGTATTTGTGGCGAACAGCTTCCCAGGATGTTACAGACTGTGCCGTCTCAGTCTGAAGGGGGAGCCAGGAGAAGGCCCCCGTGCGGAAACCGTCATCGAGCAGCCTTTCTCAGGGGCCGATGTGGACGGATTTGCCATGAACCCTGGTGCCGGGCGGTTCGCCGTGGCGTTGGATTCGGCGGGCGACGGCAAACCGGCAATCGAGTGCTGGACGCTTGCGAATAAGCCTGCCCGGACGACCATCCCACTCCCCCGCCGGGCGGCCAGCCTGGCCCTCGCCCCGGATGGGAAGACCGTGGCTGCGGGGTATGGGGATGGCTCCGTCGCGTGGTATGACACCGCAAGCGGTAAGCAGATCAGACGTTTGCCGCCCATAGCGCGGTTCACGGTCGGGTCTGTTATCTTCCATCCCGATGGACGGCATCTCGCCTGCGGAACTTTTGATATGGCACGACCGAACCTGTTCCTGATCGACTTGACTTCCGGAGCCCTCCTCACCAGCATCTCGGCGGACCCGAAAGGGGTCGCGACCGTGTGCTTCAGTCCGTCCGGTGACCGCGTGGTAGCGGCCGGAGTGAGTGGGTCGGTCACGGTGTGGGACGCGACGCGACTGCTCAAACTCCAACGGGATTGAACACGCCCGCCAGACGAACCTGCTGGGGGCTGCCAAACACTGCCAATTCCTGCCACGGCGGACGACCGCTCGGCCGTCGATGGAACAACGACTGCAAACCCTGCCCCTGGCAGCTGGCTGTTTATACCGCCAAATAGTCTACCGCGCAAGAATTAGTCAGTAAAAACGTGTAGTTACCTGATTGATGAGTTAATGAGTTAACGAAAGTTAATCACCGCCGGTTCAGACGCCCTGGGCGCCTGCCAGGTGCGCACAGTTCGCGAAAATCTTAACCAATCTTAACTAATTCAACCGGTCTTCTTGCCGGAAGGCATGTCTGGCGTGGAAGTTCCGGAGACGTTTTTGGAACGCGCGCATTTGGTCCAATCCAGCCCGAGTCAATCACCGCCGGCTCAGATGCCAAAGGCACATTCACCGTCCGTCAACCGGCCAAGGACCGTCAAAAACATTGACTGGACAAGCGTCGATGTCGTGAGACAATGGGGCAAGACCCGATCAGCTGGTCGGCAATGAAGGGTGGAAGACCACGTAGCGGGAGGCTACATGGATCGTCGCGAGTCTCTGGCCACGGCCGCCGCGGTAGCTGCCAGCGCGGTCGTGCTGAACGAGGCCGTCGCGGCCGACCGCAACCCGGCCGCCCAGGTGGCCGACAAGGCTTCCACCCTCAAGATCACCGGCCTCCGCGCGTACTGGGTCAACCCGAACGTGTTCGTCCGCATCGAGACGAACCACGGGTTCGTCGGCTGGGGCGACGTGAAGGGGATTGAGTGGATATCCCGCCCAGGGCTCACTGCCTTCCACCCTAACGAGGCGGTAGACAGTAATTCTGGGGTGAGCGCAGGGCGGTCTTGGCTATCGTGCTGGAAGACGTATGTGGGTCAGAGGTTCCGGAGACGCTTGTTGATGCTGTGCAAAACGTAACCGCCGGGGCCACTTTCGCGTGCAGTGGCAGACTGTCTAATCCGGGCGGTCCGCAGCTGCGCCACCGCTACAATGGCCTTTTCCCAACCCCGGCGGCGACATCCGGAGCCCTCATGCCGTTCAAGTCTCTCGGTCTACACCCCCTACTCGTCCGGGCCACCCGTGAACTCGAGTACACGGAGCCCACCCCGGTCCAGGCCGGGGCCATCCCGCCCGCCCTCGCCGGCCGCGACGTGATCGCCACCGCCCAGACCGGGACCGGGAAGACCGCCGCCTTCCTCCTGCCGGTCCTGCACCGCCTGATCGACCTGCCCCGCGGGGTCAGCCGGGCCCTCGTCGTGTCGCCCACCCGGGAGCTGGCCGAGCAGATCGAGGAGTCGTGCCGGAAGCTGGCCCGGCACACCCAGGCAAAGGCCACCCTGGTCGTCGGCGGGCGGCCGATGGGGGCGCAAGAGAGAGCCCTCCGGGCCGGGCCGGACGTGGTCGTCGCCACCCCCGGCCGGCTGATCGACCACCTCCGGCAGGGCACCGTCCGGTTCGACCGGGTGACCGCGCTCGTCCTGGACGAGGCCGACCGCATGCTCGACATGGGGTTCCTGCCGGACATCAAGCGGATCATCGACCGCCTGCCCGCCCGGAACCAGACCTTGCTCTTCTCCGCGACCATGCCTCCCGTGATCGCCAAGCTGGCCGGGGATATCCTGCGGAACCCGGCGACTGTCCAGATCGGCCGCCGGGCCGCCGCCGCGGTCGGGATCACCCAGGCCGCCTACCCGGTGCCCGCCCACCTCAAGACGGCTCTTCTCCGGCACCTACTGGGGAACACCGAGATGCCGTCGGTGCTGGTGTTCACCCGGACGAAGCACTCCGCCAAGAAGCTGGCCCGGATGATCGCGGCGGACGGGTTCAAGGTGGCCGAGCTGCACAGCAACCGGACGCCGGCCCAGCGGACCAAGGCGATGGAGGGGTTCCGCCGCGGGGAGTTCCAGGTGATGGTGGCGACGAACATCGCGGCCCGGGGGCTGGACGTGGACCACATCACGCACGTGATCAGCGTGGACGTTCCGGACGTCCCCGAGGACTACGTCCACCGGATCGGGCGGACGGCCCGGGCCGGGGCCGAGGGGGACGCATTCGTCCTGGTGTCGCGCGAGGAGGAGGGGTCGCTGTCCCAGATCGAGCGGCAGGTGGGGCAGCGGCTCCCGCGGGTCACCCTCCCGGACTTCGATTACTCCGCCGCCGCCCCGAAACCCACGCACAAAGCCGGACCAGCCCTGGGCACCGGGAATGGCCGTAAATCGGCCCGGTCCGGCCACCGCCCTCCGGGGGCGAACGGCCCGCCCAAACCCCCGGGCTCGGGCCGTGGCAACCCGCGAGGCGGGCCGCCTCGCCCGCCGCGACCCCGGCACGGATAAATTCCGAATGAAGGTCCGACGGGCGCGGCGATGGATAACGTTATAAAGCTCGACATAATATCGAGTTCGGACGTCTGGCCCTCCGCCGCCCGCCACCGGGAACTGGTGTTGGCGCCTGCCCCCTTGGCCGATGATAATCGCTCTCATAATTTCAGTCGCCCGGGGGCTGCTGATGCTTACCGTTGCCCTCTCCCTGGGATTTCTGGTCCCGGCGACCGCGGCCTGCCTGTACTACCTGCTTCCGACACTGGCGGGATGTCTCCGTCGCCCCCCCCGCGCGGACCAAGCGGACCCGGTTCACACCTTTGCGGTCCTGATCCCGGCTCACAACGAGGAGTCCTCTCTCCCCGCCACCCTCCGGTCGATCGCCGCCCTGGACTGGCCCCCGGAGATGGTCCGCGTTTACGTCGTGGCCGACAACTGCATGGACCGGACGGCGGACGCGGCCGATGCCGGCGGGGCGATCGCCCTCATCCGCAACGACCCGGATAACCGCGGGAAAGGGCACGCCCTGGCGTTCGGGCTGGACCGCCTCTTGGAAGACAACCCGGACGTGGTCCTGATCCTGGACGCCGACTGCGGGCTGAACGCGGGTGCCCTGCGGGCCTTCGACGCCGCATTCGCCGCCGGGGTCGAGGTGGCCCAGGCGGCGATCCGGAACGGGAACCCCGACGACGGACCGGGGCCGTACGCGGTCGCGGTCGGGGACGCGGTGGACGACGGCGTCGCCGTGGGGCTCGACCGACTCGGCCGGTCGGTCCCGCTCCGGGGGACCGGGATGGGGTTACGGCGGACGGTCCTGGAGCGGGTGAGATGGTCCGCGTTCGGGGTAGTCGAGGACGCCGAGTACGACGTCCGCCTGCGGGCGGCCGGCGTGCAGGTCCGGTACTGCGGCGGGGCGGTCGTGTCGTGCGCGGCCCCGGCCCGGGCGGGCGACCTGGACCGGCAGCGTCGGCGGTGGCGGGCCGCGCTACTGGCCGGCGGGCGGCGGGTTCTCCCGACCCGGTTGGTCAGAAGCAAGCCGCTCGTCCTCGTCCATCTGGCCGCCACGGCCGCGGTGGTGGCGTGGGGCGGGTTGGAGTGGGGCGGGTGGTGGGCGGCCGGACTTGTACTGGCGACCGCGGCGATCTACGTGCGGGCGGTCGTTTCGGTCGGGTTGAGCGGGCGGCGGGTCGGTCTGCTCCTGCGAGCCCCCTGGGTGGTCGCCCGGCTCGGGTGGGTGACGGTGGCCGGGCTCGTCCGGCGCGACCCCGGCCGGTGGGACCGGACGGCCCGCCGGGAGGTGTGGGAGGAAGCCGATGCGGTTCGCAAGGAGACCGGCGTGGGCCAGACGGACTCTACTCCGGCCGTTCACCCGGGCCAGCCTGTCGCGGCCGGACGGGGTGCTGCTGACTTTCGACGACGGCCCCCACCCGACTCACACCCCGGCGGTCCTGGACCGGCTCCGGGCGGCCGGGGCGACAGGGGGGTTCTTCCTGGTCGGTGACCGGGTGGCGGCGGCCCCGGATCTGCCGGGCGCGATCGCCCGGGCCGGTCATCTCGTCGGGAATCACACCTTCACCCACACCCGCCTCGGGTGGTGGGACCGGGCCGGGGCCTACGCCGAACTCGCCCGGTGCCAGGACCTCTTGCCGGCCGGGGTCGGATGGTTTCGCCCGCCGTTCGGCAGGATCACCCCGGGGCTCTGGCGGGCCGCCCGCCGGCTCGGGCTCGGGGTGGTGACCTGGACGCTGGATTCGAATGACTGGCAGTGTCGGACTGAGGTTGATGCCGCGGCATGCGCAGCTGAGGTGCTGGAGCGAGTCCGGCCCGGGGACACGATTCTGTTCCACGACGACCATCCGGGGATCGGCCCGATTCTCGACGTCGTCCTGCCCGGGCTTGCGTCCCGAGGGCTGCTCGGGGGTGGCGGCTCGGTCCTCGCTCCGGTTACACCCGGTCCGCCTCTTGTTGGCGCGGGCGGCATCGACGGCCGACTGCTCGACGGTTGATCCAACCGGAACGCGGCCCGACGGGGCTCGCGTTCCGGTCGATCGGTCAGGTCCGGAACGACCCGCCGAGCCGTTCGGGATGCCCGATGTACCGGACCGAGTCGAAGTACCAGTTGCCGGGAAGTATGTGATTGTAGGTCCCCATGCCGGGGCTGTTGTTCGTATCGCCGATCACATTCTGGGCCGTCCCGGACCCGCCGATGATGATTTTCCACGCCCCATTGACGCGGATTCCCCCTCCGAGGTTGTACAGGGGGGCCAGGCCGCGGGCGTCGAGGCCGATCCAGTTCCCCTGGATGACATTCCAGGCCGACTCAATGCCGGCCACCTCGATTCCCGCCCCGGCCGGCCGGCCGAAGGTCCACAGGCCCATCCCGCCGATCAGGTTCCCCGTCCCGAGGGCGGTCCCGCCGATCAGGTTCTGGCTCGCGCCGCTGTCCACCAGTACTCCGTCGCCCCCTTCCTGGGCGGCGGATTCCCCGCTCGCGTCCACCCCGATATAGTTGCCCTGGATCACGTTCCCGGACGTCCCCGGGCCGGTGATCCGGAGCTGGTTCGAGTAGTTCCCACAGATCACGTTCCGGGCGCTCGGGACCCACCCCCCGACCTGGTTCCCGTGGGCACCCCCCTGGATCAGGATGCCGGTCCCGTTCGGGATCGAGGCGAACCCGTTCGCGTCGGTCCCGATGTAGTTGCTGATGATCAGGTTGCCGGTGGTCCGGGCCCCGCTGACATCGATCCCGGCGAGACGATTGCCGCTGATCACC
>JAQGHQ010000140.1 GCA_028288765.1 Gemmataceae bacterium | reverse complement strand
ATCCGGGCCGGCGTTCGACGAACGGGGGGCGGGGGTCCTCCGCACGACGGATCACACGCCCGTGTCCGAACTTCTCTCCGGCCCTTCCTCTGCGATCTCTGCGGCCTCCGCGGTGAGACATCCGGGCCACAACCCTCCGGGGAAACGGGCTGTCGACGCCATGATGCGGGGGGGAGCGATTGTCGCGTCGAGCGAGAAGTCTCGAAAAAACCGGCGGGCTCGGGCCGGAGGACACCCCGGGGCCTGCCCAGCCTACCGTCCGTCCGAGACCGGGACGTCCGCGAGAGCGGCGAGGTCGGCGCGCGTGCGGCCTTCGAGCGCGAGCGCCAGACCGACCCCCGCCAGGCCCACCACGCTTAGTACCACGACGGGGAGCCGGTTCGACGCCGCGTGCAGGGCGAGCAGGGCCACCGCGAGGAGCGGCACCGCGGTCGCCGCCGCCCGGTACCAACCGAGCTCCCGCCCCACCCGCCGGAGGGCCGGGCCGTCGGCCGGGTTCGGTCCGTCGGGGCCGAGGAGCGCCGGGTAGAACACCCGGACGGCCAGGAAGGTGACGAGGAAATACGGATACGCGGCCGCGATCAGCCCGCAAAAGACGAGGGACACCAGGAAGTGCAGGTACGCCCACGGCCCCTCCGGGGGCGGCCCGGCCGCGGACCACAGAGCGACCGGCCACACCAACCCGGCAGCCGCCCAGCAGGCGACACACACGGCCGCCGTGATGCCGCCCAGCCGGAGGGCCCGCCGCCGCCGGGCGGCGAGGTCGTCCGGGCCTGTCCGGCCGCTCCGCTCCCTCAGCCCCGCCGCCACCGGCCGGATCGCCAGAAAGATGAGGAACATCCCGAGTGGGAAGAACGTGCCGTTCACTGCCAGGATGATCGGCCAAAAGACGTCCTGGGCCGCCTTCCCCCAGTGGGAAATGATCTCGTCGTCGTTATAGACGATGTTGAACAGTGACGCGAGGATGTTCGGGGCGAGCCCGATCGTGTAGACGGTCAGGAGTGGGTACCGGCGGACGACCGCCCGCCACCCCCCGGGGGCGGGCCGGACCAGGTCCCGGGTGGCCGGCCGGAGGCACAGCTCCAGCTCCCGGGCCATCTCCCCGGCGGTCGCCGGTCGCCGGTCGGGGTCGGGGTCGAGGCACCGGAGCAACACCTCCCGCAGGCCCGGAACGTCCCCCGCGGGAAAGCCCGCCACGGCTTTCGGTGTCGGGCCGGCCCGCCGCTGCTCCGCGAGAGCGGTCAGAGACTCCGACCAGTCGCCGCGGACGGCCTCCGGGCCGAACGGCCGGGTCCCGGCCGCCAGCTCCCAGAGGGTGACCGCGAGACCGAACACGTCGGTCCGGCCGTCCAGGCTCTCGGCCGCCCGCGGGTGGCCGGGGTCGAACGCCTCCAGGTGCTCCGCGGACATGTACGCCAGACTCCCGCCGAAGAACGCGGCCGGCCCGGCCCCGTCCAGTTTCGAGCAGCACCCGACGTTGAAGTCCGCCAGCAGGGGCTCCCCGTCGGGGGTCAGGAGTACGTTCGCCGGCTTGACGTCCCGGTGCAAGACGCCGTGGCGGTGGGCGTAGTCGAGGGCCGCGGCCAGTTTCGCCCCGAGCGAGCAAACCACCCCGCCCCAGCTCCGCCCCGCCCACCCCTGGCGGACCGGGGATGCGACCGGGGGGAGCTCGCCCCGCCGGTCGAGGGCCGCGTCGACCGCTTCCAGCAGGGTCCGGCCGGACCGGCGGTCGACCGGGACCCCGCGGGCCCGGGCGAGGACGTCGAGGAGGGTCCCGCCCGCGAGGTACGGCATGTACACGAGCTGGAGCCCGCGGTCGGGCAGGACCCGCTGGTCGTACACCCTTACGATGTGCGGGTGGTCGAGCTGGGCGAGGGTCTGGGCCTCGGCCCCGCGGTGGGCGGACACCTTCAAGGCCACCAGCCGCTGCATCGTCCGCTGCCGCGCGAGGAACACCTTGGCGAACTGGCCCTCCCCGAGCAGGGCCAGCAGGTCGAAGTCGTCGAGCCAGTCGCCCGGGGCGACGGCGACCGGAACCCGGGCGGCGCGGACCGAAGTCGATCGGGACGAGACGGTGCCGCCGAGCAGGCGGGCGAGGTCCGCCGCCCGGGCGGGGAACCGGCGGAAGTAGTCGCCCGGGTCGACCGGCCGGCCGGCCTGCCGACGGAGGTGGTAGTCCTCGTACAAGAGGTCGGCCGGCGGGGCGGGGTCGGCCAGCTCGGGGAAAGCCGAGAGGTACTCTTCGAGCGGGTGGTCCAGTCCCCGTTGGACCCGGTTATCGAGGTCGAGCTTGATCAGTTCGACGAGGACGAGCCGGCGGAGCTGGGGCGGGTCGGCCGGTAAGAACCCGGCCGGGTCGGGCGGCGGGCCGGCCGCCTCCCACGCCCGGGCGAACGCGTCCAGGTGCTCGCCCACCAGGGCCCACACCCGGGTCGCGGTGTCGATCGGAACCGAGGTCACGGCGGCCGGCGTCATGGCGAGTGGACCGGGATTCTGCGCCGCGGGGGCGGGCGCGCGGGTTTACAATACGACTGTCGCCTCCTCCGCGGAAGAGGATTCCCTGCGGGGCGGCGTCCCGGAGGTTGGATGGTGAGCGACCACCCCCACATCCCCTTGGCCGACCTTCTCCGCCGCGACCCGTCGGCCCTGGCGGCATTCCTGGAGCAGCGGCGGCCGGCGCTACTCGCATTCATCGAACACCGGCTCGGGCCGACGTTGCGCGGAAAATTGGAGCCCCAGGACGTCGCCCAGGAGGTGGCGGTCAAGGCCCTCCGCGAGTTCGCCCGGACCGACCTGGGCGGCCGCGACCCGTTCGGCTGGCTTTGCCAGTTGGCCGAGCAGTGCATCATCGACGACCACCGCCACTTCGCGGCCGGGAAGCGGGCCGCCGGCCGGGAGCAGCCGGGAAACATCCCGGCCGGGGAGGGGAGTCAGGACCTCATCGCCCTCCTGGCCGCCAGCATGACCACCCCGACCCAGGCGGTGGTCCGGAACGAGCGGCAGCGGCGGCTTCAGGAGGCGATCGGGGCCCTCCCCGAGGAACAGCGGGAGGCCCTGCGGTTGCGGTACGTCGACGGGCTGCCGACGAAGGAGGTGGCCGTCCGGCTGAAAAAGACGAACGTGGCCACCCGCGTCCTCCTCACCCGGCTCGTGCAGCGGCTCCAGGAGATGCTCGGCCCGGGCGAGAAATCCTGACCCGGCCGCAGTCACCGTCACCCACCTCCCGAGCCCGTCGCGGCCGCTCCGCAGGCCGGCCGCCCCCCTCATCCACCACGAGCCGGCGAACGCGCGCGAGTACGGAAAAACGCCGTTCGGGCGCGAGAAATCACCCCCGGCACGGCGTCAAGAGAGTAGACCGCCACGACAGAGACCCTTCATTCCGCGGATCGGGCTGGAGGAGTTGGGCCGCCTGTACCGCACGCGCGCCCCCGCTCTGCGGCTGTACGCCCGGCAACGGCCCGCGGGCGAGGAAGACCTGGTGCAGGACGCCTTCGTCAAGCTGGCGCAGCAGTCGCCGCCGCCGGCGGAAGTGCTGCCGTGGTTGTACCGCGTCGTCCGCAATGGAGCGAGCGCCGCGGGCCGGGGCGAGGCCTGGTTCGCCGCGGCCGACGACCGGGTCGACGCCCCGGACGACCCGGCCGCGAAGTCGCCCGATCTCCCCGCCGCTCACAAGTTCGTGGCCCGCACGAAGGAGATCTCGGCCGAACAGGTCGAGACGATGCCGGCGGCCCAGGTCCTGCTGCGGTATATCATCGGCATGTACACCGAGCAGCGCGACACCTTCTTCCGGGTGTTCTACCTGACCCCCGCGCGGGCCATTCCGTTGATCGAGGCGACGAACAAGCAGCTCCGCGAACCGCCGGGGGCCGAGGGCCAGGTGGCGGCCCGGCTCTTACTTCCGGCCGTGAGCGGGGTCGTGTTGGCACAAAGCCGGGTCGAGCGCAACCTGGCCGCCCTGCGCGTCGTCGAGGCCCTGCGGAGCTATGCCGCCGCCCACGACGGCCGGCTGCCGGACAAACTGACCGACGCGACCGAGGTTCCCATCCCCGACGACCCCTGTAACGGCAAGCCGTTCGAGTACACCCGCGAGGGCGACATGGCGACGGTGGTCAGCCGGGTGCCCGGCGACCCGATCATCACGAGCGGGATCCGGTATCGCGTGACGATCCGCAAGAAGTGACCCGGGGAAGGGCCCGGACCGGCCGTCCCGGTCGGGGGGGCCCGACGAACAGGCCCCGCCTCCGCGGGCGGCGGGGCGGGGCCAGGGGCTAGACAGGTAGTAGGAAAAGAGCTACCCTGCTGCGGGCGCCACGGGCGGACAACAAGCCGACCGTGGCACCCAGTCTCTTGCCGGGGAGATCTTCCCCCCCCACCTGCCTCACTTCTTCCCGGGGGCCGGGTCGGAGTCGCCCGGGATCGGGCGATACACGTCGGCCTTCTTGTCGTACCGGAACCACCACTCGGTCTTCGGGCACCAGTACATGGTGTAGCCCAGGTCCTCGCTGTACACCTTCCGGGTCCAGAACTTCGTGGCCCGGCCCTTGTACTCCACCGCCGGCCGGACCGCCCCCGCCCGCGGGGAGAGGTCGAACACCGGCCCGGCCGGGGTCACCGTCACCGAGTTCCCGACCCCGTTGCGGACGTTCCGGAGGACGGTCACCCCGGGCGCCCCGTCGTTGTCCACCACGATCCGGTTCCCGACCCCGTTCGCGGAGCCGGCGATCATGGTCGTGCTCCCCGGTTTGGGGGCGGAGCCGTCGTGGTAGATCACGCCCGGCTCGTCGAGGTACATCCACCCGCCGGGCCAGCGGACGATTTGGCGTTGCGGGGCGGGGGCGGCCGGGGGCTGGGCCGGGGCCGGGACCGCCCCGCCGAGAAGCCCGAGGGCGATTACCCCCGGGCGGAAGAACGTGCCACTCATCGTAATCTCCTCCTGCTATCGTGCCGGTCGGGTTGCTATCAGTTGGTCACCTGGATGGTGTTCCCGGTGCCGTTCCCGCTGCCCGTGACCGTGGTGCTGTTCGACCCCTTCTTCCCGCCGCCGTTCTGGACCTGGACGGTGTTCCCGGTGCCGTTCCCACTGTCGGTGATGGTGGTGCTGTTCGACCCGCCCTTCCCGCCGCCCTTCCCGCCGCCCTTGTTGGTCACCTGGATGCTGTTCCCGGTGCCGTTCCCGCTGTTGGTGATGTTGGTCGTGTTCGACCCCTTCTTCCCGCCGCCGTTGGTCACCTTGATCGAGTTCCCGGTGCCGTTCCCGCTGCCCGTGATCGTCGTCTTGTTCCCCCCACCCTTGGATGGGTGGGCCGAGGCCACCCCGCTCGCCACCAGGATCGCCACCACCGCCGCCAGACTCTTCAGAAACCGTTTCATGGGACTCACTCCGTCTCGGGTTGTTCGGGGCGGGCCGTGTTACCCGGCCCCACCGTGCGGAGCGATGAACCCGCCCGAGTGTTACCAGCTTTTTTCCGGAACCGGAAACCTGGCGATGGTCGGGCCGGTGGCGGCACCGGCGCCGCGGCGACGAGTCGCCACCCCCGGCCCGTTCGCCGGAACGTCGATACCGGGAGCGGAAATCGTGTAGTAAGTCACGGGGAATTTCGCGTTATGAGGTAGGCCGGGTCGTGCCGGCGGTCGCACGCCCGGGAGTGCGGGGGTGAGAGGATCCCCCAGCGGAGGCCCTTCGATGTCCGCCTATCGCGTGTGTCTGACAGTCCTGATGCTGCTCTCCGCGGCCGGGCCGGTCGCCCGGGCCCAGCACCCGGAGACCACCTTCACGGCGGTCGCCCGGACCCACTTCCCCAAATGGGTGAAGGGGAACGCCGACGGCACCCTGACCCCCGAACGGGTCGACGCCCTGGTGAACGACCGCCGGATCACCGGGGACGAGGCGGCGGCCGTGGCCGCCATCCACGTCTACTTCCGCGGGCAAAAAGCCCCCGCCCCGCTCGGCGAGACCGCCCTGCTCACGGCCGCCCGGCGGGGCGGACCGGACGAGCGCCGCGACCAGGCCACCCGGCCGGTCCAGCTGGAAAAGGTGTTCGCCGCGTTCCGCGGGCACGTGCGGTCGGTGCCCCGGGAACTGTTTGCCGGGGACGCCCCGCAGCGTCCCGGGGTGAAGCAGGGCCGGCTCGGGGACTGCTACGTGGTGTCCGCCGTCGGGGCTCTCGCCACCCACCACCCGGGGCGGCTGAAAGAGATGTTTCACCCGCACCCGGACGGGTCGTGTGAGGTGGCGTTCCCGGGCCGCCCGCCGGTCCGGGTTCCCAGGCTGACCGACGCGCAGATCGCCCTCGGGTCGGGGGCCGGCGCGCAGGGGCTGTGGCTGAACGTGCTGGAGGAGGCGGTCGCCCTGGCGTCCCGGCCGGCCGGGGGGCCGACGGTGGCGATGGACGCCATCAGCCGGGGCGGGAACGCCGGCCGGACGATCGAGCTGCTCACCGGACACCGGTCGACCACCCTCCGGTTCCGCCCGCCCGGTGCCAAGGATCGGCCCCCACCCGCGGACCGGGTGCCGGTGCTGGCCGGCGAAGTTCGGACGGTCCTACGGGCCGTCCGGGACCACAAGATCCTGGCGTGTGTCGCCACCCCGCACGAGGGGAAGCTCCCCCCCGGGATCGCGTCCGCACACGATTTCGGGATCCTGGGGTACGACCCGGAGGCGGATACGGTCACCCTCTGGAACCCGTGGGGGAACACGTTCGGCCCGGCCGGCGCGGCCGGGCCGAAGCACGGTTACCCGACGAAGAAGGGAAGGTTCACCATGCCGGTGGACGAGTTCGTTCGGGTCTTCGGCGTGCTATTTTACGAGACGGACGCGCCGGCCCCGGGCCGGTGACCGGCCGCACAAACCCGCGTGAAGAGGCCGCCGAAGCGGGCCCCGGGGACATCCCGGGGCCCGTCGCCGTTCCGCCCGGCCGACTCCGGGTCCGGGCCGTTCGGAAATCGTTCGTAACACCCGCCCGGGTTTATCGCTCCACACGGTAGGGCCGACCATACTGGCCCGGCCCGGGAAACCCTGATGGAGTCAGTCCGATGAACCGGTTCTGGACCAGTACGGCGGCAGTGGTGGGATTGGTGATCGGCGGGACCGCGGAGGCTCACGACGGGAAGAGCCACCCATCGGGAGGGTCCGGGTCCCCGCCCCCGCTCGTCGTCAACGGGAGTGGTAACGGGACCGGGAACAAGATCGAGGTCGACCCGTCCGCCGGGCAGAAGGTGGTCATCAACGCGAGCGGGAACGGGACCGGAAACACGATCGTCGTTGAGCCGGACCCGCACGGGAAGGTGATCATCAACGCGAGCGGGAACGGGACCGGAAACAAGATCGTGGTCGAGCAGGCCCCGGGGGAGAAGGTGGTGATCCGCGGGAGCGGGAACGGGAAGAACAACAACGTTGTGATCGTGAAGGTCCCGGGGCCCGACCCCGTGAAACCGCAGTCGGCCGGTTCGCAAGGGAAGTCCGGGGGGCAACACCACCACTCACGCCGTTAGGCCCGACTTCGAACACGTCGCGGGCGAGTTGCCCGCGACGTGTTTCTCCTCCGCCTGAAAACCGGCAAAACCGACCTCTTCACCCGCATTTCCTGCCGAAACCGTGGTTACGGCTTCGCCTCGTACACCCGGACTTCGGGGCCGTCCTTGCCCTCCTGCTTCGGCACCCCGAGGTACAGCTTACCCTCGGCGTAGGCGCAGGTCCGGGAGAACTTCGGCGTCTCCAGCTTCGCGGTTACCGCGTACTTCCCGCCCGCCTTCCCGATCACCACCAGGGCACCGTCGCCGCACGAAGCGTAGACCCGGTTCCGCTCCGCGTCGAAGTGAATGTCGTCGATCCCGCCGGGGATCTCGACGCCGGCCAGTTCCTTCCCGGTCTTGGCGTCGAACACGACCACCATCGGCTTCTTCGGACACCCGACGAACAGCAGCCCGTTGGCCGCGTCGTGGGCGATCGGGCTGCCGACGTCGGACAGCGTCAGCGGGAACGTCTGCGTCACCTCGCTCCTGGCCAGATCCACCACCCCGACGGCACCCGGTTTCGTCAGGACGACGAACGCCTTGCCCGCCTTCTCGTCGATCACGAACCCGTGGGCCGCCCCAGGCAACTTGACCGACCCTTTCACCTCGCCCGTCTTCGCGTCGAGGGCCGACAGGGTCTCCCCGTGGGCGACGTACACCAGCTTGCTCCCGGGGTGGTAGTGGACGTTGTCCGCGCCCGGTGCCTTCGTCGAGAACACGAGCTTGTAGTCCCCGCCCGAGAACCCGTTGCAGACGCCCGCCCCGTTGCCGACGTACACCATGTCCAGGTCCGGGACGAAGGCGACGCCGGACACCTTGCCCTGGTCGGCGATCTGCTTGACCAGCGTGCCGGTTTTCAGGTCGATCACGTCGAGGGTGTTGTTCGGCTTGTTGGCGACGAACAGCCGCTCACCCTTGACATCGACGGCGAGGTGGTCGAGCTTGCCGTCCACCCCCTTGAGCGGGATGGTCTTCCCCAGGGCGAGCGGGGCGTCGGGGCCGGCCGCGCGACCGACGGCGAGCAGGGCCAGGGTTGCGGCGAAGGCCGTGAACCGGGTCATCGGTGTCTCCTGAGATGCCGGGGTGACGACGCCGC
>JAQGHQ010000116.1 GCA_028288765.1 Gemmataceae bacterium | reverse complement strand
CCCCGCCGGGGCGGCCCGCTACCCCGCCCCGGACGTGGCGACCGCCCCGTCGGCCCCGACCCCGCTCCCGGCCCCGTGGCCGGGCCCGCGAGCGGGCCCGCCCGCCGACACGACCATCCTCCTCGTGGACGACGAGGAGATGATCCGGGACCTGGGCCGGCTAATCCTCGAACGGGCCGGGTACCGGGTGCTGACCGCCGACGACGGGGCGGACGCGGTCGAGGTGTTCGCCCGGGAGCGGGACCGGGTGGGGCTCGTCATCCTGGACGTCACGATGCCCCGGATGTCCGGCCGGGACGCGTTCCGGCACATGACCCGGATCGCCCCGGCCGCCCGCATCCTGTTCTCGACCGGGTACTCGGCCGAGGACATCGCCGAGCTGGACGGCGCGCTCGGGCTGCTCAGTAAGCCGTACCGCCCGCACGAACTCCTGGGCGCCGTCCGGGACGCCCTCTCCGCCGGCCCGGCCCGGCCCGCCGAGCCGTCCGGGGTCGTCGACTGACCCGGTCGGCGGGGCCCGCGAGCCGGGCGGGCCGCGCCGCGGGTGCCCGTCCCGGGTAGGATGGGAGGTGGGAGGGCGGGATGACCGCGGTCGAGTGGGACACCTGTTCGAACCCCGTGCGGATGCTGACCGCGGCAGGGGGGCGGCTGTCCGACCGGAAGTTGTTCCTCTTCGCGTGCGGGTGCGCCCGACGGGTGTGGGAATTGCTGCCGGACGCTGGGCGGGTCGTGGTCCCGCTGGTCGAGCAGGCGGCGGACGTGGGCGACCCGGAAGCGCGGGGGGCGGCGGTCCGGGAGGCGGCTGCGGCGGTCGCCGAGCCCTCCACCGTCTGGATCTCCCTCGGCCTGGTCCAGCGGCAACTGTTCTCGCTGGAGCTCGCCCGGTCCGCGGCGGCCCTCCTTCACGCCCTCGAAACCCGCGGCGGGTTCTCCCCCGACGACGCTTCCCCCCTCCCGGTCTACCTCCTCCACCTGTTCAACCCCGCCGCGAGCGAACCAAACCCCGGCCAGGCCGACGTCCTCCGGTGCGTGGCCGGGAACCCCTTCCGCCGGGTCCGGGTCCGGCGGGCGTGGCGGACGGCCGACGTGCTGGCGCTCGCCGCCGGGGTGTACGCCGAGGCCGCCTTCGACCGCCTCCCGATCCTCGCCGACGCCCTCCAGGATGCCGGGTGCGCGGACGAATCCCTCCTCGCCCACCTCCGCGCCGATACCCCCCACGCCCGCGGGTGTTGGGCGGTGGACGCCGTCCTCGGGAAGTCGTGACCGGGTCCGCCGGCGGTCGTCCGGGATAGCCGGCCCGGCAGGTTCCGCGCCCGCCGGTCAGTCGGCGGAGACCGTCTCGCCGCCGCTGCGGGTGCTCAGGGCGGGCAGCACGCCCGGGGGCGTGCTCGCCCTCAAGAACCGGACGCTCCCGTCGGCCATCGCCACGTTCACCCCGTCGGTGTGGAAGCTCCCGTAAGCCCCGAGCCGGGCCCACCACTGTGCGTTGATCGACGCCCACGGGACCGGCGGCGGCGGGGGCGGTGGGAGCCCCGGGGCCGGTGGCGGCGGGGGCCTCCAGACGGTCGGGTAGCGGTACCCGATCGCGGCCTGCCCGCTCATCAACCCGCCCGCGGCGTTCGGGCCGGGCAGCGGCGCCCACACGCAGTAGGCCGCCTCCGACTGGATCGGGGGGGTCGGGGTCGGGGTGATCGGGGCGGCGAGGTACGAGTCCAGGGCCGCGTCGCCGACCGTCCGCTCCCCAAGGAGCAGCGTGTTCGACAACCCGTCGGCGACCCCCACGAAGGTCACCCCCGTCTGGTTCGGCACCGGCTGCGACCCCGGGCCGGTGGTGAAGAACATCCCGTCGACCGGCGACAGGGAAGGCGGGAAGGGTCGGGTCCCGCCGTTCCCCCCGTAAGTGGTCAGGGTGCCCGCCCCGGCGGAGGGCTGTGGGTGGCTGGGGCAGAACATCAGCGGGAGGGTCGTCGCCGCCCGCGGGGCCGGCCCGGAGTAGTTGGTTCCGGGGTTGGTGAAGTCCCACTGGCGGTAAAGCGGATCTTGTTCGGCGTACGCGAGCAGCTCCACGAACAGCGTCGTGTACCGCGGGCCGCCGGTGTCCACCGCCCCGGGCAGGCGGCCGTTGGCGTCGTGGTAGCCGTGGCAGGCGAGCGCGAGCTGCTTGAGGTTGTTCGCGCACCGGGTCCGGCTCGCGGCCTCGCGGACCTTCTGCACCGCCGGCAGGAGGAGGCCGATGAGTACGGCGATGATCGCGATCACCACCAACAGCTCGATCAGGGTGAAGCCCGGGCTCCGGCGTGAACGGCAGCGCATGCCGACCTCGGGGGCGCGACGGGGGCGCGAGACAGTCTCCATTTTCCCCCCCCACGCCCGGCGCGTCCACGTCCGTCCGGCGGATTCGTGCGAACTCGCCGACCGCAAAACGCAAGACCCGGAGGCTTTCGCCCCCGGGTCAGGGTTGGTGGGCAGAATGTGTCCCGATCAGGCGGCGACCGCGGTCGCGGTCCGGCGGCGGAACCCGCGCCCGAGCAGGCACCCGCCGAGGCCGATCAGCCCGAGCAGGACGCCCGGGGGGGCCGGGACCCCGTGCGGCGGTGGGGTTCCGCCCCCGCCGGTCGGGATGATGGTCAGCTGGTCCTGGCAATTCGGATTGGTGAGCCAGACGAGCTGGGAGTTCGGGAACACGCTCGCGAAGCTGGGCTGGCTGCCGAGGGTGTTCAGCCACGTCTGCGCGGTATCGATCGCCGTCTGGCTGGCCGAGGTGACCTGCAGGTTCCCGGCGTTCGACCCGGTCAGCTTGAGGTTGGAACTGCTGTCGTACACCAGGGCCCACAGGGCCAGCTGAAACGCGGTCGACTGGTCCGAGCCGCCGAAGCTCGATTTGCCCCAGGTGCTCGAGTCGTAGTGGCCGGCGTACAGCTCCGAAATCGCGGTCGCCTGGGCGGCGCTGATGTTCGGGGCCGTGGCGACCGTGCTGGTCTGGTAGGAGATCGTGTTCCCGACCGAGATCTGCTGATTCAGCTCGACGCAGAAGGTCGTGGTCGGGTTCGGGAACAGAGACCCGGGCGGGGGGCTCGACTCGTGCCAGTAATACGGGCCCGGGATGATGCCGTTGTACGACCCGGCGGCCGGGCCGGAGACCACCTTGACGCCCACCGCGGAAGAAGACTGAATGGGTAGCGCAGTCTTATCCAATGTTAGATTGACGGTATCGGCCGACGCCCGCGGGGAGGCCGCGAGAAACCCGACCGCGGCCACGACCGCGACACACGCGGTGCGCAGGCGGGACGATCGGTGGACGAGATTAGGCGACATTAGACGGAGGCTCCTTGGAGTGAGAGGGAGGACCCGAAAGGGGGTGAGTCGGGTCGCTGGCTGTTCAGACACGGGAGAAAGCATCCGGCGTGCCGCGATGTGAGACGCGAATTCCGCCCGGACATGAGGTGGCAAATTGTTTACTGGCAGTATTTTATGGCTTGCGGAGTGAAAGCTCAGTCGCCGCTTGAAGATCTCGACATGAATGCGCGTCAGGTTTGCGAAACTGCTGGTGTACATGGCGCAGCCGGAGGTTTACACCTGATACCCGGCCGGGTTTGAGAAACGGTGAGCCACCGATTTGGGGGCATAACCTGGGATCGCGGCCATCTCGGCCGCATGGCCAGCCCTTCGTAGGATCACGGGTGAACATCGATGAATGAGATGACACACCCGCGGTCTGGCGTGGTGGCGGCCGCGCGAACCTCGATCCGGGTCGGCCGTGTCCACCCGTCTTCGCCCTGCCGGACGCGGCGGAGGATAAGGTGAAGACGTGATCAACCACAGAATCACGGAGACGAATGGGGCAGACGGGAAGGAACTCATCCTCTCATCTCCTCCGCGTGCCTTCTCTCCGTGCCCGCTGTGACTCCGTGGTCTACCCGGTCTGAGGCCGGTCCGAGTCTTATTCATGACCATCAATATCCCGGAATTGTCGCTCGTGGTCGTCGTCGGCCCGTCCGGGTCGGGCAAGTCGACGTTCTGCCGGAAGCACTTCAAGCCGACCGAGGTCCTGTCGTCCGACTTCTTCCGCGGGATGCTGGCGGACGACGAGACCGACCAGGCCGCGTCCGCGGACGCGTTCGAGGTGTTGCACCAGGTCGCGGCCAAACGGCTGGCCGCCGGCCGGCTGACCGTGATCGACGCGACGAACGTCCGGCCCGAGTCTCGCAAGCCCCTGCTGGAGATCGCCCGGAAGTACCACGTCCAGCCGGTGGCGGTGGTGCTGGACCTGGCGGCGGACCTCTGCCACGAGCGGAACCAGCTGCGGCCGGACCGCACCTTCGGACCGCACGTCACCCGCCGGCACGCGGACGACCTCCGGCGGTCGCTCGGCCGGCTCGAAGACGAGGGCTTCCGCCGGGTGTTCGTCCTGAGCGGCGTGGACGAGATCGAGACGGCCGCCGTCCACCGGCACCCGCTCCCGGTGAACAAGCGGCACGACCACGGGCCGTTCGACGTCGTCGGCGACGTCCACGGGTGTCTCGACGAGCTCGTCGCGCTGCTGACGACCCTCGGGTACGCGGTCGCGCAAGGGCCCGACGCCGACGGCCGGCCGGGGTGGCAAGCGACGCACCCGGAAGGGCGGAAGCTGGTGTTCGTCGGCGACCTGAACGACCGCGGCCCGGACACCCCCGGGGTGTACCAGCTGGCGATGGAGGTGACCGCCCGCGACGCCGGGTACTGCGTCCTCGGCAACCACGACGACAAACTCCTGCGGTGGCTCAAGGGCGGTCCGGTGAAGATGACCCACGGGCTCCAGGAAAGCGTGACCCAGCTCGAAGCCGAGCGGCCGGAGTTCCGCGACCGGGTGCGGGAGTTCATCGGCCGGTTGCCGAGCCACGTCGTGCTCGACGACGGCAAGCTGGTGGTCGCGCACGCCGGACTGACACAGGATCTCCAGGGGCGTATCTCCGGGAAGGTCCGGGCGTTCGCGCTCTACGGCGAGACGACCGGCGAGAGCGACGAGTGGGGGCTGCCGGTCCGCCTGAACTGGGCCGCCGGCTACCGCGGGTGGGCGACGGTGGTCTACGGCCACACCCCGGCCCTCCAGCCGGAGTGGGTGAACCGGACCATCTGCATCGACACCGGCTGCGTGTTCGGCGGCGCGCTCACCGCCCTGCGCTACCCGGAGATGGAGCTGGTGTCGGTGCCCGCGCGGAAGCAGTACGCCGAGCCGAAACGGCCGTTGATCCCGGCACCTAACCCCCCAACCCCCTTCCCTGGAAAGGAAGGGGGGGTAACAGCCGACAGTGCTTTGTCCCCCTCCCTTCCCTTTCCAGGTGAGGGGTTTCTCGGGACCGCCCAGCAGCGCGCGGACGACCTCCTCGACCTGGCCGACGTGAGCGGCCGGCGGGCGATCGAGACCCGGGTCGCCGGGCGGGTGGTGGTCCACGAGGAGAACGCGGCGGCCGCCCTCGAAGTGATGTCCCGGTTCGCGGCCGACCCGCGGTGGCTGATCTACCTCCCGCCGACGATGTCGCCGGGCGAGTCGTCCCCGCTCCCGGAGTTCCTCGAACACCCGGCCGAGGCGTTCGGGTACTTCCGGCAGGAGGGCGTCGGGCGGGTGGTCTGCGAGCAGAAGCACATGGGCTCGCGGGCGGTCGTCATCGTCTGCCGGACCGCGGCCGCGGCGGCGCGGCGGTTCGGCGTGACGCACGGGGAGACGGGGATCGTCTACACCCGGACCGGCCGGCGGTTCTTCGACGACCCCGGGACCGAAGCCGCGTTCCTGGAGATCGTGCGGGCCGCCCTGACCGCCGCGGACGGGTGGGCGAAGCTCGGCACCGACTGGGTGGCACTCGACGGCGAACTCATGCCGTGGTCGGCGAAGGCGCAGGACCTCTTGCGGCGGCAATACGCGGCGGCCGGGAGTGCGGGCCGGGCCGCGCTGGCGGAGGTCGGCGCGGCGTTTGCCCGGGTCGAGGACCCGTCGAAGGATCTCGCCCGGCTGCACGACCGGTTTCGCGCCAAGGCCGAGGCCGTGGACCGGTTCGTGGCCGCGTACCGGCAGTACTGCTGGCCGGTAGCGTCGGTCGCCGACCTGCGCTTCGCCCCGTTCTTCCTGCTCGCGACCGAGGGGAAAACCTACTTCGACAAGGACCACGGCTGGCACATGGGGACGCTGGCGGAGCTGGCCGGAAACTCCGCTCCCGGCGACGGGTCTTCGCTCCTCGTGTCCACGCCGTTCCGGGTCGTCGACCTCGCCGACCCCGTACAGGTCGAGGCCGCGACGCGGTGGTGGGTGGAGCTGACCGAATCGGGCGGCGAGGGGATGGTGGTGAAGCCGTTCGACGGGCTGGTCCGGGGCCGCCGCGGGGGCTACGCCCAGCCGGCGCTGAAGGTCCGCGGGCGGGAGTACCTGCGGATCATTTACGGCCCGGACTACCTCGCCCCGGAGCACCTGTCCCGGCTGAAGCGCCGCGGGGTCGGGGCGAAACGGGGGCTGGCGATGCGGGAATTCGCGCTCGGGGCGGAAGGGCTCGACCGGTTCGCCCGCGGGCTCCCGCTCCGGGCCGTCCACGAGTGCGCGTTCGCCGTGCTGGCCCTGGAGAGCGAGCCGATCGACCCGCGGCTGTAGGCCGGCGGGACCCGGCAAGAGACCGGGCCGCCCCGGTGGCCGGCCCGCGTGGGCGGTGACGACCGGCCCTGTGGACGGAAGACCGGTCGCGGTCCGGTGCCGCGTGTCAGTCTTTGTCAGTGTTTGGCAGTCCCCGGGGCGATTCCCCGGCCGCCGAGCGGAGGTGGCCGGCCGGGCGGCGACCCGGGCCGGGATCGGAGGTGCGGGCGCCGGCGCCTCGGCCGCCCGATCCTCCTCGATCCGCTCGTCCGACGCCGCCGGCTCTTCTCCCACGCAGGTGGAGAGTGGTGATGCCCCCAGCTGGTCCGCGAGGATTTTGGAAGCGCACGAAGGCTCGTCAGTCGCTCTTCGGGAGGTCGGGATGGGTTGGTCGGGGGTACCCTCGTCTCCCGGTACGGGTGCCGACGCCCCGGAGCTGGCCGGCCAGGTGGAAGTCGTCGGGGAGGGGAACGGAGTACCTGGCGCGGGCCGGCTGGCCGGATCCGACGGAGCCAGGGTTACCGGGCCGGGTCCATCCGGTCGGCGGTCGGTCGGACCGCCGTCGGGGCCGCCGGGCCCGGGGTCGTCCTCGTCCGGGTCGTCCTCCGGGGGTGGCGGGTACTCCCCGAACTTGGCCTTGTGCTTGGTGATCCGCTCCAGGGCGGTCACCCGGTCCTCGACCTCGACCTGCTCCCGCATCTTGAGGGTCAGGTCGACCACCGCCTTGGCCGCCTTGAACGCGACGTGCGGGTTCGGGTCCCAGACCAGGTCGGTCACCCGGCGGCAGGCGTCGGTCAGCCCGGTGGTGAGCATCCCGTAGGCCTGGGACAGGGCGGCCGCCTGGGTCGCGCTCAGGCGGTCCCGGAAGGTCGGGTTGGCGAGCCGGCGGAAGACGGTCCGCTCGCTGACCTTGGCGATGCGGGCGGCGTCGGGGATGGTGTCCCCGCGGGCCAGGCGGCGGATCAGGACCTCGTCCGCGTATTCCTTGCTCGGGGTGGGCATGGGGCCCTCCGGGTGGCGGGGTCGGCGGGCGGGCCGGCCGGAGAAACGGCCAAACAAGATGCATAGTAATGCAAGGCCATATGTAGTGCAATACAGAGATGCGGAGGATTTCTCGGCCGGGGGTGTGGGCCGCGCGCCCCGCGGGCGGGCGACACGGAAACCCCTGGGTGGCGGGCGACCGCGGTCAACCACCTCGCCCGGGGGAAAGGGCTGTCGACCCCGTGATGCGGGGGGAGCGATTGTCGCGTCGAGCGAGACGTCTCAGATTGGTTAAGATTTTCTGGCTTTCCGTCCGCCGCGCATGCCTCGGACGACTCAACCCGGCGGTGGTTAACTTTCGTTAACTCATTAACTATACATTTGCACAGATAGAGACTCGCGCCCCGAACTCTTGCCGGTCGCCCGTGGACCTGGCTATCGTCATACCACATTCCGCCAATTATCACTAAGATTATCTAGCCATTATGCGTTCAACGTGATGACGGGCGCCCAGCCGAACTACCGACCACCCCGCCCGCGGATACGGACGCGGGAATCGTTCAGGACGAGTCACTTCTTCTCGAGCACCTCGATCTGGTCCGGGTCCTCGACCTTGGTCTGGGGCTTCTCCCGGTACAGCGTCACCGTCCCGGTCACCCGTACCCGTTTCCCCTTGTAGAACATCTTCGGGTCCTCGACCTTCGCCTTCTTGAACTTCTCCAGCGCCGCCGCCGGGATGAACACGGTGAAGTTCTTGGCGTCCTTGAAGTCCGTCTCCGAGTTCGGGTAGGACGCCTCCTTCCCGCCCACGGACTTCACCTCCATCTCGACCGTCACCTTCTCGTTCACCTTCTTGGCCGCTTCGGCCGGGGAGATCCGATCGGCAGGCGGGTCGGCCCAGGCGGCAGCGGCCGGGAGGGCGAGGGCGAGCAGCAGCGCGGACGAACGCATCAAACGACCTCCGACAAACAGGTGGGTGGACCGGCCGCCCTGAGCCGGGGAACCGGGGTGACGGACTACCGTTCGATGTCCACGAACGTGCCGTCCGCCTTGACCTCAACCTCGACCACCTTCCCGGATTTGGTCTTCCCCCGGATCTCGAAGGTTCCGTCCTTCTTTCGGTAGACCTCGTGGAAGTTCTGCACGTCCGGGGCCTTGTCCCTGGCGGTCTTCAGGGCCGGCGGTGGGACGTCCTCCAGCTTGACAGGGATCTTCTCCCCCGTGGCGTTCGGGTCGCACAAAGCAATCATGCGAACAGGATCAGCAGCCGACCGCGACCCCTGTTGCCCACGAGGACGCCCGGCACAGACTCGTAGGGCCGGCTGTGCCGGCCGCGGGGCGTGTGAGTCGGTACTCTCCACCCGCCCCCCAACGGCGAAGGCGCGGCCGGCACAGCCGGCCCTACGAGACCGCCCGCGTCCCTACGGCACCGCCTGCCCGTCCGTGAGGGCGGCGGCCGGGGTGGCGACCGACTCGGACCCGGTCACGTTCGTCCAGTCGGCCGCCCCGGGCTTCTTGTACCGCCGGACCTGGGTGAACTGGCCGTCCCCGAAGAGCAGCTGCGCCGACACCCGGACCGCCTTCCCGCCCTCCACCAGATAGATCACCTGCTCGTCGCCCGTCTTCCCGACCGCCGCCGCCGGGACGGCCCACGCCGCCGGGAGCGCGACCGTCAGCCGGGCGTAGACGTACGTCCCCGGCCGCACCTCCCCCTTCTCGTTCGGCAGATCGATCTCGGTCCGCAGCGTCCGCGACCCCGGCTCCAGCGACCAGGACGTCCGGGCCACCTTCCCCGGCAGCTCCGCCCCCTGGGCGGCTTGTAAGGCGATCCGAACGTCCTGCCCCGCGACGACCAGCCCGGCGTCGGCTTCGGGCACGCTCACCACCACGCGCACGGGGTCGGTCCGGGCGACCGCGAACAGCCCGGCCTTCCCGGTCCCGGTCACGAAAGCGCCGGTGTTCACCCCCCGGTGGGTCACGATGCCGTCGAACGGGGCCTTGATCTTCGTGTACCCGCGGAGGGCGGCCAGCCGGCGGACCTCCGCCCGCGCCACCCCGAGCCTGGCCTTCGCCGCGGAGATGTCGGCAACCGCCTTGGCCTCGTCCGCCCGGGCCTTCTCGACTGCCGCGGTAGCCGATATCACCCTGGCCGCGGCCTCGGCCCGGGCGGCCTCGGCGGACTTGAACTGGTTGAGCGTCTCGTCCCGGGTCTGGGCGTCGATCAGTCCGCCCTCGACCAGTTTGGTGATCCGCTTCACCTCCGACTGCCACCGGTCGTACAGGGCCAGCGCCCGGCTCTCCCCGGCCTTCGCCTCCTCGACCGCGGCCAGGGCCGAGACGACCGCGGCCTTCGCCGCGGCGTCCGCCTTCTCCGCCTGAACGATCTCGGCCTCGGCCTGTTTGACCAGCGAGTTCTTCTGCTCCCACTCCTCGTCCAGTTCCGGGATCGCCTGCTCCGCGAGGACCTGGTCCTTCTTCACCCGGCTCCCGATGTCGATCTGCCGGTCGTGTGGCGGGCGGTCTTTCTTGTTCGGGTCGTCGGCGATCGCCCCGACGTACCCGGGGAGCTTCGCGTGCAGGGTGGTCTCCTCGAACGCCTGGACCGCCCCGGGCTGTTCGATCACCCGTTTCACCGCGCGCATCTCCGGCTTGACCACGCTCACTTGTGGGGCGGCCGGGGGGGCGGTGCCGCCCGGGGGCGGAGGCTGGCGGTTACACCCGGCCGCCGGGGCAAGGCCCAGGACGGCGGCCAGGAGAAGGGCGCGGTCACGACACATGGGGGACCTCCCGGGCGGTCGGGTCGGCGGACGGGACGTGGTGTGGGCTGGCCGGGTCGAACGGGTCGAGGGACGCCGACGCGGTCCCGGCCCGGCCCATCACCAGGCCGAAGACCGCCGGCAGGACGAGCAGGGTCGTGACGGTCGAGGCGAGGAGCCCGCCGATCACCGCCCGGCCGAGCGGGGCCGTCTGGTCCCCGCCCTCGGCCAGCCCGAGGGCCATCGGGACCATCCCCGCGATCATCGCGCAGCTGGTCATCAGGATCGGGCGGACGCGGGTCTTCGCCCCCTCGACGCCGGCCTCCCGGGCGGACATCCCAACGACCCGGGCCCGCTCGGCGAACGTCACCAAGAGGATCGCGTTCGCGGTCGCCACCCCGACGGCCATGATCGCGCCCATGAACGACTGGAGGTTGAGCGTCGTCCCGGTGGTGAGCAGCATGACGACCACCCCGGCCAGGACCGCCGGGACGGCGGACACCGCGACCAGGGCGAGCCGGGCGGACTGGAAGTAGGCCATGAGCAACAGCCCGATGACGACGACCGCGACCGCCAGCCCGAACCCGAGCCCGCGGAACAGCTCGGTCAGCGGGGCCACCTGCCCGCGGACGTCCACCTGCACCCCGGGCGGGGGCGGGCCGGCCGCCGCGACCGCCCCCGCGACCTGCCGGGCCACCTCGCCCAGGTCCGCCCCCTGGACGTTCCCGGTCATGCTCACCACCCGCCGCATGTTGTACCGGTCGATCTCCCCGGGCATGGTCCCTTCCGTCACCCGCCCGACGTCCCGGACCAGGACCTGGTCCTCACCTTTCAGGGCGACCGGGGCGAGCTCCAGGTCCTTGATCGAGTTCACCAGGGCGTACGGGACTTCGACCTGGACCTGGTAGCCGATCCCGCTGGCCGGGTCGCGCCAGTAGTTCGGCACCGTGAACCGGCTGGACGAGGTGAACGGGGTGACCGCCTTCGCCACCTCCTCGGCCGTTACCCCGCTCGCCCCGGCCTTCTCCCGGTCGACCCCGACCTCGACCGTCGGGTAGTCGAGGGCCTGCCCGTAGCGGAGGTCCACCAGCGGCGGGACCCTGGCGAGTTCCTGGTAAATCTTCTCGGCATGGGCCCGGTTCTCGGCCGTCCTCGGCCCGCTCACGACCACCTCGACCGGGGACGGGGAACCGAAGCTCATCACCTCGTTGACGATGTCGGCCGGCTCGAAGGAGAGCTTGAGGTCCCGGACCCGGGCGTCGGCCTTGTCGGCCGGCACGCCCTCGGCCTTCCACTTCCGGGCGGTCCACTCCCGCAGGTGGGCCGGGAGTTTTTCCCGGAGTCGGGCCTTCAGCTCCTCGACCCGAACTGTGCCCGGTTTCAGGGCCACCCGGATGACCGACTCTTCCGGCCCGCCCATCCACAGGTAGACGGTGTTGATCGGGTAGCTCGACGGGACCACCCCGACGTACCCGAGGCTGATCTCGACGTTCTCCGGGCCGGCCTCCCGGGCGATGAACCGCAGGGCCTCCTGGCTGATCGCCTCGGTCTGCTCGATCCGGGTCCCGGTCGGGGCCTTCAACCGGAACTGGAACTGGCCGGCGTCCACTTGAGGGAAGATGTCGGTCCCGAGCTGGCGCCCGGCCAGGACGACCACCGCCCCGGCGACCGCCAGATAGACCGGGACGAAGACCCACCGCGCCGCGACGGCCGCCCGGACCACCCGGGCGAACGCCCCGGCCGCCCGGCCGTGCCCCGGCGGGTGCCCGACCTCCTGGTTCTTCAGCAACCAGACGCACAGGACCGGGAGGAAGGTGCTGGAGAGGATGTAGCTGGCGATCATCGCGAACCCGACCGCCAGCGCCAGCGGGACGAAGAGCGCCCGGGCGGTCCCCTGCATCACGAACGACGGGATGAACACGGCCAGGATGCAGAGCATCGCCAGCAGGCGGGGGACCGCCGTCTCCATGTTCCCGCGCCGGACCGCCAGGGCGATCGACTCGTGCCTCGCCATCTGGGTGTGGATGTTCTCGACCTCGACCGTCGCCTCGTCGACCAGGATGCCGACCGCCAGGGCCAGCCCGCCGAGCGTCATCAGGTTGATCGTCTGCCCGGACAGCCAGAGGGCGACCAGGGCGCCGACGAGGGCGAGCGGGATGTTCAGGACGACGACGATCACGCTCCGCCAGTCGCGGAGGAAGAGCAGGACCATGAGCCCGACCAGCCCGGCCGCGATCGCCCCCTCGGCCCCCACCCCGGTCATCGAGTTCGTGACGTACGGGGACTGGTCGAACTCGAAGCTCACCTTGATGTCCTCGGGCAGCACCGCCTGCATCTGCGGGAGGTTCGCCTTGACGTCGCGGACCACGTCGAGGGTGCTGGCGTTGGCCCGCTTGGTGACGAGGATGTAGACCGCCCGCTTCCCGTTCACCAGGGCGTACCCGGTGGGGATGTCGCTCGCGTCCTCGATCAGGGGCTTGCCGGTCACCGGGTCGTGGCGGACGACGTCCCGCAGGAACACCCCCGGCTTCACCTCGATCGTGCCCAGCTCCTCCGGCTTGACCACCATCGCGTTCGTCGGGACGAGCGGCATCCGCTCCTGGACGCGGATCTGCCCGGACGGGGCGATCGTGTTCCCGGCGGACAGGGCCTGCACGACGTGGTCGGCGGACAGGCCGTAGGCCCGGAGCCGGTCCGGGTCGGCCCGGACGACGACCGTCCGCTGGTTCCCGCCGAACGGGGGCGGGGCGGACACGCCGTCGATCGCGGCGAACATGGGGCGGACCTTGAACAGGGCCTGGTCCTGGATCTGGCCGATCGTCTTGGTCTCGCTGGACAGGACCAGGTACCCGACCGGGACCGACCCGGTGTCGAACCGCATAATGAACGGCTGGACGGTCCCGGGCGGCATGAACGCCCGGGCCCGGTTGACGTACCCGACCGTCTCGGCCATGGCCTGGGCCATGTCGGTACCCGGGTGGAAGTACAGCTTCATCAGGGACGCGCCCTGGACGTTCTTCGACTCGACGTGGTGGATGCCGTTGATGTAGAGGAAGTGGTATTCGTAGTAGTTCGCGATCAGCCCTTCCATCTGCTGCGGGTCCATCCCGCCGTACGGCTGGGCGACGTAGACGACCGGCAGGTTCAGGGCCGGGAAGATGTCCACCTTCATCCGCGTGAACGCGAGAGACCCGGCGAAGGCCGTGCCGACGACCAGGACCATCATGGTGATCGGCCGGCGAAGGGCGGCGGTGATCGGGTTCATCGGGATGTGGGTCCGGGGACGAGGAGCGGGTAATGCAATCGTAGCTGGGCCGGCGGACCGGGGGGAAGTGGCCCGCGATTAATTCGGCTTCACGGAAGGTTGCACGGCCGGCACCGGGTAGACCGAGACCGGCACCGGCTTCCCGACCCGCGGGCCGCCCGGCGCCGGCCGCCACTCGGGGGTGGGTTGCGAAGCTCGCCCGGTCGGCGAAACGTGGGCCGAAGGTATCACGCCTGGCCCAGAATTGGTGGCTGGGGCCGGAGCGGGAAGTGTCGCGGGAACATTTGTCCCGGGTAAGTTGGCCGGCGGGGTGGACACATTCGACAGGCAGCTGGCCGGGTGGCCGAGGGCCCGGTAGAGCTGGAATTGCGCCCGGTTGTGGTCGGCCACCGCGGTGAAGTAGTCGGAGTACGCCTGGGCCAGGGCCTGCACGGCGGCGACGGCCTCCTGCGGCCGGACCACCAGCTGATTCACCTCCCCGACCCGCCGGAGCTGGCCCAGGGCCACCAGGTTCTTGTCCGCCGACTCCACCGCCAGCCGGACCTCCTTCGCGGCGAGCTCCACGCGCCGGGCGGCGTGTCGGGAGCGGGCCTCGGCCTGGGAAACGTCGGCCGCCACCTGGTCCTGGACCCGGAACAGCTCGACGATCGCGAGCTTATTCTCGGCCTCTCGCTGGTGGGTCCGGGCGCGGTTGCCCAATCCGAAATTGTCGAACTGCCAGAGCAGCTGGGCGTCGATGTCGCCGCGGAGGCCGGTGTTGCCGATGGCGGCGTTGGTGCCGCCGGCGAACACGCCGGCCGCGAGCGTGCCGGTGACCGGGGTGGACCACCCGCGGATCAGGATGCTCGGCATCAGCGGCCGGAGCTTCTCCTGCTTGAGAAGCGCGAGCGTCGCCTGCACCTGCGCCTGCCGGGACGCCAGCTCGGGCCGGTTGGTCAGGGCGATCGGGATCAGCTCGTCCACCGACCGGTCCGGGGCGATGAGATCGACCCGGAGGTCGGGGGGCTCGACCGGCTCGACCTGGGCGGTCGGGTCGAGTCGGAGGACTCGCAAGAGCTCGGCGCCGGCCACCCGCCACCGCTCGCGGGCGAATTCCTCCACCTGCTGCCGGCGGGCCAGTTCGGTCTCGGCCCGGGTCGCCTCCAGGTCCGGCACCAGCCCCGGGGCCAGCTGGCGGGTCCGGCGGACAAGGTCTTCGGTCCGGCGGGTGGCCTCGATCGCCCCGGCCAGTTCGCCCCGGGCCTGCTGGACGGTGAAGTAGGCGTCGGTCACCGCGACCACGGTGTCGTTCTGGGCCGCCCGCTGGTCGGCCATCCGCGCCCGGACCGTCTGGCGGGCGACGAGCGGGGCGAAGACGGCGTCGTTGACCGAAATAATGGCCGCGTTCGCGATCCCGCTCCCGGCCCCGAACATCACGCTGCTGCGGCTGGCGTCGGTGATCGTCCCGTCGGCGTTCTGGATCTTGCCGTCGTGCCGGTTGTAGTCGGCCCCGAGCGTGATGGTCGGTAGCCACAGCACCCGGGCCTGATCGAGCTGGGCGGCGGCCACCCGGACCCGCTCGGCCGCCGCGGCCACGTCCACCGGGCGCGCGTCCGAGAGCTGGAGGGCAGACGGCAGGTTGATCGGGAGGGGCCTCGCCTCAGTCCCGACAGCCGGGACCGCCGGCAGGGCGGGCGTCGCCGCCGCTGCTGCCGGGACCACGTCGCTCGCGCCGTCCCCCGGCTTGGTCCTTGCGGCGGCGCCTATCACAGGGAGCGGCCCCGGGTTCGCACGGGTCACCGGTTTTGGCGGAGGCGGGAGGCCGGCGGGCGGTGGGCCGTCGAGTGCGGTGCAGGCCGGGAGCAGGAAGGTCCCTGCTCCGGCGAGCCACCGAACAGCTCGACCCATCCGGTCCACGAGTGCCACGCCAGCCTCCCACCATCGAAGCGCGTGAAGAACCCAGCTCGACCTGGTCGGCCGGGTTGTACCAGAAGTATCGGTAAATCGGGGGAGGAGGCTGAACTGCGGAACCTGAATTCCCTTTTTATGCTCACCCGGCGCAACTTCTGGGTCCGCCGGGTGCAGGAGGTGGTTCGGGCCGCCACGAGGACGACCCCTACAAACCCTGCTCCTGTAGGGGCCGGCCTCCGTGGCGGCCCAGCCCGAGCCTTTCAACACAGCACCACGCCTGTTCGAGTGGCATCGACGTAACCCTGACCTCGACAGTGGTTAATCGTCACACCATCCCCCACAGCCTCCTCAACCCCCACTCCAGCCCCAGGAGGGTGGTGAACACCACCAGCCAGCCGGGCAGGAAGCCCTTCGAGTGGTTCCGCCGCCAGTCCGGCAGGTACCGCGGCTTCGGCTTGAGCGTGTCGAGCTTCTGGCCCTTCAGCTCCTTCAGGAAGTCGGGCAGGTCCTCCAGCCGGAGGGCCTTCCCCCCGCTCGCCGCCGCGATCTTCTCCATGAACTGCGGGTCGGCCGCCACCCGGATCATCTCGTCCGACACGTCCGGGTACGCCAGGAACCGGGCCGTCCCGCGGTACTTCTGCGGCTTCCCGTCCTGGCCGATCGCCGGCTTGCCGTCCTTGTCCTTCATCGGCGCCGTCACCACCACCGTGTACTCGCCCGCGACCGCCGGCTTGAACAGCACCTTCGACTGCATCTTCCCGTCCTTGGTCGTCTTGAGCACCGTCTGCCGCGGGGCCTTGTCCTCGTCCTCCGGCGTGCCCTGGCCCGGCGGCAACACCTTCACCTCCAGTTCCGCGGTCGGGTCGTCCCCGCCGGCCGGCGACTTCAGCCCGACCCAGATTGTCTGGTCCCCGCCGACCGCCAGCCGGCGGAAGTCCGGGCGGGCGTACACCTGCCCCTCCTCCTCCTCCTGGTGCGCCAGCCAGAGCACGCACTGCTTCCAGAACCGGTTGTGGATCTCCACCCCCTGGTTCGTCTGCGGCTGGCCGAGCCGCTCCCACAGGTAGGTGTCGAAGGCCGCGGACGCCAGCACCCGGCCGTTCTTCCCCGTCCCGAACTGGTAGCCGACCAGGAGCGGGTCGCCGTCCGCCTTCACCCCGCCCGCCGGCACCGCCTCGGTCGCGGCCGACGCGAACGCGTACACCGCCGCGGCCGGCTTCTTCGCCAGCTTGTTGTACCCGGTGATCCGGTAGAACCGGCGGTTGGTCATGCCGTTCAGCTGGTCCCACAGCTGCCGGGCCTGGCCCGGGTCGCGGTCGATCGACGTGACGCGGTCGTCGAACCCCCGGGCCGTCGGCACGGTCTGGTAGGTCTTCATCGGCTGCCGGGTCGTCGGGTTCACCGTCTCGACGATCTCGCCCGGGGACGGGGTGACCGGGAGGAGGTCGGCGAACTCGAGCTTCCGCTTCTCCTTTTCCGGGTCGCCGGCCCCGGGCTGCGGGTAGCCCGTGTACGCCGCCTCCCCGCCCAGGAACATGAGCCCCATCCCCTGGTTGGTCACCCGGTCGAGGATCTTGCCCGGCAGCGACCCGTCCGGGAGGGCCGTCTTCAACTGGTCGTAGGAGATGTTCCCGATGACGATCACGTCGTACGCCTGGTTGTCCAGGTCGAGCCACTGCCGCTCGTCCGGGGTCGGGGGCAGGGTGGTCTGGCGGATCACCTCGTACACGTCGAACCGCTTCTCGGCCCGGAGGGCGTCGCGGAGCCGGGTCTCCTCCCACCGGAGCCGGTCGAGGATCAGCACCCGGACCCCTTCCTTGGTCACCGTCAGGTACGTCTCGGACTGGTTGTTCAACCCGGAGACCTCGCCCGGGAGCGGTTCCAGCTTCCCGTCCACCTCCCGGCCGACCTGCACCCGGACCTTGACCTCGCCGGGCGTGCCCGGGGCCTTGGCGGTGATCTTGACCTCGTTGTCCTGGTCCTTCGCGAGCAGGACTTCCTCGGTCGCCTCCTCCTTGTCGTTGAAGAACACCCGGGCCTTCACCCGGCTTCCGGCGAACCCGTAGGCGTGGACCTTGGCGGTCACCGTCACGTCGTTCTTGACCGGGACCGGGGACGGGTCGCAGCTCACGGCGGCGACGGCGACGTCGCGGGCGTCCGACTTCGTTTCCGCGGACCCGACGGTGAAGGTGGTGACCGGCCAGTTCCGCTTCCCCCACCGGGCGGCCTCGCCGACGGCCGCGAACGCGGCCCCGTTGTCCACCCCGTCGCCGATCAGCAGGTGCCCGCGGACGAACCGCTCTCCCTGCCACTTCTCGAACGTCCGGTTCAGGTACGTCCCGTAGTCCGACCGCTTCCCGTCGGCCGGGGCCTTCGGGTCGTACCGGGACGTGTCGGCGCTGAAGTCCGGGGTCGAGAACGAGTAGACCACGACGTTCACGTTCTGGTCGGCGGCCAGCTCGTCGAGGGTCGGCTGGCACCGGTCGAGGGTCCGGCGGACGGCGTCGACCCGGGCCTGGTTGTTCACCTCGTCCTTGACCGTCATGCTCTCGGACAGGTCGACCCCGACGAGCAGGACGGACGGGATCTTCGGCTCCTCCTGGAACCCGACGCTCGGGCGGACGGCGGTGAGCAGCGCCACCACGAGCGCGAGCAGGCGGAGGACCAGGACGGTGACCACCCGCCTGCGGGTGGCCTGCGGGTGGCCGAGGTACGTCCAGACGGTGAACACGACGAGCAGGAGCGCGACGAGTCCGAGGGCCGGGAGGCCGATCGGGTAGACCGACCACGGGTACGCCGGGCGGGTCGAGAGGAACAGGCTAGTGTCGGTCATGGTGAGCCCACCGATCAAACCCCCTCGTCGCCGGAGTTCGCGTCCTCGGCGGGGTATCGTTCCTGGCGCACTCGGCGAATTAGCTCCCGGCCGCGACGGTACTGGACGGCCAAGCCGAACGATCGTAACCACCCGACGACGGCGACGGCCACCACGGGCGGAGCCCAGTGCCAGGCTCCGGTTGCCCACACCGTCGCGGCCACGAGCCCCACCTGCCAGAAGACCAGGACACCGAGCGTCACAAGATATGCCAGGCTGCCCGGACTCCGGGTCTTCCTCGCCATTGCATGCGTCGTTCGCAGGAGGATGGCCAGGCTCAGGTCCGGTTCCGGCCGCCGCCCTTCACGTTTCAACCGCTCGGTCGTTTCCCGGTGCCGCTCTTCCAGTTCGACAGGGTTCTCCGTCCGCCATCCCACAGAGAGGAAGATATCGACCCCGCTGGTGTAAGTCGCGCCGCCGGTTGTGAGCAACACGCCGCCGTCTGCCCAGCAGGTTGCAAAATACACCTGATAGTACCCGGTGAGTGGAAACGAGGGCTCTTGAATGAAGAAATATTGCCCGGCCGCGGGCGATCGAAATGCCCAAACACGAGTCCGGTACACCCAGTGCCAATAGTAGAAGAACAGCCGCATGAAGCCGGGGCCGACCGGCTCATATCCCCGCCCGCAAATCCAGGCGAACAGCCGGGCGTATTCCGTATCCGTCCCGTCCGGCTCGATCGCGACCGGGTCCTCGCTCCCGCCGTTTTCGTACCCTGTGCCTATCAGGAACGCCACGCCGAGCGGGCCCCAACTCCAAATGGAACAGACAACCGCGACCGTCCACAGCCCGGCGATCAGGTTCTGTTCCACCGCGGGGTCGGGCATGGGTTTTCGGGCCGTGGTCAGGGGCCGAGTTCCAGGTGCTTGTTCTCGATCCGGGCCTCAGTCAATTCTACCGTCACCCACCCGGAAACGGCGTCGTACTTCTCGTCCTGAGCCCGGACCCGGTGCATCCCGAGGCGAGATCGTCGTCCCGGACCGCTGCGGAGAGGGACGTGTCGAGCGGCCGGCACTGGGCTTCCGGGGCTATTTCACCTCTCGCCGCCGATCACGGCTCCCTCGGGCAGCCACCCGACCGCCCCGCCGCCGAGTTCGACCTGCACCCAGCCGCCGCGGCGGGTGAGCTCGCGGGCCTCGGCGCCCTCCGGCAGCTTCGGCTCCAGCCGGGGCGGGTAGCTCTCGCCGTTCCCCTTCCGCAAGATGACCTCGTTCTTCACAACCACTAACGGCCGGGATTCCTCCGCCGTTTGCCGCCGCCAGTCCTGCCACCACAGCCCGCCCAGAACGGCGAGGGACACCAGCCACGCCCCCGCGAAGATCAACCACCACGGGGCGCGGGTCATGACGAACCGCGCGACCCCGAGACACACCATCAGCCAGAGCAGGCCCGCGGCCAGATACGCCTCGGCCGGCGACATCCGGGCCCCGATCCCGCCCGCCGGCCTCGGCCGGCACTGGGTCGCGAGTTCCCCGTCGAGCGGGTAACTCACCGCCGCCCGGGCGTCGTCCAGGGCGGCCTGAAGAGTTCGGTCGTAGCGGGCGGCGGCGAGCCCGGCGTGAAACGCCGCGATCGACCCCGGCAGGTCGCCGGCGAGCCGATGCGCCCGGGCCCGGTTCAGGGCCAGGGCCGGATTGTGATAGCCTTGCTTCCACAGTTCATCGTACGCGGCGGCGGCCCGCGCGAAGGCCGTCCGGGCCTTCCCCCCGTCCCCGCGCAGCTCGACGCCTTCGTCGAACGCCCGGCGCGCGCCGACCTCCAACTCGACCGGCGACTCGCCGGGGGAGCTGGGGACGACGGCCAGTAGGAGCACGACCCCCGCCGGCATCATTCCACTTCCTCCAGCCGGGTGATAAGCGCTTCCGCCCCGGCGGCGAGCGACGGCCCGGTCTCGCCCGCCGGGGCGAATCGTGCTTCGTCGCACCGCCGGAGGACCGCCACGGCCTCGCCCGCGGTTTCGGCCGGCAGCCCGGCGGCCCGTAGCCCCTCGCCGACCTCGGCCGGGGTCTCGGCCCCGGGCGGAAGGGGGAACCGGGTGCGGAGGTAGCCCAGGAGGGCGGTCGCGATCACGCCCGCGGGGTCTGCCGCCCGGCCGGCCCGGCGGATCGCGTCCATCGCCCGGCGGACGGCCCGGCTCCGGCGGATGCGGGCGAGCCGGGCCGCGTCCGGGTACACCTGCCGCCACGCGGCGTACCACCCGACCGCCGCCAGTGGGGCGGCGGCGGCGAGGACCAGCCACGCCCCCGGGCCGGCCGCGAACGGCTCGCGGTCCAGGACGCGCGGGCCGGCGGCCACGGCGAGCAGGTGGTCCGGGGCGACGAGCGGGACCGCCGGCGGGCTCGGCTTCACGGCCGCGACGACGGTGATGGTTCTCCCCCTCGCCCGGGCCTTCTGGAACGGGTTCCCGACTTTCACCCCGGTGTCGTACCAGAAGTCCAGCCCCGGCACCGCGGTCACGCCGCGGGTCCGCGGGCGGAGGTGGTACGCGAACGCGACCTCCTTCGCGCCCGGCGGGACCGGCCGGGCGGGCCCGTCCTCGATCTGGAACCGGTCGGCGAACGGGGTGCGGCCCTCGTCGTCGCGGACTTTCCGGAGGTCGGGGCGGACGATCTCCTGCGGGTTGGTCGCCCCCCGGACGGTGAGGGTGGCGGTCAGTACCCCGTCTTCGGGCACCGTCTCCCGGTCCACGTCCCACCGGACTTCCACCTTCTTCCCGCGGGCCTTGTAGTACCCGTCCTTCGGCTCGAAGAAGGGCGGGTCTACGGTGGCGCCGGGTGCCGGGTGCTGGCTGCTCAGGAAAAGACAGGCGGCGAGTAGCCACGACGCGCGCGGGCGGCGACCGGGTCGGGTTCCAGCAGTGGTGAGCCGGTCGGGCATTGGTTCTCGACACCCGGTACGCTTCGTTGAACGGTTCGTGCGGAGCGGGCCGTTACAGAGGGCAGGCCCCATAGCTCTCAATTTAAGGAGTCGGAGGGTAGACACACAGCACAACATTGATGCGATAGCGTGGCGAACGGGTGTGCGGCGGCGAAGCCGCCCGCCCGGAGTTCCGCGGCAAGTGGATCGCCACCGGCATGGCCAGCCCGGGCGAGCGGTGTTTCTCCAGCCCGCTATTCGACGGGCTGACCGGCAGAGGTGTTCTGTCGAAATCCGCGAGACCTGAATGGATCTGGGATTTCAGCCTGAAAGGCTGGGACAGCATAGCCCCGGGCAACGCCCTGGGCGGGGGAACGCGGC
>JAQGHQ010000086.1 GCA_028288765.1 Gemmataceae bacterium | reverse complement strand
CGGGGCCGGGTCGATCGACACGAGCAGCGGCCGGGTGAAGTGCGGGAAGCTCGCCACCGCCTGGCCGGGGGCCAGGTTCGGGAGGCGGTCCCACAGGCCGTCGTCCACCCCGCCGACCGTCCGCCGCAGCATGCTCACCACCTGCGGGTCGGTCAGCTTGTGGAGGACGAAGCTGTTGCACAGGCCGAGCACCTGCTTCGGCAGGTGGGCGGGTAACTGCGTCACGAAGCAGAGCCCGAGCCACCGCTTCCGGCCGCGCTTGCAGATCTTCGCCACCTGCTCGAACAGCACCGGCATCCGGTCGATCCGCGCCTCGCTCAGGAACTCGTGGGCCTCCTCGATCACCACCAGCACCCGCGGCGGGGGCGTGCCGTCGGCCTCGCACTGACAATACCGCTCGTCCTGGGCCGCCTGGAGGCCGCGGAGCAGGTCGGCGATCACCAGGTTGTTCAGCTCGGAAAAGCCGGTGTCGGACAGGTCGAGCACGGACAGATGGCCCGGCCGCAGGAGGTGCGGGTAGATGATCGGTTTGACCCCGTCCTGCTCGTCGTAGAACACCTTGAGCCGGGCCAGCCGGGCGAGCCGGCCGAGCACCGCCCGCCACGAGATCGCGTTCCCCGGCGGGTTGGCCGCGTGGACCCGCTTCCGGAGCGAGTCGATCCCCGCCGGCGTCCCCAGCTCCCGCGACCGCGGCGCGACGCTCAACTCCTCCTCGTCGTCCTTCTTCGCCCCCTTCCGGCCGCCCCCCGACTCCGACCGGGCCAGGCAGGCCCCGACCACGTCCATCAAGATGGAGAGCGTCATCCGCGGGTAACCCCGCTCGAACTCGTCCACCTCCAGCGCGATCCGCTCCTGCTCGGGATTCCCTTTCTTGGGGAAGATGTCCAGGTCGCGCATCACCTCCCTGGCGATGTCGTACGCCTTCAGGAACCGCTCCTGCTGCGGCTCCGACAGGCCGAGGATCTCGAACACCGCGTACGGCGACAGCTCCGCGAACTGGAGGCTGAACGCCCGGCGGTGCGGGTGCCCCGGGTTGGCCGTGTCGCGGCCGACGAGGTGGTACAGGGTCATCCGGTCGGGCCGCACGCCGCCGGGGGTCAGGCCGCGGGCGGCGAGGGCCTTCCGCATCCGCGCGTCGGGCGTCGGCTCGTGCAGGTGGGTGTACTCGCCCTCGACGTCCAGCAGGACGACCGCCATCCCGGCGTCGGTCGCCCGCTTGACCAGTCCGGCGACCGTGTTCGACTTCCCCCCGCCGGTCGTCCCGAGCACCGCCGTGTGCCGGGGGAACACCGTCTTCACCCCGGACGGCGCGCCGACCTCGACCCGCTCGTGCCCGGCCGCCAGCCCGAGGCGGACGTCGCCGCCGCACTTGAGCACCGCCGCCGACTCGGCGTCCGAGAGCACGGCGACCGGGCTGTTCGGGACCGGGCGGAGGCGGGGCGGGGTGAGGGTGCCGTCCTCCAGTTCTTCCCCCAGCAGGGTGACCTGGACCCGCCCGTGGAACGGGGGCAGGTACCCGCCGCCGTGGGTGGCGACCGCCTTCAGGAGGGGGGAATCTCCCGTGAGCCCGTCCGGCTCGGCGAACGGCCCGGCCGTCACGACCCCGAGGTACGTCCGCCCGTCCCGCTTGCTCCGGATGCGGACGAGGGCCTGCGCCGGGGCGGCGTGCAGGTGCTCGTTCGGGAGCAGCACGGTGACGGTCAGGTCGGTGCTGCCGGGCAGGTCGAACATGGTCCGGCCGGTCGAGCCGGCGTCGAGCGGGTCGGGCTCGACCGGCCCGCCGGCGGCCGCGACCTCGGCGGCAAGCTGCGGGTGGGGGGAGCCGTTCGGGAAGGTGTCGGGCATGGTAGGGGCTCCAGGGGAAAGGCAGAAGATATTCACCACAGAGTCACAGAGAGCACAGAGAAGAAATACACAGAGTGAATCAGACCAAATCAATCAGATTAGTTTGAATTGCTAATCCTCGTTCCCCCGCTCTGCGTGGGAACTTGCCTTTCCCCGCTCCGCGGGGTGGGCCGGCCACTTCGGACGACGCGATTCGGATGCTCGGACCGCGCCCGAATCGGCGACGCCACGACGCGGAGCGTCGAAGAAGGCGTTCCCGCGCGGAGCGTGGGAACGAGGAAATGCCCCTTCCTCTCTGGGCTCTCTGTGACTCTGTGGTGAAGCTTGTTCGTTCTGTGGAGAAGCTTGTTCGTCTTCTCTACACCGGCCGGTTCGCCCGCTCGCTCTGGTAGCGGAACGGCGGGGCGTGTTTCGCGTAGGCGGCGTTCGTCATCTCGGTCAGGCTCCCCCCGCCGTACACGGCGGTGCACGCCCGGTCGGCCAGGTCGATGAGCAGGGGGAACCCGCGGTCGGGCAGGAGGACGCTGTCCGCGATGGCGATCCGGGCGGCGGTCTCGAAGTGGGCCCGGTGGGCGTAGAAGACCTGGGGCGGGGCGAACCACGAGGCCCGGTAGACGCCGTACAGGATCTCGGCCGCCACCTCGTCCCGGAACCGCATCACCCACTTGGCCGGGGTCAGGCGGGTCCCGTCCCACCGGTCGTCCACCGTCACCGGGCCGCCGAACGTCAGGTCGTCCACGAAGTCGGCGATCCGCTCGTCCAGGGTGCCGACCACCAGGTACTCCAGCGGGCGGAGGGCCTGGCCGAGGTGGAGCAGGTTCCGGTCGCCGGGCTCGCTGGCCACGTACACGACCCGCCGGTACCCGGCGAGCAGGTCGCGGAGCACCTTCACCGATTCGATCGCCATGTCCGGGTTCCCGGCCCCGGCCAACAGCTGATACGGGGCCGGGCTGCCGTGCCCGAGCCGCCACCCGGCGGCCGCCCGGTCGAGGAGCACCCGGGCCTCGGCGTAGCTCATCACCGCCCGCTGGGCCAGCTCCGACAGCCCGTCGCGGCGGTCGGGCTGGTTCAGCCCGGCGCGCCGGCCGCGGGTTTCCAGGAGGGCGAGCATCTGTTCCGTCCGGTCGCCGTGCTGCTCGCGCAGGTCCTTGCGGAACAGCTGGGTCGCCCAGCTCCCCTGGTTGCCCTTATACCCGACCAGCGACACCCCGACCCGGTACACGGTCAGGGCGAGGGTGTCGTGGGTCTGGCAGGTCCCGTCGGCGCACTGCACCCCGCCGTTGAACAGCAGCCCGCGGTGGGTCAGTTCGACCTCGGCCGGGGTCACGTCGCGGTAGTGCCCGGCCTCCGCCGGGGCCCCGCGGGCGGCCGCCAGCTGGGGGAACACGACCCGTCGCACTTCGGCCTGCATTTCGCCCTCGAACTCGACCGCCTCGGCGACTTCCTGTTCGAGCCGGGCGTACTCCTGGACGAGGTCGATTCCCGGCCGCCAGGAGTGGAGGTCGAGGACGGCGGTCAGGGGCTCGCCGAAGGATTCGCGGAACGCCTCGGACGAGGTCCCGTGGGTCGGGCGCGACACCGGAAGGCCGGCGGGCGGGGTGGTGGCGTCGGGCATCGGGTCCTCCTTCCTCCGACGAATATTCCGCCCACTGACCAGGAGTTCGACGCGTGTTCAGCAAGATTTTCTCAATCGCCCCACGAACGGGTCCGGCGGCGGCGGGGTCGGGGCCAGGAGGGCCGCGTACGCGGCGGCCGGCCCGGGCGGGAACCCGAAGGCGTTCCGGAGGCAGGTCGCCACCGCTCCGGCGGAGCGGTGGTCGACGAACAGTTCGGCCGGGGCGAGGAGCTCGAACGCCAGCTGGTCGGCGGCGGCCTCGGCCGCCGACTCGGCGGGGGTGAGGGGGCGGCCGGACTCGTCCCGGCGGAGCAGGTGAACGAACGGCCTGACCGAGACGTGGCGCAGGATGGCCTGGAGCCGTTCCGCGGGGGTCGGGGGGCGGTCGCCGTCCAGCACCTCCCGGGCGGCCGGGCCGAGCCGGCGAATGATGGTTTCGCGCGGATGCCAGTAGTCGCGCAGGAAATGGGCGATTTCGTGGGCCAGCGAAAACCGCCGTTCGGCCGGGTCGTCGGCCGCGTCGAGGAACACGAACCCTTGCCCGTGGGTCGCGACCAGGCAAGCCCGGAGCGGGCGGTCCGGCTCGTCGAGCGGGAGGGCGATACGGCGGCCGGCGAACCACCCGAGTACGCTGGCGATCGAGAGCCGGGGGCGATCGAGTATCGTGATCGGAAACCCGATGGAGGCCGGGCCGAGGAGGTCTCGGGGGAACGGGGGCGGTGGTCCGGCCGCGGCCCAGAACCGGTCGGCCAGGTCGACGCACCAGACCGGGGGGCTCACTGGGCCGGCTCCGCGGGCGGCGGGTCGTCCCGGGCGGCGAGGAGGGTTCCCGGGGCGGCGTCGGCGCGGGCCGTGGCCCGGAGGGTGGCAAGGCCCTGCCCGTGCCGGACCGCGGCGGCCAGCACGCCCGGATCGAGCCCGAACCGGGTCGCGACCCTGGTCAGGGCGCTCCGGAATCCGTCCGGGTCCGGGCGGGGCGCGCGGCAGAGCCGGAGGAGGGTGAGGTCGTCGGGCCGACAGCCGAGCCGGGCGGCCAGGGCGGGGTCGTCGAGCCGCTCCGAGCGGGCGAATTCGGCGAGCGGGTGGGCGAGGAAGAACGGGTCGGTCTCGACCCGGACCGCCAGGTGCCGGAGTGCGTCGCTCATGTCCCCTCCGCCGCGCGTCGGAGCCGCGCCTTGATCCGGTCCTTGACCTGTTTCACGCCCCGCTTCTGCTCGTCCGCCGGGCGGTCGGCGAGTCCCAGGACTGCCGCGTACACCGCCGTCCGGCGCTCCCCGGCCCGCATCAGGTCGAAGACGCGGCGTTCCTCGGGCGTGAACGCCGCCACCACCGCGGCCAGCTCCGGGGCGTCGAGCGACGGGAGGTCGGAGTCGTCCTCCCCGGAAGAGTTCCGGCCGTCGGGCACGAGTTCGACAGAATCCGGGCCTTCCCGGTGGGTGTGGTGGCGGCGCTCGGCTGCCAGCAGGTTGGCGAGGTCGCCGCGGGCGGCCATCTTGAGATAACCGGGCAAGTCCCCTCGGTCGGGGTCGAATTGTGCGGGGTTACGAATCAGCGACACGACCGCCTCCCCGGCGGCCGTGATTCGGGCGTGGTCGTCCACCCTCGGATTCTTATCCCGGAGATGTTCGATCAGTGGTTCGAGGACGGCGGCGGCCAACTCAGCCGGCGCGAGCGGATCATAGTCCCGGAGGCGCCGGACGAGGTCCGCGAGCTGATCCGCGTGCGGCCATGACCCGGGCATCGAACGCCTCCGGGATCGAGTACTCTGAAGATCGACCGTCTGATCAACATGATCTCATTGACAGTTGTAGCATACCGAGCCGACCGGGGCGAGGGTGGTCGGCGGCGGGCGGGCCTCCACGACCTGACGACCGCGGCCGGCCCGCCGAGGCTGGATCGCGCGCCCTCGGCGTTGACCGGAGCAAGGGCACTACGAGTCGGAGCGGGTGACTTGAAACCGGCCGTCAACTCGAGCTCAAAAGCCCACCGGTTGTGGTGGCCGGCCAAGCCTTGAAGCTCGAAAACGTGGTCGCCGCGGTCAGGTGCGGCGCCCGGTCGGCGGACGAGCCGTGCGTGAACAACGCGGATTTGTGTTACTCCGGCCGCCGCTTCCGGAGCGTTTTTCACACCGGCCGCGCGTCCTTCCCTCAGAGCTTGGGGCCGTGTGCGCCGCCGGGCCGTTGTCCCCGTGCCAAAGCCAGGATTCGGTCCACCGGGAGCTGCGCCGTCGGGATCAGGTTGCGGTCCACCCGCACGGTCGACACGTCCGATTCCCGCACCAGGAAAAAGTCGCCGGCCGCTTGCCCGGCCAGTTTGGCCGCTGCGTCCGGCCGGCCGGCAAGCATCGGCTTCAGCTTGTTGATGGCGACCGGTTCCTTGACCCGCCCGATCAGCCACGTCAGCACCTGGTCCCGGCACTTGTAGTCGAAGTCGCCGGGGCTCTGGGTCGCCAGGAAGACCCCGACCCCGGCCGACCGAGCCCGCTTCAGCAGCCCCTCCATCGGCCCCTTCGTCGCCGGTTTGCCGACCGCCGGCAGGTACTGGTCCGCCTCGTCGAAAAGGAACACCGCCTGGAGCGCACCCTCCGGGGCCGGCGACTTCGCCCGCCAGCGGTCCATCGCCAGGAGGAACTGGGCCACCCAGAAGTCGGTCGTCCCGGCGTCGCCCAGGAACTGGGTGTTGATGACCGTCAGCCGGGTGCGGCCGGGGACGACCGACGACCCGCGGCCGAGGAGGGCGTCCACGTCGAGCGGGTCCCCGTCCTCCAGGAGCCCGCGGTGCAGGGCGGCGACGGTGAGGAGGTCCTCGCCGAGCTTCCGGTAGTGCCTGTCCTCGTACCCCTCGAACGCGGCCGTGAGCGCGTCGTCCCGGTCCCGCACCAACTCTTGAAGCCCGCGGACAGTGACCGGCCGGCCGGGGGCGGCGGCGAGCAGCTCGATCGCCTTCTGAAGGATGACCACCTTCGGGTCGGGGGCCTTCCCCTTGTACCCCATCATCAGCCCGAGCCCGGCGGCGGCGTACCGGGCGAGTTGCTCCCGGTCGGCGGCCGGGAGGGCGGCCAGGTCGGGCGGGACGACCGGGATGGCGAGCGGCCGGCCGTCGGCCGCCCCGGGGGTGAACAGGGCCACGTCCACGGCCGCCCGGAGGCGGGCGCGGCGGGCGGCCCGGTCGGGGTCGGGCTCCGGGTCCGTCCAGGCGTCCGGGTCGGCGTACCGGGCCAGGTCGCCCTTCCGGTCGAGAAGGACGGCCGGGACGCCTGCGAGCAGGAGTTGCTCGACAACGGTCAGGGCGGCCGTCGTCTTGCCACTGCCGGACCCGCCGAGGAACGCGGCGTGCCGGCGGAAGTCGGCCGGCCGGAATTCGACCGCGGCGAACAAACTGCCGCGGGTCTGGCCGAGGCGGACGACGGCGGTCGGGTCGGCCGGGGGTGGCGGGGACGGCGGGACGGCGGTCGGCTTGGGTAAACCGGCGGGTGGCGCTGGGGGAGCCGGTGGGGCCGGTGTCCGGGCGGGCGGTGCGGAGAGGAGTTTGTCGAGGGCGAGGACAGCGTGTACGGCTGGGAGTTCGGACAGCGGCCGGTCGGTCCGCTGCCAGTCGGCGAAACCGGGGTCTGTGTGGTGGCGGGTGTGGAACTCGCGGAACGCCGCCATCGCCCGCCAGTCACTGTCGCTCACGACCACCTTCCGCCCCTTCCCCCGGGGGGCGACGAGCTTGACCATCTCCTGTACCACCTGGGTCCCCGGGGTACTCGGGAAGGCGGTCGACCGGACCAGAACGGCCGGGATTTCGCCGGCCTTTCTCGCCACCTCCTCGAATTGCTTCCCGAGCCCGCCGCCCCGGGTCGACTTGTCGCAAACGGCGACATACAACTTGTCGACCGCGTTCCCGGCCCCGTGCACCTCGACCGACACGAACCGGCCGTCCGGGTCGGCCCCGAAATGGACCCCGCCCGGCATCTCCGCCGAAGCGGTCCGGACGGCGAAGGCGAGCAGCCCGGCGAGATACGGTTCGTCACCGAGGATCGTCTTCTGGTTCCCATTCCGGTACTCGTTCCACCGCTGTTCCCAGTCCGACTGGGAGGGCGGCGGGACGACCACGGTGCCGGGCGCGAACGGCACCAGCGTGCCGGCCTGGATGCACTCCCGGCGGTGAAGGAGGCAGTGTTCGAGGATGACCCGCGTCTGCATCCCGTTCAGCAGGTTCAGGTCGGCTGAGGTGTACGGGGCGGTCGGGCTGGACGGGTCGGTCAGGACGCCGAACGCCTGGTAGAGGTACTCTAACCGCCGGCCGATGATCGTCCCGATCTGCTCCCGGGACGGCTTCCCGGCCAGCTTGACCGGCTCGGGATCGTGCATCAGTCGGTCGAGCATCCAGCCCGGGAGCTTCTGACGGCCGAGGGTGAACAGGTCTTCCAGGCAGCCGACCACGACCACCGCCGTCGGGAGCTTGTCCGACACCTCCAGTAAGGTGCCGATGGCCGACCGGAACTGCTCCCCCTGGTCCTCGTCCTTCCGGTCGAGTTCGAGCGCCACGTCGATCTGGTCGGCCAGCAACACCAAGGCGGCCGAGCCGGCGGCGTGCATCAACCGGCCGAGGTCGACGATGGTCTCCATCGGCTTCTCGGGCTGCGGCCGGGGCACCAGGTCGCCGATCAGCTCGCGGTCGTACCGACTCAGGTCCTCGCACCGCAGCCAGTTGAGGATCCGCGGGCGGATCCGGCCGTCGTTCGGCAGGGTGTAGAGCACCGCCCGGATGACGTTCACGTCGATCCCGCGGAACTGCGGGTACTGGACCGCGCAGTCGGCGAACCGGTGGACCAGCCCGGCCATCTCGGCGGGGTCGAGCAGGTCGTCGGTCAGCCGCTGCCGGTCCTCGAGCGGGAGCACGTCGAGGGCGTCGAGCAGGCCGCGGGCGAGGCGGTTCAACCCGGTGTCCGGCAGCCCGGGCTGGTACGGCTGTTCCAGGGAGGTGATCAGGTTGCTGAGCACGTACCGGGCGTAGTTGTCGGTCCGGGACCGGAGCTGGAAGTACCCACAGTATCCGGTCCCGTCGGCGTGGGCGGCGGTCCGGAACGCCCGCATCAGGTGCGTCTTCCCGCTCCCCGCCTCGCCGAGCAGCAGGAGCGACTTGCCGAAGGCCGGCGGGTCCAGTGCGGACGCCCGGGCGAGCAGCCGGGCGAACTCGTCCCGGGCGTCGGCGTGGACCGTCTCCACGTCGAACGGGTCGGGCGACCAGACCTGATTGCCGTGGACGACCCCGCTGAACACGTCCGGGCCGGCCGGGGTGCAGAAGGCGGCCGCGCGGGGGCCGGCGGCAGGGATGGGGGTTCGGATCGTCTGGGCGGCGGGCATGGGTCAGGTCCTCCCGAGCAGGACGAAGTGGAACGCCCCGGTGCCGTGCCCGATCTCGGACTCCCGCACGTCGGCTGTGTCCATCATCTGGACGAGATCGGCCCGACTGAGGGTGAGTAACCGAGCCCGGTTGGTGTCCAGTAACTTTGCCTTGAACCCGGCGGCCCCGAGCGGGCCGATCTGCGGGTGGTCGTGCAGTTGCCGCCAGACGTGGCTGATGAACACCTTGTCTTCCCCGAACCGGCCGGTCGGGCAGGTGCGGGCGGCGGCCGCCACCGTGTGCGCGAACGCCTCCAGGTCGAACGCCTCCGCCTCCGGGGCGGCGGTCTCGCGCGCGGCCGCCGGGAGGGCCGGCCCGTCCGGGGCGGTCAGCCGGCCGAGGACCGCCCGGCGGGCCCCCTCCGTCCCGCCCGTCTTGGCACCGAGCAGTTTCCGCGGGAGGATCTCCTCCGCCTTCTTCCGGGGGAGCGGGTCCGCCAGACCCAGGACCTTGCTGGTGACGGCCTCTACGAGTGCGTCCACCGAAACGAGGTCCGGGAACCCGAGTTCCCGGCAGACGATCGCTTCGAGGACCGACCGGGGCGTATTCCGTGTACCCACCGGGAGCCGCAGTTCCCGCTTCAGCAGCCGCGGGACGAACGTCTTGCCATCGGCCAGCTGCCCGGCCTCGTCCGATCCCGGGGCCAACCCGAGCGCCTTCGGCACCAGGAACCGGGACTGGAGGACCGGCCAGGTACACCGCGGCGGCAGGTCCGTCACCCCGAGGTAGGCGAGCGCGCGGGCCCGCCCCGCGGGGGTGAGCCGCTGTCCCCGCGGGGGGAGAAGACCGGCCGCCCGCAGCCCGCGGACGGCGTCCCCGAACCGTTCCTCCGCGGGCGGGTGGGGAAACAGGTCGCCGACCTGTTTCCGGACGAAGTTGAGTGCCGGCGGGGTCTTCCCGGCGGCCAGCAACCGGACCAGGATCAGGTTGGCGAGCGGCCCACCCTGGGGCGGGTCCGGGGCGGGGGGCGGCAGGGCGGCGGGAGGGTCGAGCAGGGCGGGGTCACTCACCGGCGGCACCTCGGCGGGGGGGAAACCGGATCACACCGGCCGCCGCAACGCGACGGCCTCCTGCACGGCCGACAGGACCACGGCCAGGTCGTCGACCACGTCCTCGGCCAGGACCCGGATGACCAGGTAGCCGTGTTTCTGGTACAGCCAGTCCTTCCGCCGGTCGCGGCGGTACTGGGGTTGGTTCAGATGGTAATGGGCCCCGTCGACCTCCACAACCAGTTTCAGCCGCTCGCACACCAGGTCGGCCTCCGCCGGCCGGTTGCCGTGGGCGAACGGCAGCCCGAGGTTCGGGCGGAACAGCCCGGCCGTCTCCGGGAGGCATTCCAGCTGCTCGAACAGGAACCGCTCGTGGACGCTGCGGAAGTCGTCGGCCGCGGCGGCCACCTCCGCCGCCAGCCCGCCGGCGGTGAGGCGGTCAATGGTGGCCGGCGGCGGGGGCGGGTCCACCCCGGCCGCCAGCAGCCGGGCGGTCAGCTCTCCGGCCGACACCCCCGGGACGGCCACCGCCCCTTCCCGCGCGAGGGTCGCGGTCCGGTCGGTCCGGCCCGCCGGGACCCCGGCCGCGTACACATCGGCCGGCACGGCGACCGCGACCGGTAGCGTCGGGACGGCGTCCGCGAGCGAGGCCAGGAACCGCACGGCGGCGGCGAACCGAGCGGTCGGGTCGGCGGCCGGTGCGGGGAGGAGCAGGAGGGCCGGCCACCGGTCCCCCGGGAGGAGGCCGCACACGCCGGCGAACACCCGGGGCAGCCCGGCCGGGCTGCCCGGGCGGTCGGCCGACCCCTCCGACACAAGCCGCGTCGGGTCCGCGGGTCGGCCGTCGATGGCGGCGGCGAGCAGCTGGTAGACGACCGCGGGCGAAGGGGAGGCGGGGTCGACCGGCAGACTCCGCCACAAGCGGTCGAGGTCGTAGCGGGTCTTCGGGCCGGGCGGGGGGCCTCCCGCGGTGCCGGCGACGGCCCGTAACCAGTTATGGGCGAGGGCGGCCGGGTCTGAGGACCCGAAGGCCTCGGACACCCATCGCCGGGCGATCTCCGGCGGGTCCCCGGCGGCGGCCTGGGCGACGGGCCGGCCGGATGCCTCCGCCCACGATCGCCAAGCCCGCACCGCGGGGCCTGACGGGCCGACGAGGACGGCCACCGTCCGCACACCTTCACGGCGTCGGGTCTGGTGCCAGTCCAGGAGTGCCTGTGGGGCAATACGGTCTGGCATGGTTGCGTCGGGTGAGTGGCATGCGATCCGGCCGTCCACGCACACAATACCCGGCCGAACGGCCGACCGCCAATCCCATGCCCCAGCGACCAGCCATGCAGTCACCATCAGCAGAAACAGGAACTGTGGTGTGGCGATGGAGGGGAAGGAGGCGGCCGGGACGCATACGACTATCTAAATTATAGTTATTCTTATGTCATAATATTGTGAAGGGCCGCTTAACTGATTCCTCTCCCCACCCGTCGCCGGTTTCGCCCCGGACGGCCCGTGGAGGGTAGCCACCACCCGGATACGGGGCCCACCTTTCGCACGGTGTAACCGCCTCTCCCGGTGGTGACGGCCCCCGATTATGTCGATCGACACGCCCCACCACGATCTCAGCCCGCGCCGTCGGGACCAACCGACCCGTCGCAGCTTTCATCGATGCCGGCGGGCTGCCCTATACCTCGTGGTCGATCACCCGCGGTCGGGAGGATCCTGGTTCGAACGTGTCGAACTCCGGACCCATCGAGCAAGGCCCCGGTCACCAGGGGGCCGATGTCCGTCCTCCACCCGGGGCGCCGGGCTCGCCGGCGCAGACGTCAGAATGTCTAGTTCTCGCGGCTGGGGCCGGGCACTCGGGGTGCTCAGCCCTCAGCCGAGTCAGTTCAGAGCCGTTACAATGCCCGACAAACCCTCGAACAAAGCCGCTCTCACACTCAACGGACGAGATGCCGTCGCCGACTTACTCGGGCGCATCCTCGCCCGGCACTGGCTCCGCCACCGACCGGGGGACAGGCCGACGGGCCCGGTCCCTCGGCCCGGCCCCGTCCAGCGGGAGTCGGTCCCCGCGACACGACCCCTAGAATGACGGCGTTGTCTTTCGATCCCCCGCTCCCTCACCAGCTCGAACGAATCCGCATGGCCCGCGAACGCTATCCCCCACCTTCCCCCTCCTCTCCCGGTCCGCCACTCCCGCGGTGGACGAACGAAGCCCTGGAGGACTTCGGCCGCCGTCATCCGGCTTGGGTCCGGGCGCTGCCGGCCGGGGAGCCGTCGTACGCGATTCCGGAGGCCGCACTCCAGGGGCCGGCGATGGAGCGGGTGTTCGACGAGCCCCGACTGGCGGCCGAGCGGGAGTTCAGCCGGATTTGCCGCGAGCAGGGGATCGGCGGCGTATGGGGCTCGGACATTATCACCTTCCACCTCCTTACCCACCAGCCGCTCCAGCTCGACCCCCAACTGGTCCAGGCCCTCGGCTGGAATGACCGGGAATTGGGGATGCTCCGGACTGCGGCTGGGAGGGGGGACACCGCCACCGACCGGTTGCTGGGCGTGGTCGGCTGGTTGCTGACCGAACCGCTGTTCCTCCAGGAGGTCCGTCAGCTCGGCGAGGAGTATGAGGCAATGCCGCCGGATGATCGGCCCCGGTTTCCGCTGCGTCGGGCGGTCGTGCTCGGCGACCCGGAGGGCCACCGTGACGAACGACCCACGACCACGGCCGCGTTCGCCGGAGCCGTCGCCAGTTTCTCGACCGCTGGGGGCTGGTGCAGCTCGCGACGTGGGACCTGCCCGACCCCCAGGGGCCGCTCCTGCCGAACCCGCTCCCGGGCGACGCCCTCGTCAGCCCGAGCCACGGGGTCCACATCTTCATCCCGGTTCACTACCCGCTCCAGGGCGACGACGACCTCCTCCGTCGGGTCCGCGAGTTCCAGCGTCAGCAGGCGACCGAACTCGGGCTCGCCTCGGGGTTCGGTGGGGTCGGCCACCACGCTCAGTACGCCCAGATGTTCCGTCTGATTCACCTGGACCGGGCGGTCCGCGGCCGGTTCCCCGGCCGACCGCCGCGGGGTTTAGTGTCCGCGACCGAGGCCGCCTACCTGAGGATCGGCCCCGAGTCCGTCCGGCGGTTGCACAAGTGGATCCGCACCTGCCAGGCCGGAGGGCGGCGCACGATCTCCCGGCTCCGGGACTGACCGCCCGCCGGCACGTCCGAACCGGGTCACAGATTTCCGGATCTGTGTCCCAGAACCAACTCGCAGTAACCGGCAAGATCAGGGGGAGAACGGATTCATCCCCCGACCCCGGTCTGCCATGAGCACGAAGAAGCACTCCCTAACTCCCGACAAGTTGGCCCGCCCGTTCGTGGCTGAGCTCGCCGCCCGGTTCCCGCCCGTCCTGTCCCCCCGGCAACTCGCCGAGCTGCTCGGGAGAAGTCCCAAGACTGTCTACGAGTGGATGGCCCGCGGCCGCCTCGACGGGGCTTACCGCAAGCGAGGCAAGCACGCCCTGATCTGGCGAGACAAGGCCCTTGAGATCCTGTTCACCGGCAAGGAGTGGAGCTGATGCCCGACGACCCGAACCGCATCCGCGTAGGAGACCGGGTCACGATCTACCCGCGCGGGGTGAAGAAGACCTGGGTGGCCGACTTCTGGCAGGAGAACGTCCACCGGAAGGTGTCGCTGAAGACGAGCAACAAGAAGGTGGCGGTCGAGCGGGCGACCAAGCTGGCCGCCGACCTGACCCACGGGACGTACCTGCAGCCGCCTCCGGCCGTGACGGTGCGTCAGGCGATCGATGACTACATGCTCTACCTAAAGACGGAGGACCGGGCCCGGAAAACGGTAGTGAAGTACCGCGGGGTGTTCGACCTTTTCATGGCGTACCTAGACCGGCATCGGGTGACTCGCCTCGGCCAGGTGACCGCCGGGCACTTCGACCGGTACCGGGCAGAGCGGAAAGAGATCCGGCACCAGAAGACCATTTACTGCGAGGGGGTGATCATCAAGCAGCTGTTCAAGTGGGCCCGGAGCCGGAAACTCATCGCTGACAACCCTCTCGCTGATATTCAGCTGAACAAACCGCCGCTCGAGCCGAAGGACGGGCCAAGCCTGGCGCAGGTGAACGCGATACTAGCCGCGGCCGATGACCCGCTCCTGAGCCAGTTGCCAGTCCTGGCGTTCACCGGGATGCGGGCCGGCGAGATCCAGCGACTCCGACCCGAGGATGTCGACCTGAGCGCGGGGTGGATCCATATCCGGTCCCGGCCCGGGGCGCAGACGAAGACGAGGGAGTCCCGGAAGGTGCCGATTCATCCTCGGTTGCGGGCTGTGCTCGAGACGCTTTCCCTGGCTCGACGGCCTTGGCTCTTCACGGCCGCGCCGAGCAAAAAGTTCCCGGACGGCGGCCACCACATCAACGTGAAACGACTGAACGAGCAATTCACCCGACTCGTCGGCCGGCTCGGGATGCCGGTCGGCCGGGCTAACGGGTTCGTGATTCACTCGCTAAGGCACTTTTTCGAGACGTTCACGGTTAACGCCGGAATCCCACAACGGGTGATCGATA
>JAQGHQ010000068.1 GCA_028288765.1 Gemmataceae bacterium | reverse complement strand
TGCCCGCCGCTTGAGCCGCTGGAGGTAGCCGGGGGTCTCGTCCGTCATTTGCCGGTGGAGTACCTCGACCGCGTCGAACCCCATCTCGGCGGCCAGGTCGATGCACGCCTCCAGGTCACGGAGGTCGTTGTTCTTGAACTGCCAGAACGAGTACGAGGAGACACCGATCCGGTTCGGCCGGCGGGGGGCCGGCGGCGCGGCGACCCCGGCCACTGGGATAGGAGCGACCAGTTCGATTCCATATTCACCGGCAGTAAGTGTTAATATACTTATCATCTATATAGTAATATAGATTCAGTCTTTTGCACGGGTAAATTTGCGGGGGTTTCTCAGGTTCCTTACCAAGGGCGATTTGCCGGAAGTCGGATAGGTTCGATCAAGATGGGCAAGGATGAACCTCGCCAAAAACATCCAGAAAACGATCAACTGCATAACTCGTAATCTTATCAGAAAAAAGTGTTTTTTGAATGGCTGACTGCATAGTATGACATCGCCGATGCGGTCTCACGGGCACCGGGAGCCGATCCCCGGCTGCGGTGGCCTGCTCACGTGCGGCGGTCTTGCCCCGCGGTCGACCACAGCGACGAAAGGGAACTCATGATCAGACAACTCCGTCTCCCGGTACTGGCACTGGCACTGTGCGCCGGAGGGACGGCACGGGCTGACTCGGTGACCAAGGTCATTGACAACGGCCCGGACGGCACCAAGCGGGTGATTGCCGTCCTCGGCGACGGGTACGCCGTCGCCGACCAGGCCAAGTTCGACGGCGACGTTGATCGGCTGATCGTCAACGGGGTGTTCGGCCACGACTTCTTCCAGGAGAACCAGAACGCCTTCAACGTCTACCGGGTGAACCTGATCTCGGTCGATTCGGGCGTCACCCGGAAGGTGTACGACGAGCACGGCACCCCGGCCGACGCGAGCGACGACACGGTCAAGAGCATCACGCCGAAAAACTCCGCCCTGAAGTACGTCTTTTCCGGGTCGTGGGCCCACTGCTGGCTGGAGGAGTCGCCGACCACCCCCGCACTCCGGAACGCCGCCCTGGCCAAGTGGGTGCCCCACTACGACTACGTCGTGGTCATCCTGAACGACGACAGCTACGGCGGGTGCGGCGGGGGCGGGCTCCAGGTCGTCCCCCGGGGCGTCGACTGGCCGGTCCTGGCGCACGAGTACGGGCACGGGATCGGCGGACTGGCCGACGAGTACTCGGCCGGCGGGAAGGGGAAGTACCCCGGGGCGGCGATCAACAACAACAACATCTCGACCGTCGGCGACCGCAGCAAGGTGTACTGGAATCGGTTCGTCGATCCGGCCACCCCGGCCCCGACCGCCCCCGGGACGGGCGACCCCAACCGCACGACCGGCCTGTTCGTCGGCGGCGGGACGTGGGAGTCGGGTATCTTCCACCCGGTCGATAGCTGCCGGATGAAGGGGAACACCCCGCCGTTCTGCCCGGTCTGCTCGACCATCATGAGCAAGGCCCTGTACCCGTACACCCAGCACACGTTCGACAAGGTCTACGCCGGGGACTTCGACGGCGACGGCCGGAGCGACCTGCTCGTCCACAATGGGCAGGATCTGGCCGCCTACCGGACGAAGGGGACCAAGCCGGCCCCGTCCGGCGGCGCCGGATCGGGCGGGGCCGGGCTGGACCTGACGTGGGTGGCGAACAACGTCGTCCCGGCCGGGCCGGGCGGGAACATCTGGCAGCCGGCACCGGGCGACCAGTACGTCGTCGCCGACTTCGACGGGGACGGGAAGGACGACCTGGTGGTGTTCAACGGGGCCGACTGGAACACCCCGTACCTCGGGCTCCTCCACTCGACCGGGACCGGCTTCCAGTGCGTCGCCCGGTATGACGGGGCGGTCCCCGGGTTCTGGACATTCAAGCCGGGTGACAAGATCCTGGTCGGCGACTTCGACGGCGACGGCAAGGCGGACGTCGCACTGTTCAACGGGGCCAACTGGTCGGCCCCGTACCTCGGGGTACTTCGCTCGACCGGGACGCACCTGGCCGGGGTCCACCGCTACGACGGCACCGTCCCCGGGTGGGCGATGAAGCCGGGCGACCAGTTCACCGTGGCCGACTTCGACGGGGACGGGAAGTCTGACCTGTACGTGTTCAACGGGACCAACTGGGGGGTCAAGTACTTCGGGATGTTGAAGTCGAGCGGGTCCGGGCTGTCCGACGCCAAGCTGTTCAGCGGGTCGCTCCCGGGGTGGACGCTAAACACCCACGACCAGTTCTTCGTCGGCGGCGGGAAGAAGTCGGACCTGTACGTGTTCAACGGGTCCGACTGGGCCCACGCCTACCTGCTGATGGTCCAGCCGACCGGGACCGACCTGGCCTTCGTGAAGCGGTACGACGACGGGACCGCGGCGGCCAACGTCCCCGGGTGGCACCTGACCAAGGGGGACCGGCTGTACCCGGCCGACGCCAACAAGGACGGGAAGACCGACCTGTTCGTTTACAACACGACGAACTGGGGGACGGATTACCTGGGGACGCTCCTCTCGACCGGGTCGGGGCTGACCGGGAGCTGGGCGGCCCACTGGGTCGGGGGGTGGAACCTCGGCCCCGGGGACGTCATCCTGCCCTGCCACTACGACGGCCCCGGGGGCGTGTCGGACGTCGTCATCCGGAACAAGCAGTGGCTCGGGCTGATCTCCCGGAAACCGTCCGGGTTCGCCATGGACCGCATCTACTTCCGCCGGCTCGCCACCCCGCTGTACGACACCCGGCCCTGGTCCGACAGCCTGCCGTGAGCACGGCCGGCGGCCGAGCGATCACCCACCACCCTCACCAACCAACTTGAGACGGAGTCCGAATCATGGCTCGGTTCACACGGTACTTCGCCCGCCGGTCGGCGGCGGCGGTCGCCCTCGGGCTGACCGGGTTCGTCCTGTCGGCCCCGCTACTGTTCCCGCGCCAGCGGCCGGAGGGGACAGCCGGGTCGGGGGCCGGGCTGGGGAAGGTGTCGAAGGCGGGTGAGCTGCAACAGGGGCTGAAGGTCACGAAGACGGCCAGTGCAATTGCTTTGCCGACGATGCCGGACCACGCCCAGGTCCAGAAGACGGTCACCGGCACCGGGGGGCGGATGGAGGACCACCTCAAGGGGGCGAAAACGGCGGTCGCGGTCCCGGCTGGCGGACCGGTACAGCCGCCGGTCGATCCCGCCAGGTCGGCGGCCCCGCCGCCGAAGTCGGCCGGGCCGCAGCGGAGACACGCCGTGGCGGCCGCCGTGGCGGTGCCGGCGGGCACGTCGTACCTGCATCTGGTCGTCCGTGTGACGGACGACGGTAAGGCCGAGGTCGTCCGTGCGACGGAGGTGGCCGGGGGGCTGGTCGGCCACGACGAGCCGACGGGGCACTTCCTCTACGAAGCCGCCCGGGGCGATAAGACGGAGGTGGTACAGGCCATCCCCGACCCGTTCGAACACCGATCGTTCCCGGCCCAGGGCGGCCCGCTCGCGGGGGAGGGGCACCACGTCACTCGGGCCAAGGCGGCCGAGATCGTCATCAAGGTGCCGAACGCCAGCCTGGCCACCGCCGCCGGCCTCCACCTCCGGCTGTACAAACTGAAGCCGGGCGGCCGCCCGCTGGAGAAGGTGGACGTCGAGACGCTGACCGCGTTGAAGCGGACAAAGTCGCTGGACATGCACTTCGAGTTAGCCCCGGCGGTACTGGCCCCGCAGATCAGCAGGGTGGGGCGGAAGTTGGAGGTTCTTGCCCTGCCCCAAGGGCTGCCCAAATAACCCGCCGGGCAACGGCTCGCCGGCCAGGGCCGCCGGCCGACCTACCCGCGGGCCGTTTCACGGAGCACCCGGATGACCGCGTCGATGCCGGCGAACGGCTTCGGCAGGACCCGGACCGCCCCCAGGGCGAGCAGCTGTTCGGCCGTGTAGGGGCCGGTGTCGCCGCTCATAAACACGCACCGCATGGCGGGATCGATCTCCCGGAGGGCGGCCAGCGTCCGTGGCCCGTCCATCCCGGGCATCTGCACATCCAGGAGGGCCACGTCCACCGTCCGCCGGTGCCGCCCGAACGCCCGCACGGCCGCCTCGCCCCCGGCCGCCCGGCGGACCGCGAACCCGTGGAACCGGAGGGCGAAGTCCAGCATCGCCAGCAGGGCCGGCTCGTCGTCGGCCACCAGCACCTCGCACCCGAGCCCGCCCCGCCGGACCCGCCCCAGGGCGGCCGCACACAGGTCCGCCACCACCAGTAAGGCCGCCCGCTCGCCCGCCCCGAAGGCCCGGTCGTCCGGGAAGGTGAACCCCAGCCCGCCGACCACATCCCCCCGCCGCATCGGGACCGCCGCGAGGGCCCGGCCGACGCGATTCGCCGGGAGGGCGAGGCCCGGCGGGTAGTAGGCCGCCCGTTGCTCCAGGGTATCGAGCAGGACCGGCCGGCCCTCCCGCACCGCCTCCGCGATCGGAACGGGGGCGTCGGCCGGGAACCGCCGCCAGGCGTCGGCCACGTCCTCCGGGTAGCCGGCGACGCGGGGGCAGTAGAACTCGGTGCCGTCCTCACTCAGCAGGGCCAGGACGGCCACGCATGCGTCGAGGGCCGGCAACCCGTGGGTGACCAGGGCCTCGGCCACCTGCTCGACGGTCCGGGCGGGTCCGAGGGCGGCGGCCAGTGGCCGCAGGGCCTCCGGCACCTCGTCGAACCCGCCCTCCCCCGGCCCGCCGGGTCCGCTCGTGTCGGCCAAGGCTTCCTCCCTTCCCCGCAACCCGGATCGCCTCCTGCGGGCATCTTACGGCCGCCGGGCGGAGCCGGTGGCCGACGGAAGTAGTACCCGTTCATGGCGAGTCCTTCTCGGGTTCAGGCCGGCACACCCTCGATGACGGAGATGTCGCCCGCGGTGGGGACGACACGGGTCAGCCGGAAGCCGTGGGCGGCGAAGAGTTGCCGGTACTCCGCCGCGGTCCGCTCGAGGCCCCCGGTCACGGCCATCATATGCACGTCGAGCAGCTTGCCGAACCACGCCCCATCGCCCTCCGGCAAGACGTACTCGACGAGCAGGAGCTTCGCCCCGGCCGGCATCGCGCGGCGGAGGTTGTCGAGGATCAGGCCGGCCCTGGCGTCGTCCCAGTCGTGGACGATGTGGCCGAGCAGGTAGGCGTCGGCCCCGTCGGGGGCCGTCTCGAAAAAGTCGCCCCCTTCACTGTGCAGCGGCCCGCGACGCCGGCCGTCCCGCGCGGCTGATCCGCGACCAGGTGGTAATCGGCCTCCGCCTGAGTTCTGAGCCACCGGGTTCGATCAGCGCTGACTCAGGACTCATCGGTTGAGGCCGGATTCACCGACCCTGTGCTGATCTGGTTGACCAGGTACGCTGCCACCGCCAAGTTCGGAACCTGCTCGGTCAGGATGGCCGGCCCCACCTGCATTCCCGACGTGTTGATCGTGACGACCCGGCCGCCCTCGCTCCACGTACACTGGTGGTCCGCCCACCGGATTCGGAAGCTCCCGATCCTGAGCCCCTCGGCTTCCACGGTCAGTGGACCGAACGATACGGGACGACCAGCTCGATGATCCGCGAGTGCGCGCGGCCACGCCCGGAATGACACCCCGCTCTGGACCGCCCGGCTCAGGTTGTCGTAGTCCGAGATGGTGGAGGGCAGGCGGATCACTCGCCCGTCCCGGGTATGCATCTCTGTCCATTCCGTCCAGAACTTCGCGAGCGGTACGGCCGTGCCGACCCAGAGCACGAACCGGCTGCCGGGTTCGTAGAACACCAAATTGTCGGAGTTTCCTGCCCGAGTGCGGACGTACACTGACTCCACATCGTCCCAGGAAACGTCCTCGAACGACGACCCGCGCTGGACCAATACCCGGTCCTTGTAGATCAGGGCGACGGTCTGCATCCCGGCGACGAGCCGGAGCGCCCCGACCAGCCCGACGAGCGAGGGCCACGCGAGCAAGGCGGCCAACGCGGAGCAGCCCCAGAACACCAGCCCCGAAGTGAAGGCAGCGCCAGCCGCGGCGCCCGCAGCCGTCGCCAGCGGCGTCAGGGCGACCGCCCCCTGGAACAGGACGACCAGCGGGTGTGAGTAATACTCCTCCTCGGTGTCGGTCCCGTGGATGCCGACCGCCCGTGCCAAGGTCCCACGGCGGCGGTAGTCTGGTTGGTCGTCGGCCATATGCAATCCCACCGTGAACGGAACGGTCCTCGGAGCTCCAGCCACTGTACACCCTGCTCACGGAATCGCCAGGCTCCGAGGGGCCTCCAACGGTCGTCCGGACCGGCTAGGAATGATGCTCCGGATGTGACGCCGCGCCACAACGTCAATACGAAACTTCGTTGGCCGATCGTCGGCCGGCACCCTCCGCCATGAATGCTAGACTTGCGCGTCCCCCCTTCCGGGAGCCGCCATGCCCACGTCGTCCAGCACCCTGGCAATTGCCAAAGCCCTGAACCGGCTGAGTCGGCCAGGGCGCGTTCGCGCCTCCGCCCCGGTCCGTTACGCCAGCTACACCCACGCCGATTTCCACCGGGCGATCCACGCCAACCCAGGGGAGGCGACCACCGGCGGGGCCTACGCCGACTGGCTGGACGAGCACGGCCGTCCCGGGCTGGCCGAGGTGGTCCGGCGATACTCCCAGACCGTCGGGACCGCCGCCCACGATTACGTTGCCCCGTGGGAGACCCAGCCGCTCAGCCTGGAGCTTCACCAGCACCCGACGTTGGGGCTGTCGGTCTACGCGAAAAGTGCTGCCGACCCCCGGCGTCTCCTCCACTGGTTCACCGGCCCCCTCCACCCGGCCGAGGCCGCCCCGCTCGTCAGTCGGCTGATGGACGAGGGCGCGACTCCGCCCCAGACGAGACAGGGAGTTCGGGATGTAGACCATCTGCTCGGCGGCCGCGCGGAGGGACCGGCGGCAGGGCTGCCAGTTGGCGATGGTCACGCCGCCAGGTACGCCAGGGGCACCGATCGGGTTTCCGCGCTCGCCGCCGCACTCAATGCCCTCAGCTCGAAGCGGCCAGTCCGGTACGCGGGGACAGATCCCACGGCGTCGACGCAAACCACCGGGAACTCACCCGCGGCGGGAACCACCCCGAAGCCACGAGCGGGGTTCCAGGGCGGGTTCGGCCCGCTGCCGGGACCGGGCGAGGGTGAACTGCTGCCGCCGGAAGCTCGCCGCACCCCGGGGGCGGAAGCGCCGGCCTCACCGGGCGCCCGGCCGCCGATGCGGACGACGTTCGCCCCCGGTCCGAGGCCGGCACCGTCGATGGGCCCGACCGCCCCCAGCCACCTCGACGAGCCGCCGGTGAACACCCGCTGGAGCACCGCGCCGTACCGGCCGCCGCAGGCCACCCCGGGGGCCGGGGTCACGGCGGGGCGGGACTCGGGACAGGTGGTGATCGGGCCGGGGCATCAGAGCGGGGACATCGCCCAGAGTCCAGCGCTGAGTAACAAGCCGCCCGGTCCGGCGAAGCCGTTCGTGTCACCGCAGCGCGCCAAGGCCCAGGAGCGAGCACGACAATGGCAGGAGGGTCAAAAGAAACTTCAGGAGCAATTCAAGGATGCGGTCAACAAGGGCTATGGACTCGGACTGAACGGGATGCCCCGAGCCGATGCCGCGCCGAATCTGTCGATGAAAGATCCTCGGGACATGATCGATCCCGCGACCGGCCTGCGCGACACGAGGGGGGCACCGAGCACCGGGCGCCCCCCGGGCGCCGATGGCGACTCCTCCCTGGCGGCAGGCGGCGGCGACAGGGGGGGTTCGGGTTCCACGTCCGAACTGAAGGGGCACGGATTCCACCCGTCATCCGTTGAAGGCGAGCAAAGTTTCGGCGTGGCGGGCGCCTGGGCCGCGCGTCAGGCCGCCCAGCGTGGCGCGCTGGGCGCGACCGCGAAAGCGGCTGCGAACACGGTAGCGAAAACGGCAGCCAAAACGCTCGTCGGCCGCATCGCCGGCGGGGTCGCCGGTGGCCCGGTGGGGGCGGGGCTCGCCCTGGGGTCGCTCACGCCGTCCTCCGGGCACAAGGACACGCACGGGTTGGGCGGCATGTCCGACGATGAGATCGATAAGGAGATCCGGGACATCAAGAACCGGGAAGCGGACCACAGTCCCCTACCCCGACAGACCGGGAGGTGGATCAAGAACCACCTTCTCAACCCGTTAGGCCGGGGCATGTTCGACACGATCAACTGGGGCCAGAAGCAATTCACGGGGAAGAGCTACCAGCACGACGACATCCGCCCGCGCCTGACGGCCCTGGAGGAGGAGTTGGCCAGCCGCCGGGCCGGGCGACCGGAGGGTAAGTTGGAGCCATCTCGTAAGTCCCGCTCCCTGGCCGACGCGCTGAACCGCCAGGCGGCGATCCGCTACGCCCGCGACCCCGTGGCGAGCCCACTACTGGCTCGGCTGATGGCCTTCCTCAGCAGGTTCGCCGCTGCGGAACTGGACGGACTCACGATCTACGTTCGCCCGGACACCGGCGAACTGTGGATCGAGGTGGAAAAGTGGGCGCAGCCCGAGGTAGCCAAGGCGGTCATTGCCGAGGCGTCCCGGATCTTCGGCCGGCCGTGGGTGACGGTAGACGACTCCCGCCGCCCGCTCCCGCCCCAGTGGATCGATGTGCGGGAATTGGCGGAGCAGGACACGCCACTGTAGTCGCGGTCTATCCCGCCGCGCCATCACGGATCTTGTGGAGGCATTGCCATCGATATCCTGTATTACGGCTATGGCTGAAGCCCGTCGGCAACTTCGAGTGCCTGATGGAGGCGGTGTACGACGAGTCGGGAACGGATTTCCTGTGGACAAAGTGTACGGTAAATGGCGGATTCTTGGTTAATGGTCAGATAGACGTATTCGGCAACATGCCGGGGACATCCTACGCACAGGCCGGCCCAGGAATCGACCTCGACGCCGGGATCGGTGGATTTGCGCGGGCACCGGCGGCCGACAACGCGGCTATTGCCGCCCAGTATCCGCCCGGGTTGCGGGGATTCCCCGGGGCCGGGCTGCCGCCGACCATCAACCTGTCGCAGGTCGTTGGCCTGGGGGCGACCCAGGACCTGCGGACCAACGTCGACCGCCAGCCGGACGGCAGCGCGATCCCCAACCCGCCGGGCGTGAACTCGCCGAGTGCGGGGGTCGCCAGCGGCGTGCCGCGGTTTGAATATCGCATCGTGCCGGCCTCTGTCCCGCCGAACATGACGGCGTGGGTCATACGCGAGAGGCTGAATACGCCGCGGGCGCCACTGTTCTGCTTTTTCAACACCGGCATCGTCAATGAACTACTGGTCGCGTCTCCGGTGCCGGGAGCCCCGTGCGACGCCAATGGTGGCCCGAAACCGATTGTGTTTCACATCACCAACAGCGTTGGCGTGGCGTCGCTGTTCTGCAACTTCCAAGTCGAGACGTATCTTGCCGAATCTCTGGCTAATGCCGGGACGACGCCGGCCCTACTATCAAATCGATTCAAGCAAAGTGAGTATTTAGACGAGCAATATGGTATCGTGAGGATAACTGAGGGCACATCCATCTTCCGGGCCGATGCAGTGTATGGCGGGGTCGGGCTGAACCCCGACGCGCTGAGGTCGTGGGTTTTCCCGCCGATCGCGAACGGCTATGTCAGGCGGGTGGACGTCAGCGGGAGCGAAAACGGTCAGGAGATTACCTGGCGATGCGAGGACCGCCAGCAGCACGCCAATTTTCCCGCCGGAGTGCTCTCGGGGGCGACGAAGGTTCAGCTGGTTCACCGCCAGTCTCTCCAGGCATCCGGTTCGCCACTGGGCGGCGTGCTGAGCCAAGTAGAGCGATACTACAATTTCCGATGGCTGCAGAACCCCCACGGTGAGCCTCGCAACAGACCCGAAGCCGAACACAAGTAGAACGAGGATGTCAACATGCCTGGGTGGTCAGATTTCTGGTCGTATAGAAAAACTGTACTCAATAACCTCAGCAGGCTATACAACATTGCCAATGCTGTAGACAACATATTGCCACAACTTGAGGATGAAGTTACCGTCATTGTCCACGGTATGCCGCAGAACCGGACTCGCATGTCGGACTTGTACCAAGTCGCGGCGGCGGCAGCGTTCGGCGTGATCAAAAACCGGTCGTGGCAGGGGTTTATTCCGCCTGCTGGGGTCATTCAGATCGAGTACAGTCCAGATGCCTCATTTGTCAAATTTACAATCTTATATAAGAAGAGTATTTCTAGCGCCTATCTTTCTGGGGTGATCTCCGGAAGCGGCATCAAGCAGACCTTCTTAACCTCTCCAGTGTTCGGGAATCTTAAGGATAACGTGGTTGGCGGCCCATTCAATTACGCCTCGGGTGTGGCTGACATACAGGGCGCCAAGGTCACCCTGGTTCCGGATGTAGGGCAAAACCCGACATTGAAATACGACGGGAAAACGATACTCACACGGTCGCCCAACCAAACATTCCTGGGTGCCGGCGTCAAGCCGGCTGCCAACCCACAACCTCCCGCCGATGGAGTCTCCAGGTCGTCCCTGGTCAACCTCATCGCCGCATGCCTATCGAACACGGGAACGACGCAGGGAATGTTGTTCCAGCCCCCAACTGGCCAGGCGCCGCCGCCGGCCGCAACCGGAGGATCGACCTGATGCCATTCGGATCATTGGACAGCAACCAAAACTTTCCCGACGACGCCCAAGCCGAGGGCTATACGGCATGGGGGACCGATGATGAGTTTAGCCACGACCCCGGTACGTTCGCACTACCGATAGCACTAACTGACTCTGAAATGGCACAGGGGAAATCCCCAGTGTCGATCGGCCGCGTCCACGCCCCGTTCCGCCAGAAGACGACGCGATTCCAAGCCAAAAAACGCCTGACCCCGCCCGTGATCCCGGCGCCGATCAACACCGGCGCGTTCGTCTTCCTGGGGGGCACGGTCAGTTTCCCGAGTCCGGCCCACTCCACAACCGGCGTCGACCACGAATGGTCGGCGAACGGTACATACTTATATGTTGAAAACTGTCATGATGTCCCACTGCGTGACGGATACGTCCTCTCCAGTCCGCCATATTTGTCCGCCATCGGCCAGAGCAACATGTCCACCACGCCGCCATCCGTTCCTCAAGGATCGAAGGGGGCCATCGCATTTGCCGGCACCGACGCGCGGGTCGGGGTCGCCCTGGCCAAGTCGGTGACTCCGGGGAACAACCTCGCGCGTCTCTCAACCACGAGCTGGTTCCCCGGAACAAGCTTGGACGCCACCCTGATCAACGGTGGACCGCCAGGACTGTACCCGATGCCCACGCTACAGTACGCGCCCGGGTCGCCGCCGCCGCAGGCGACATTCGGGTATGACTCGCTGACTCTTTTTCTCACCAATGCCCCGGCCGACCTGGACCCAACGGCCGAGGTCAGACCACCCGCCAACGGCTGGCCCGGCGGGGGTTGAACGCGGGGGTGAGGCGGCTACTTGATTCGATCCATCGTGGTGGTGCCCACGCCCGATGGATCTTGCAGCACGAGGTGCTGAGGCGAAGCGGAGATGAGTTTGTAGGCGAGGCTTCCGCGAGCGAGCCGAGGTGGAGTGAATTTCAATCCTTCGCCAACCGGCCCCCTCTGCCAGGCCACAGTTTCTGTTGTCAACACCAGCACCCCGTCTTGGACTTGCCAATTGCCACTCGCCGTGACCTTCTCATATGTTGTGGCCGATAGTTGTCCTGTGGTTTTTTAAACCGCTACGTGAATATCAGGGCCATCAGCCCCCATCTCTGATTTGAATGTCCCGTCGGCCCTGAGCTCGATTTCAATGAGGACTTCGAGTATGCTTGGTTTCTCAGTGACGATTCGCTCGCTCCACGCCCCGATGAACTTTGCCGAGTCACCACCAATTCGGGCGTGGGGGATAATCCCCGCCTTGTCGGCGCCCGCACTCCTCGGCGGGATCTCCGGGTCTCCGACGTGCTTGGCGGAGATGCCGCGATCGCCGAAGGACGGCGGCGATTTGAGTTGGGACAGCAGGAGCACGCCTCCCACGACGGCCCCGATGGAGACCAGCGCCCGTTGAAGGACCGTGCGACGGGCGCCCTCGCGATTCCTATACTTCCGGATTTTTTGGTCGAGCTCGTCCACGCCGACCTCCTCACGGGTGAGGGTTAAGAAATGCCCGAAGTCACTGGCCCCGTCGGTACGATCTGCTTCTTCTGCAACCGGCCCTTCGTCACCGTTCAGGGAGCGGCCGACCCGAACCCCTACACCTTATGCACGTACTGTGGCGCTGAGGGGGTCATGAGCAAATCCCCGCGGCTCGCCGTCTACCGGCGGGTCACGCGGCCCGCCGATTCACTGGAGGCTCCCGAGACCGTGTATCCCACGCCCTGCGTGTGGAGGGCCTTTTTTGGGCCTTACGGCATGCCCGTGACCTGGAGGGCAACATCCTTGGACCCGAAGGTGCCGAACGAGGCCATTCCGCCGACCCCCTTCGTCGCAGGCAATACCACGCTCGAATCCCTGTTCGCGAAGCCGAACGCGCCGTCCATAATGGCCGTTTTCCCCGCCTTCGACGGCGCCGTCGTCGCAGCGGAGAAGCAGTGGGGAATGCGACTGGACATGAAGGTGTAGGTCACGCTTCGCCGCCGCCGCCGGATCCGAACCGCCCGGGCTCCCGCCTCGGCCACGCCACTGGTGTCTCCGGCCGCTCCCTCCGGGGACTCATCGACCTCCTCGTATTCCCCCTCCCCGTCCGACTCACCATCACCGGAACCCATCTCGTCGGACACGAGCGTGTGGAGGCGATGGACCGGCCCGGGATCGGGTTCTCCTGCGGGAGGAATGTGACCCGGATCCGCCAGAGAAGGGTCATCAACACCACCGCCGTCGGTTGGTCCGGGCGGTTGCGGTGCGGGTGTGAGCCCCGGGGCGGGTTCGCTGGGCAGCGACATGGCGGTCTCAGGGGAGCGGGAAAGGATAGGCGCCTGGCCGTTTTCAACCACTGGACGGGACTGATTGGACCATACCGAACAGATCGACGCAAGGGGCAGGCTCGTGGGCCGAAATCCCAGTTGAACTCGGGAGCGACGGCCGGGCCAGCCGATTTCGAAGGCCACATGGGCTCATTCGCCAGAGTGCGGAGAAGTCGAGATGGGCGGTCCGCCGAACTCGAATTCGTCCCCATACCCAAGAACCCATCCAGATACAGGTTACGGTGGCCCCAGCGGCAGTGAGGTATGGATGGCTACGACACACCCCCAAATTGTCGCCCCCCTCCTGCTAAATACCTCCCGCCAAATGGAGAAGTGATCGCCGAACGACCCTGTTCGGCCGGTCCCGGCGACTGCTTACTGCTTCTCTTTCTTGAACTCGGAGAGCGCGCAGACACTTCCCTTTCCCGCCTTGAATTCCGTGGGCCGCCCGTCCCGGTCTGGCAGGGCGAAGCAGATCCGCAACGTGTCCCCGTCGAGTTCGTAGATACCCTTGTAAACCGTTCCCTTGTGCGTGCCGTCCGCCACCTCAATGTCGATCGTCTTGGGCTTCTTCGTCGCGTCGATCGCTTTGACAGCCCACGTTAGGACGGTCTTGTCACCCCGCCGGAAGGCCCACTTGCCGTCCGCGTCGCGCGCCCAGCGGGTGTCTTTCAGGTCGTCCTCGGAAGCTTTGACCCCGTTGTTCTCCGCGGAGATGGGCTTCCAGTTGCCTGCCATTGCCTTCAGTTCCTTCCTGAAGGCATCCTCCTGCGGGTCACCGGAGGCTGCGGGAAAGCCGTGGCCGACCAACAGCAAACAAGTCCCCAAGAACATCGCGGTGTTTCGCGGCATGATGAGACTCCAGACAGTGGGGGGAAAGCGGTACTGAGTATCGCGATGTTTGCGGCCGTACTTGGGATACGCCGGGCACAGGTCGCGCGTTCGGACGAATCGAGCGAGCGGCCGAAACGACCCCATCACTTCTCCATTTGGCGGGAGGTATTTAGACGAGATCGAGCGCACCGGGGCACTGCGCTTTGGGCGACGGGTGACGAAGGTGATTGTGCATTACGAGGAGGGTGAACCGGCGCATCTCCCTCTCCCTGTGAGAAGCGCCAGAGGTGACCGCCTGACACCTACTCAGCAGCGAATAATCATGGTTGCCTCGAAGTCAGGTGTGGCAATCCCTCGCAAGGTGATCGCTCACAGGTTGGGCCGGGCGGATGCCACGGGGAAATTCGGGAAGCAGATCCGCGAGCTTGTGCTACGTGGATTACTCATAGAAGCCTGCGGTGTCATAACCGACGATATCAGCAAATTGCCCGTAGGAGCTCCGAAAGGGAAAGTTTGCACCCCCGGCTAACAATTGCCCCCGTCCTTCCGCCCGAGGAGCGACCCGAACGCCGCCCCTACGCCGGACGTCCACGGCCCGTGCGCTCGGGGCCGGCCTGTGTGTCCCGAAACGGCTCGTGGTCTCGTCCTTTTCGAAACGCTTACAAAGACGGTCCTGGGGAACCATTGCCATGATGGCAGCGGTTGCCGAAGACGGTAAGTGGCGTGAGGTTGTGACGCTTCGCGCCGGCCGAATTCCATCGCTGTGGATCCTGGAGCTGGAGCCCTGACGCCCAGGAAGTGCGCGACCAGGACGGCGGCAGCCTCGTCTTGGTAGCGGTCGAGTTTTTCTTGAAGGGCGACTCGCGCGGCGGGATCCTTCCCCTTCCCGGCCCGCTTGACGTCGATGTTGGCCAGCCACATCGGGATTCGGTCGGCCCTGAGAGCCACAACCTCCCGTCGTTTACCGTCTTCGGCAACCGCCTCCATGATGGAGGTGGTTCCCCACGACTGGCGTCTCCTGGGATTGAGGCTTAACGACATAGTTGTTCGGCGGTTGCACACCTGTTATCATCGCACCGTCTCACGGTTCCCAGCTCTGGAGCGCGCGATGACGAATAAGCGGTTGATTCGGTTCGTCTGCCCAAATCCTGATTGCCGCAAGTCATACAAGTCGCCCCCAGAAAAATCGGGAAAGCGAACGGTTTGCACGGCCTGCCGATGGAAGTTCACAATCCCGACTAGCCCTTCCCTTGAACCGCCCCCGAGGGCGGCGCTGTCCCAGATTGACGAGGCAGAGCGGGGCGCAGGAGGTTCCCGTTCCTCGTCCCACTCAGCCCTCGCCGAGGAAGTCGATCAAGCCAACTCCACTCGGACCGTACCCGACGCATCGATGCCTTCTCCCACGAGCCAATCGTCTTGCTCATCTACCCCGCCATCTCACCCGCCGGGGCCCCCTGTCCCAATCTCTCCCCCGCTGTTCGACTGTGCTCCCGCGAGGCCACCAGAACCGCCGGTTTCGGGCCCCGGCTCCGGCCCGAGGCCACTCTGGCGGGACCCATTGCGGTTGGGGCTTGCGGTGGCCGGGTTCTGCGCGTTCTGGGTGATCGTCCTCTCAATCAGCCTTATGATCTGTGTTTCTCGGGGCTCGCCCTCCTCCACTCTCATCGGGATTGTCGCGGCCTCGGTCGTCCTGGCATCCGCCAGCGCTTATTTCGCGGCCCACCTGGGCGTGGCCAAGCACCGAGCGATCACCGGGCATCCGGTCACCTTGTTCTTCGGGCTGGCCCGCCTCGTGACGTGGGAACAGAACGAGGGGCTGATCTTCCTGCGGGATAAGCGGATTGCAGAGCAAATCTATGGCCCGATCAGTGGTGGCGGTCTCCGTATCATCTACCCGCTGCTCGGCGAGGAACTCCGAGGGCGGGTGCCGCTGACCCTGCAACTGACGTGGTTCCGGGATGAGCGGGTCCTTACCCGGGAATCGGTTCAGCTGACGATCAAGGTCGCGTTGTGGTGGCAGGTGTGCGACCTGCAGCGGTACTTCTACCAGATCGATTCGGAGGTCCACGCCATTCGGGACACGGGGATGATCCCGGCCGCCGGGGTGGCCACCGCGGCATCCCCCACTCCCCGCGGTCACCTCGGGATCGCCGAGATCTGGGTCCAGACACTAGCGGAGACATGCCTGCGAACTTTGATCTCCGGGACGAGCACGTTCCTGATCGTCTCCAAACGGGCGGCGAGTTGCCTGCATGTCGAGGACGATGCCGGCGGCCGGCCCAAAACTGATGACCCGACGCCGGCCACCCCGGATGTCATCGCCGGGAAGCTGAAGGCCGAACTCGAACCCCGTCTCACTGACTACGGGATGGGGGTCGACAGAGTCGAGATCCAGGAGGTGCAGTTGCCACCGAAGATCCAGGAGGCGGTGGACGCCGTCTGGATCGCCTCGACCCATCCGGCGAAGAGCAAGTTCGAGGCCGAGGCCCAACGGAATCGGCTTCAGGTGCTCTGCGATTTGTTGGGAAGAGAGGCTGTCGGGGTGAGCGAGATCATGAAGGCCTTGCCGGACGGAGCCCTCGTCGGCAACCCGCTCGCATCGATCCAGTCACTATTCTTGTCCCTCGGAGGCCTCAGTACGGGTAGTAGCGGTTCGATTCCCCCCACCGGAGGCTCGCCCCCCGCACCGGCGCCAAAAGACCACTCACATCCCAGTCTCCCAGGATCGACGTAAGAGGGAGTCGTCATGACCGAGAGGAACGTGCCACACGACGGCAAAGCTGGGGCACTGGGCAGATGTCGCTTTCGGAACGGATGCCGAGCTAAAGCCCGCAGTTGAAACCGATCGAGCGGTTCTGGAAAACGCTGAGGCGGCCGTTTTACGCCTGCGTTCGCGATGGCGGCTCCGGTCCTGGCCCGGATGGCAACGCACACGTTCCCCGTCCGAGGCCCGGCTCCATTTGGATCAGGACCTCGCACCTCACCCCTTCATCGTACCCGAGTCCGGGAAACGGTGGTGGAACACCCGGCTGACTCGCGCACATCGTGACGGTGAGGCCGGCGATCGGCTCGGTTGGGCCCTCGGCCGGCGTGAATCCGTACACCAGGACGAGCCCTTCCCCCCTCGCCTCGACATCCCAGTGCCGCCGTCGCAGCTCCCGGGTCACCATGTCCCGGACCTCGGCCTCCGTCTCCCCTTCGACCGTGAAGGTGACACGGTATGCGTTCTCCCCCTGTGTGCGTAGTTCGAAGCGAACGGTACAAGCTATAGGGACGGGTTGGAAGCTAAGTCCGGCGGACGGATGGCGCAGACGATCGGCCGAAGGGGTCCGGGCGAGCGTCCGGCGGGTCGGCGGTCGGCCCGGGTTGCTCAGGTCGTTGGCCCAGACGGCAAGCAGGCGGGAATACTCCGCCTGCCAGCCCGCTTGGTCGGCGATCATCCCCAGATACCACCACGTGCCGTTCCACCAGACCTCCATCCGCTTCCCGTGCTGCTTCGGATGCGGCGGGAACGGGTTTTTGTGTCGTCCCACGGCTTCACCCTCGGGAAGTGCGAACCGCCGATTTGCAGGGTTGCAGCGCGAGCTCGTCAGGCCTCACACTCCCCGAGGATACGAAACAGCACGACCTCCGCGTTTCCGCAGAGGTCGGTGAACGTGAAGACCGCTTTGGCCCGGTCATTTCTTACCCCACTGCGTCGTGGGCTTAGTTAGTCATCTTCCTCGTCGATGTCGAGGGGGTCGTCCCGTCACGGCATCTTCCACCATCACTCGGCAGATTCGCCCTCATCGACCAGGTCGCCGACCGATACCCCTAGCGCGGCCGCGATCTTACGAAGCGTCGAGAGAGGGAGATCTGTCGCCTGCCCGTTAACGATGCGTGAAGTGGAGACCCGGTGTTGGCCGATCTCACCCGCCAGCCATGTCACGGACCGCTTCTGCTCGGCGAGCAGGGACTTGAGCCGATCGCTGAGTGTCCCGGAGAGTCGGCGCTTGGGCACGTATGAAACCGCCAGTTTCAACATTTTCCACCGAACGGGGGTTGAATTAGTGTAGCGTTAAACGCTACACTTGCCCTCGGCGGTCGGTTCTCGGCCGTCTCACGAAAACCCGGGCGGGGTGCCCTGGAAAAGTTCCCCGCCCGGGTTGTGAATTCCCCCTTCTCGGAGGACTCGCATGTCACCGTACCACCCCCGTTCCGGCCCCGTCAATCTTGAACGCCTGCGTCTCGCACCCGCCACCCTCGCAACCGTCCCTACGCCCGGACCCTGCCC